>CAMJEC010000013.1 GCA_946404585.1 uncultured Caryophanales bacterium
TCTACGTTTTAACAAAAGAAGAAGGTGGCCGTCACACAGCTTTCTTAAGCAACTATCGTCCACAATTCTATTTCCGTACCACCGACGTCACAGGCGTTATTACACTTCCTGCTGGTGTCGACATGGTTATGCCTGGTGATAACGTTGAACTCAGCGTTGAACTCATTCACCCAATCGCCATGGAAAAAGGTACCAAATTCTCC
The DNA here is from genome assembly GCA_946404585.1 of uncultured Caryophanales bacterium. Classification (GTDB taxonomy): domain Bacteria; phylum Bacillota_I; class Bacilli_A; order RFN20; family CAG-826; genus RUG14515. The sequence goes on from CAMJEC010000013.1 coordinate 204, forward strand.
ATCCGTGAAGGTGGCAGAACCGTTGGTGCTGGTACAGTTTCTGAAATTCTCAAGTAATTTCTTAAAACTAATCATTAAAACTCATCTCAATAGAGGTGAGTTTTTTTGTGCATACAAAATGTTATTTAATGCTATAATGCTCTAATAGGAAAAATACTATGAAAAAATCTATTTCTTTATTAGGATCATTATTCCTACTAACTACACTAGTAGCGTGCAACGCTAATCCAACTTCTTTTGAGTTTAAATTAAAAGACGGTGGTGATGTATTTGATTTCCATACTGAATTACAAAATAAATACATCAATAGTGAAGACTATTTGTCTACGAACGGCATAGCCGCGGGTAGTTCATCAAAAGAACAACCAATGCCTTTATCTATTAACTGGGAAGAATCTAAATCAAACACTAATAAAAAACCAAAATATTTCATCGTGGATATCTATGAAGGAAATAATGAAACTCCTTGGTATACAAAAAGTAATATTACTAATTTTGATCAAGATGAATTCTATAACTTTAAATTAGATACTGAATATCAATATCAAGTCACAGCTTATTATAGTGATACATTACAGTTTAAAAGTGAGAAAAAAGCCTTTAGAACCACGAATAAAGGTCCACGTAACTTATACGTCAATAATGTCATGAACATTCGTGATTTAGGCGGACATGGCATTAAACAGGGTTTAATCTACCGTAGCGGACGTTTTAATGAAGATGAAGATCTTGATGGTAAATCTTTATTAGATGAACAATCTAAAGACGTTTTATTAAATACTTTAAAGATTAAAACAGAAGTCGATTTAAGAAGACCAGGAGAAAATGGTAATATCAAAGCTTCTCCATTAGGAGAAACAGTCTCCTATAATCATTTACCAATGTATTATGGTGGTGAAAACGTTCTTACTTATGTTGGTGAGCGTAGTGCTTTCTTATATGATAATCCAGCGCGTATTAAGGAGTTCTTTGAACTTCTTAGCGATAGAAATATTTATCCAATTGATTTCCACTGCGCGATTGGTAAGGATAGAACAGGCTGTATGGCCTATTTAATCGAAGCTTTATGTGGGGTGGAAGAAGAATATCTCTATCGTGATTATTTATTCTCTAACTTCGCTAAAATAAGTGGTATTTGTAAAACTGCAGATATCGATGATAGATATGGCGCCACTCTTAAGGCATATGAGGGCGAATCCTTACAAGAAAAAACATACAATTATTTGAACAAAGTTATCGGTGTTTCTACAGAAAAACTAGACGCAATTAAGGATATACTAAAAGATAAATAGTAGGTTATGGCTGAAGAAGAGACAGTAACACAAGAAAATTATATCGATATTCATCCTTTGAAAAAGGGTAGAAGGATCTTAGTTTTCCTCGCTGATTTCTTCATACACTTTATTTTGACTTACCTTATTTTTAATATTGCCGCTGCCCCAATTGGCAAAGCCGCGACAAATTATAACGCTAAAAATGAAGAGCATGTTTTAACCACACTAGATATGTATGACCATTATTACAATGCGAAAGTGCTACTACGTGATAGTGGTTTTGATCGTACAGATGTAACCGCAGGTGTGGAATATACATATCGTTGCTTCTTAAGCTATTTCGTTTTGGACACTGAAGAAAGTATTGATACAAAAACTCCTCAATACGGTCATAAAAAAGAAAACGATACTATCTATCATTTCTATCACGATATTAGAAATAAAGAACAAACATATTTTGATAGTTTCAATTACTATAATAAGAAAGATAATTACTTTGAATATAATGATTCCAAGAAGGAATATAATTTAAAGATAGAGGTTAAAAACGAACTGTATGCTTTCTATGATCCAAAAGACGCGATGGGCGATATTGGACAAAAGTATTATAAGGATATATCTGATAATCTCTTTAATCCTCTTCTCGCGGAAGTGATGAATGATATTGAAAAGAACGATTTACATTATGAGGGTGAAACTCGTTCATATTTAGAATGTAAAAACCGAATCAAAGAACTTGAAACATATCATGGAAATCTTATGACTGTCTGCGCTTATATTTCTCATGTTCTTGTTTGGTCAGGATTATTCCTCATTTTCCCTTTAATAAATAAGAATAGAAAAACATTAGCGATGCTCTTTATGAAAATTGAAAGAGTGGACTTCTATTCTTTGAATCACACAAAGAAAAGAATGGTAGTGGCCAGCGCTTTATATAGTCTATTTGCGACCTTACTTGGTATTATGTTTATTCCATCAATGCTCGTACCATTTAATACTTTGTTCACCTTGCATTATTTATTATATGGAACGGTGTTTTCGGGCATTTTGTTACTAATTAGTCTTTTCTTTTTATTTTTTAACCAGTATAATCGTTCTCTTACCGATTACTTATCTAACTCGCTATATCTAACTAGCGAAGAGATGGATAATGTTTATCGTGCAAAAGGATATAAAATTTAATCATGGAAGACCATATTAATGAAGTTGTTTCTGATGCAGAAATAGCGACGAATAATCAAAACGTTAATGTTTTGTATTACCGCCCTAAATTTACTCATCGAATATTCGCTAATCTTTTGGATATTTTGATTTTCATTATGGTTTTTCTTTCACTCTTCTTGGGTGTACGTGAAATTATAAGGATAACGCCTACCTATAAAGCAAAATCACAAGAACTAACACAAATGCGATTAGATTCTGGTTTGTATGCTTATGATGACGATAACGTCTTAAGAGATATCGTTTCTGTTTTAAATTACGATAAAGGCCAAACCGCTAAATCGAGAATGACACGTTCTAGAAATGCGATTGAGACATTTGTGAGCTATGCTCAAAGTATGGCCACTAATGAGAACTATGAAACAGTAGTAAAAGATTATCGTGAATATCGTTTGGCGGAAACAATGGTCCATAACGACACTCCAATGTTTATCGTTAATGAATCAAATGAAGTAGTTGAAAACCCTGCTTTATTCGAATCTGTGGAAAGCGTTAGTTCTCAAATCTATACCGAATATTATAAAAAAGCGTACCAACCATACATTGATAATCACTTACAAGCTTATCTAGTCGTGGTAGTACCTCACTATAAAGACATTATTAACTATCAAACAAATATGTTACTTTGGGTTAATATTTTTGCCGTTTATTGCTTCACAGGATTATTAGTTTATCTTGTCCCAATATTCATCTTTAGACGTGGCAGAATGACATTTGGTAAAGCCTTATATGGCATTGGTTTAGTGGATTCTAACTGCTTATCGCCATCTTTACCACGTACTTTAGCCAGATTTGCGATCTTCTATTTCGCAATTTTAGTGCTATCTTTATTCACTTTTGGACTACCAATCATAATTTCTTTTTCAATTATGGTTTTTTCTAAAAATAAACAAGGTTTTGCGGATTATATGTTGCGCCTTACCGAGGTTGACGGGAAAAGAACAAAAATCTATTTTTCTTTTCAAGAAGTTGAACTCGAAAAGACCACGCCATATAAAAAGCCTGTTGATTTTAAAACCAGGAATTATGACTAAGAATAATGTATTGCGTAGCGCAGGCATATGTATGTATAATAAGAATGATAAAAATGGAATGCTGGAGGCCACTCATATGGTGAAAAAAATTGTCCTTCCATGTTTGCTAGGATTAATAAGCCTTTTTTCGTTGTCATCTTTTAATGCGCCCGTAGCGAAGAATGATACTAAAACAGCATCTTTAAACCAACCACGTCTTTTAGACAGAAAAGCCGCTGCTCCTGATTATAGTGGTGAAGTTGAAATCCCAGATGGTAACCTTATGGTTTCTGCTACTTCATCTACCAAGACATCAATGGGGCAGTCTTTCACTTTTATGTTCTCAACTGGTGGTCAAGGTTGGTGCGATGCGACTTCTTCCTACTTATTAGCGCCAGATGATGCTGGTTTTGATGAATATCTCAAAGATTTCAACACCAAGACCGCCGAAGAAAGAGAAGCAATTACCGAAGCTTATGAAAAAGGTGAATACGAACCTGTTCACTTCAACTCTTACGTCTATAGCTTAAATGCTACCGCAAGTGTTACTGACATCGTTATTCCTCGTTCTTTAACAAGAAACCACATTTTCAATCTCGATGTCACTCGTTTAGGTATTAATGTTGTCCCAGATTGGACAGGCATTACTTCTATTACCATTCCTCAAGAAGTTACTGAAATCTATTCAGAGTCCTTCCAAAACATTCCAGAAGGTATGGTATTTAACGTTGAACCAGCCGCTAAATTAGAAGGTTGGGCTGATGACTGGAACCATGGTGCTACAGTTAACTATGGTGCTACTTTCCCAGCCGCTAAAGCCGAACCATTATCAAAAGCCGGTGCTTCTAAATATGGTGATGAAACACAAAACTTCATCATTGGTTGGTATCCAAAGACTGGTGAACAAAAACCACTTACTCTTGAATATAAAGTTTCCGTTAATGGTGGTGCTGCTGAAACTCGTTATTTTGACTTTGCTCCAACATCCGCTAACTCATTATTCGAATGTGTTGGTCGTCAAGTTAACGACTATACAAAATCCTTATACTGCGATATCCCTTTAACAGAAGGTGAAGAAATTGACTTCTCAAGCACAGTCTTGCATAACATCTACCGTGCTAGAACAGTCGGTGAAACCGCGATTACTGAACCAGAATTAAGTCAAGCTTATAGCATTAAACCAAAACAAGGTTTCTCAAGAGCTTATGATATCAACGACTTCATCAAATGCTCATTTACTGGTTTATCCACATTCTCTGGTTTCTCCGCTATCGACTTAAATGTTGATATTAGTGAAGCCAATATTTACGAACACTTAAAATCTAACTATTACAATACACACTTAAATGATATTAAGTCTGGTAAACTCAAAATCCGTTATAGATTAACTTCTTTAACTCTCTGTAGTTTCAGAATTACATATCGTGATGGTAGTGCAGATGTCCAAAAAGATGTCAAAATCGTAACACCTGTTGCACAGTTTAAGCTAGAACAACAAAAAGGTAACAGAGTCTCATTCTTATTCAAGAATAGTGATATCGCTCCTAACTTCTCCGCTGATAAGATTAAAGCCGTTTCATTTGTTGGCTTATATGTCACTTTAGACTTATTAGCCCAAAAAGGCCCAATCGCTCGTAGTAACGTTATTACAAGATTTGGTTACCACTCCATCATGCCATATACCGAAAAAGCCCACTTATTCGATATCAATGCGTTCTTAATTATTCTTTTAATCGCATATGTCGCTATCTTTGTCGGTACCACAATTGGACTCTACTTCTATTTGAAGAACAAATATAAAAATGATGAATTCAGAAGAATGAAGAACAAATCATACTTCACTAAAGCCGCCTTATTCTTATTCGGTAGCTTAGTGGTCTTATTCGATCTCGTCTTCATTGTTTTAAGAGCCAGTGCTTTAAATAACGCTATTGTTGTTTATAACCCAGCCGATGCCTACATCATCGTTCTTTCTGTGATGTCAGTCGTCATCATTGGCTATTTCATCAAATACATGGTCGGTGTTATTAAGACCAATAAAGAAAGAAGAAGAATCATTAAACTCAAATTAAACGAAGACGTCGATGACGACGGAACGAATTAAGGAGATACATTATGGAAATTAGAATTAAAGATTTAACTAAAATTTTCCCTGGTGACGCACGTAAGAACATTCGTGACACAATCGCTGTTAAAGATTTGAACTTTAACGTTGATGATGGCACTCTTGTTGGTTTATTAGGACCTTCAGGATGTGGTAAATCAACAACTCTTTACATGATTTCAGGTTTACAAACCCCAACATCTGGTGAAGTGTGGTTCGGTGATCAAGAAGTCACTAATTTATCTCCAGAAAAAAGAGGTATTGGCTTAGTCTTCCAAAACTATGCTCTTTATCCTCATATGACTATCTATAAGAACATCGAATTCCCATTAACAAATCTCCAAGTTGAGATTCCTCTCGTTACCTTCTTTGATTTTACCCTCAATTATGAGTATCAAATGAAGAAGAGAGATGTCCTTGATGGTATTCTCAAATCAGTTGATTCTCTTTGCAAACGTGTCGGCTTAAACAAGAAACAATTCCAAATCACCTCTTCTTTAGAAGGCGAAAACCTTAAACTCACCATTTTACTTAAAAACGTTGCTCCTGCTAGTAAGAATTTATTCGTCGATAATTTCCCAAAAATCATCGATGCTAAATTAACCAACGTTGAAGAGGTCCAAACATCCGAAGCTTTATTCGATTCGACAGTCAGAGCTACCGTTAATAAAATCGGTGAAAAAGAGACCGTTGATTTAACATTCAAATCAAGATTAGGTAAAGACTTCGACTTACCACAAATGGACGACACAATTAGAACCATTAGAGAAGCAATTAAACCAATTGGTAATCCAGGTGAAATCGTTATTTCCCGTGGCAAACGTGGCTTCGACTTAGTGGCGCGTGTTAAATCCTTATTACATTCCCGCTTACAAGAATGCTTTGAAGCAATCTCCAATAGTGTACCAATGGAAGAAGCTCGTTACTTTGTGAGTAATGTTGTTAACGCTGAAAATCAAAAGTTTGTCAGAGACTTCTTCAAGAAACACAATTTGAAGATTACTGACATGAAGCTTTACTACGATAAAGAACACACAAAGATTTATTTCAAATTGCATAGAACATCCACTGAAACAGCTAAACAAGTCATGGATGAACTCGCTGAACAATTAGAACTCAGTGATATCGTTTTAGATACAGCGCAAGCGATTGCCCACCGTAAATTAACAAAAGAAGAAAGAAGAGATATCGTTTACGATACCGCTAAACTCGTCCAAGTTGATGAATATTTGGAAAGAAAACCAAATCAATTATCTGGCGGTCAACAACAACGTGTCGCTATCGCTAGAGCGTTAGTTAAACACCCACGTGTCTTACTCTTAGACGAACCTTTATCTAACTTAGATGCTCGTTTAAGATTACAAACCCGTGAAGAAATTAGAAGAATTCAACAAGAAACAGGTATTACTTCCGTGTTCGTTACTCACGACCAAGAAGAAGCGATGTCTATTTCCGATAAAATCGTTGTTATGAAACTCGGTGAAATGCAACAAATGGGTGCACCACAAGAAGTTTATAACAGCCCTGCAAACCTATTCGTTGCCCAATTCTTAGGTACTCCACCAATCAATGTCTTCAAAGGCGCTGTTAAAGGCGAAAAGATTTACGTTGGTGAAGACTGCGTTGGTGAAGCTAAAGGCATTAAAGACCAAGAAGTCTCAGTCGCTATTAGGCCAGAAGGCTTTGTCCTTGCTGATGAAAAAGACAAAGGCGTCTTACATGCTGAATGTGAAATGATCCAAGTCATGGGTCGTGATATTTCCGTTGTGGCTAAAAACGAATTATGCACAAAACCAACATTCAAAGCTATCATTTCTGCGGACGACAAAGTCAATCCAGGAAAAGTTGCTTTCAAAGTCAAACCTCATAAAGTTTTCATCTTTGATGCTGAAACTGATGAAAGGATCTACATTAAATAACGAAAGGAGCGTCTATGGGTATAGAATTTCTAAATTTCTTATCTAAGAAAAAAAGGACTCATAATACTGAAGGCCTACCCACAGCCGAACCTGAAAAAGTTCCTGAATATGAGGAAGGCTTACAAGAGAATGAGAATAAAGTCATTCGCTTGGTTTCCAATAAAAGAGTCAGCAAACCTTACAAGGTGACAGGTATTGAAGATGTCGCTAGTAAGAACAACTGGAAAGCTTGGTTATACCTTGGTCCAGTCGTGGTCTTAATCTCCATCTTCTTACTTTATCCTTTAATTAACACCATCTTTATTTCCTTTGCAAAAGATTACCAATATGCGACTGGTCGCTTCTCTGGTTTCACATTAGAGAATTTTGGTGTCATCTTTGGCTGGGTAAAGACTGGGCAAGGCGGTCTAGAAACCTACTTTACAACGTATGCGATACCGAACACGTTGATTATTACATTCGTCACCGTGCCTGTATCCATCTTGTTAGCGTTAATTATTTCTGTCGCCCTTAATTCTATTAAGTGGCTGCAAAAATTCTTACAAACCGTCTTCTTCCTTCCATATGTCACTAACGCGGTGGCTATTGGTTTAGTCTTCTCAGTTATCTTTGATAAGTCTGGTATTATCAACTTCATCTTCCACTCCAATACCGTTTGGGTCTATGGTGCGGATAGATGGGTTGCTATGATTCCATTATGCTTATATATCGTTTGGAACAGTATTCCATTTAAAATCCTTATCTTATTATCTGGTTTACAAGGCATTGATAAACAATACTATCAAGCCGCCCAAATCGATAGCTGTCCAAAAGCTAAAACATTATGGAAGATTACCGTCCCATTATTATCCCCACAAATCCTTTATTTGATGATTACATCATTTATCGGATCATTTAAGGAATATACATCCGTTGTCGCTATCTTCAATGGTCCTGGCACAATGGGTAAGAACTCTAATATTCCAGATATGGAAACAATCGTTTATTACGTTTACGATAACGTTGAAAAGGGTAATACATCACGTGCGGCAGCAGCAGGTGTGTTCCTCTTTATCGTGATTCTCATCTTTACTTTCGTCCAATTTGGCGTCAGTAAGAAGAGAGTCCATTATTAGGAGGTGGCAAGTATGGCAGAACAAGTAGTTCAACAAGAAGAACAAATGACATACATTGACTTTAAGAAAGTCCGTGTCAATCCTAATATCACTTTATCCATCGTGGAAAGTGGTAAGACCGTTGAATCAATCAAACGTCGTGAAAAAGTGGTGCACATCATCACCACAGTTCTCACCTATTTATTCATCGTTGCTTTAGCCTTAACCGTGATGTTTCCATTCTATTGGATGATTATCACATCCTTAAAGCAAAACGATGAAATCATGGCCACTCAACAAACATTCTTCCCAAATATTGTTATGTGGAGTAACTATTCCTATGTTTTCGAAACATTTAACTTCACTGGTTATATGTTTAATACCATTATCGTGGCAATCTTTTCCACAGCGGGTACTTTAGTCACAACTATCTTCGCTGCCTTTGCCTTCGCTAGACTTGAATTCAAAGGCCGTGAACCATTATTCATGATTTTCTTAATGACGATGATGATTCCTGGTGAAATGATGGTTATTTCTAACTACTTAACCGTTAACGCCTTCGGTTGGATTAAAGATCAAACAAGAATGGATGCTTACTTAGCGATGATTGTGCCATTTGTCGTTTCTGTCTTCCATATTTATTTATTAAGACAAAACTTCAAACAAATCCCTAAGGAACTCTATTTAGCCGCGAAAGTCGATGGTAAGAGTGACTGGGACTTCTTATGGAAAGTCATGGTTCCTCTTGCTGCCCCTACACTTATTTCCATTACCATCTTAAAGTTCATGGGTACATGGAATTCCTATGTGTGGCCAAACTTAGTTACAAAGAACGAAGAATTCCGCTTAATCTCTAACGGATTACGTGGTAGTGCCTTCCAAGATATTGATACAGGTATGGTGGAATACGGTTATCAAATGGCCGCTTCCTTCTGCGTCACTGTCCCATTGTTCTTGTTATTCGTCTTCTTCCGTAAATACATTATGAAAGGTGTCGGAAGAGCGGGTATTAAAGGCTAATAAAATGATTAATATTGTCGCTGACAATTTAATAAAAAGGAGAAATATAATGAAAAAGAAAACTCTTGTTCCAGTAATGGTACTTGCCTCCGTCCTCTCATTAGCAGGATGTAACCAAGGTGGTAATTCTAACACTGAAAAGAAAGGCCACTTTGACCACAAAGTTACCATTAAATTTACACAAGCTTATGCCCAAGGCTATCAAGCTAAATTACAATCATTTGTTGATTCATTTAAGGAAATTGAACCAAACGTTGAAATTAAACTTGAAGATGGTTGGATCAGTGGTAACTACGATACAATCCATTCTCAAACAATTTCTGACATTCAAACTGGTGAATACGGTGACTTAGTCATCGCTTATCCAGACCACGTCGTTGACTACATCGACTTCGGTAAAGCTGTTAAGTTAGATCCATTCATGGATAACGAAGAATATGGCTGGACCGCCGCGGAAAAAGAAGACCTCGTTCAAGCTTACTTAAAAGAAGGTCAAGAATTCCCACTTCCTGGTACATATTGCTTACCATTCTCAAAATCCACAGAAGCGATGTTCTACAACGAAACACGTTTATTCGATAGTGAACTCGTGCAATTCTTAGCCACAAAAGGTATCACCATGAATAAGGCTTATATCGAATCCTTAACATGGGAAGAATTATTCGGTAGATTATGCCCAGCATTTAAAGAATATGATGCTGCTCACCCAAGTTCACCATTAATTACCGCTAAAGATGGTAGCATGAACTCTTATGTTGGTTACGATAGTGACGCTAACTTATTTATCACTCTTTCTCAACAATATGGCTATGGCTATACAAGTGTTGACGAATATGGTGAAGCTCACCTCGATTACAACAACGATAATATGAAAGCTTTAATGAAGACTTTCGCTAATGCTTCTAAAGAAGGTTACTTAAGAAGCCCAGGCGTTATTGGTAAGAGCTATTCCTCTAACTATTTCAAAGAAAATAACGTCTTATTCTCCATTGGTAGTACCGCTGGTGTTAAAAACCAAGTCGCTGACACATTTGATGTCGGTGTCACCCGTATCCCACAAGCAGAAGGTAAAGCTGCTAAGATCATTTCCCAAGGTCCATCCGTTTGTATCTTAGACCATGGTAATGATAAAGATAGACAATTAGCCGCTTGGTTATTCTATAAGCACATGACAAATACCAAGAACACAGCCTCCTGGGCTATCGAAGTTGGTTATTTACCAGTCCGTGCTTCTGCTTACACAAGTGAAGCTTATATCGACTACTGTAATACAGAAGGTAAAGATGCTCGTAGTACTGAATTATTAACCGCTCTCAACGCTGTTTATAGTTCTTCAACTGTTGACAAAGTCTTTACAACTCCTCCATTCAAAGGTTCTTCTACCGCTAGAACAGAAGTTAACTCTTTAATGGTTAACGTCTTAAAAGATGCCGCTGATGGTAAAGACATCAACGATACATACTTAAAAGAAAAATTCGATTTAGCAATCAACAATACACTCAAAGAAATGTAATAACTATTTCTCGAAAGGAGAAAAAATTATGAAAAAAGTATCATTATTAATGTTCCCACTTATCCTTGCTTCCTTAGCAGGTTGTAATGGTGGTGGAAATAATAACACCGGCAAAGTCGTCATTAACTTCTGGCACACCTTTGGTCAAAAACCAGAAGCCGCTTTAAAGAGCAAAATTGCGGACTTTGTTAAGAAAGTCAAAGATAAAGAAGGCGTTGATGTTGAAGTCGTCCTTTCCTATCAAGGTGGCTACAAAGATATGCCAAGTAAAGTCACAACCGGTATTGCGACAGGCGAAAGCCCAACAATCGCAATTGCCTATGCTGACCACGTGGCCGACTATCTAGCTTTAGAAGGTGAAGAACCAGGTAAATACGTTGTCAATTTTGATAAATTCTTAAAAGACAGCGCTGTTACATTCGGTACCGAAGCCGATTATGGCGATACTATGCCTGAAAGCGATATGGTGAAGAGTTATTTAGATGAAGGTCGTTCTTTACAAAGAGAAGGTACATATTTAATCCCTCTCATGAAGTCCACCGAAATCATGACTTATAACCTTGATGCTGCTAAAGCTGCCATGGCTTATGCTTATCCAGATGTTCCAGTTGATCGTGTCCAAGAATTCATGAAGACCATCACTTGGGAACAACTTCTCAATATTGCTAGAGCCGCAGTCGAACACAAAGACACAATCTCTTCAAAACTCGAATATCCAATCTATTACGATAGTGATTCTAACTTATTCATTACAGAACTCTATCAAAACGATATTGGTTATTCTTCCATCGGCACAGATGGTAAGGGCCGTGTTGATTTCGAAGAAAGTGCCAACCTCACTAAAGCTAAAGAAATCGTCAGTGCTCTTAAACAAGCTCACGATGATGGTTTATTAACCACCCAAGGTGTTGAAGGCACCTACGCTAGTAACTCCTTTAAAGAAGCCAAAACACTCTTCTCTATCGGTTCTACTGGTGGTACTGGTTATACCATCCCAGATGCTGGTCAATTTGATACAGCCTTTGCTAAAGTTCCAACCATGGGCGAAAAAGTGGCCTATATTTCTCAAGGTCCATCCGTTTGTATGCTCAACAATCCATCCTTACCTAAGGCGGAAAATGATAATGCTCTCAAATATGGCTGGAAATTAATCAAATACTTAACCAGTAAACAAGTTAACGTTTCCTTATGCGTTAACGGTTCTGAAGGCTATTCTCCAGTGAGAGAATCTTGCTACACAACCGAAACATATAGTGACTTCATCGAAGGTGGTGAAGGTTACGCTGAAGCAGCCTTAGTTACACAAAACGACATCGCTGGTCGTTACTATAACTCCGCTGTTTTCCCAGGCAGTGCGACATTAAGAAAAGAAGTTGGCTCTTTAGTGACCAATGTCTTAAATGGTAAATCCACTCTTGATGATGCTTTCGCAACCGCCATCAACAACGCGAAGAAAGATATTAAATAATTAAAAGGAGGGCGCTATGAATAAGTTCAAACAAATTACTTTAGCCATTGCTACCTTCTTATCAGTAGCCTTATTAGCCGGCTGTCAAACAGGTGGTAATGGTAATAAAGAACCATCCCAAGGTGACGCTAACTGGGTTGACTATACTCAATCTGCAGCAGTCCGCTTATCTTTAGATTATAAAGGTAGAGACTTCTATAAAGATGGTATTGGCCAAGTTAAGCTTTATCAATCCATCGATGGTGATACCGCTCACTTCATCCCATTAGTGACCACCACAAGTCGTTTAAACATTAAATCCCGTTATTATGGTATCGATACTCCAGAATCAACTGGTCGTATTCAACCATGGGGCCAACCTGCTAGTGACTTCAATAAGAAGAAACTAAAAGAAGCGGACGCTAATGGTACAATCGTCGTTTCTACAGCCCAAGAAAACTATGGTAGTCCACAATATGACTCCACTGGTGAAAGATTTGTCTCTTTAATTTGGATTAATGAAACAAAGAAAGATGCGCCATTTAACGAATTATATTTGTTAAACCTTGCCATCGTTCAAGAAGGCTATTCCTGGGTTAAAAACGTGCAAGATATGCCATCATATGCTGATACATTCTATGCCGCTGAAACACAAGCTAAGAACTACAAACTTCGCTTATTCTCTGGCGTTCCTGAAGATACCTTCCCAACTGGTGACTATGTCAATACAAGTTTATTAGACTTAAAAGTCGCTACAGAAAACTACATCAAGGATAAAAACTATCAATCACCATTAGATGGCGCTAAAGTTAGAATCCGTGGTACAGTTGCTGGTTATTCAAACGGCACAATGTACTTACAAAGCTACTTTGAAGAAAGTGATAGTGAAGAAATCCGTGGTGAAGGTAAAGGCATTAAAGGTGGCGAATATGCTGCTATTAACGTCTTCTGCGGCATGTCTTCTGTCCCAAGCAAATATAGAAAACTCAACACATTTATCCAATTATGTGTCTTTGCTAAATATAGTGAAAACTTTGGTTTCCAATTAACTGGTGCTGAAGGTCACTTCCCAATCGTTGAATCCGAAGCCTCTGATGAAGATTGTAAGATCCTCATCAAAGCGGAAGAAAACGTTGGTGAACAAAGCTTACATATGATTGAATATAAAGCCGCTGAATTAAGCGAAATCGCCAAGAATGGTAGTTTCGAATGCTTAAACTGCGCTGTCAAGGTCACTGATCCTGTCGAATGTAACTATTTCCGTATCAATACTGCTGGCACTGAAATCACATTAGGCTTTAAAGATTGTGATTTTGATGCTTACATCACATTCTCTTATGCTGGTGATCCAGAAAAGAAATTTGAATATTGGAATACCGAAGAACAATTCGTCGGTAAGAAATTCTTATTAAGTGGTATCTACACATACCATACCTATAACGATAAAACCTCTTATCAAATCATCTTCAATGATGCGAGTGGTTTAGAATGGGTCAAAGAATAGTGTATTTAGGAGGCAATTAATCATGTATTGTTATCACTGTGGTTATAAACTCAACGAAGAAAAAATCGAAGCCAAAGAATCCACCTACAAGAGAATTGAAGGCATGGATATCGATACTGAGATCAACTACGTCTGTCCAAGATGTGGTCATCTTATGCATGAAAACGCCTCACCAGAAGACGTTAAATCTTTAGCAAGAGCGTGTCACGCTGAACTCCAACGTGGTCGTAATGACCTCGCTAGAGGCATGTCTAACATCTCTATTGGTGTCATTCTTTTAGTGACATCTATCGTCTTCTTACTTTTATCAAGAAAAGCGGATAATCAATTCCAGATTACCCCAACATCCCCAGAGTTCATGGTTTTCTGTGGGCTCGCAGTCATTTCGGTTATACTTTTAGTGTTCGGAGTGGTCTTTACGGTATTCGGCGTGAAACGCAAAGTCACTTACACGCACCTACTAAAGGATATAAATAATCAAACCTTTGTGCAGTAGCACAGTTTCCATTTTTTGTGAAAGGAGAAATTAACATGAAAAAAGGAACAAAACTTGTTGCTTTATTGTTAGGCCTTGCCTTAATGGTTCCTGCTTGTACACCAGGCGCCAATCCAAGCAAATCTTCTCAAGATCCAGGTACATCTTCAGAAGCCCCAGTTAACTACAAGGTTACAATTAGTAACAAAGAAGAACTTCAAGCTGAATGGTTTGTTGGTGATCCATCAAGAAAAGTCAACATTGAAGTCGAACCAAAAGCCAACATTACACAATTAGTTAATGAAGGCAAAATTACAATTACATCAAGTGACCCAGCTAAATTAGCTATCGAAGGTCAAATGGCCTCCCCAGTTGCCGCTGGTGAAGCCACAATCACTGTCAAATGTGGTGAATCAGAAGACACTGTCAAAGTTACCTTACAAGCAAAACAAACAGTTAAGGAAAAATATGGTGTCAACCACGAAGGTACTGCTGAAGATCCATTCGACAACGAAGATGCTTGCAAAGTTGCAAAACACGAAAAATACAACAATGAAGACTTCTATGTCAAAGGTAAAGTTTCTTCCTTCTACTATGCTCCAGGCAGCAGAACTTCTGGTGAAGTAGCTTTCTACTTAACACCTGCAGAAGGCAAAACAGAAAAATTTGAAGTTTTCAAATGTTTCAAAGACAAAGAACAAAAACAACCATTAACTGATGATGACATCTGGGTTGGTGGTGAAGTCACAGCTCATGGTCCATTCACTGTTTACAACAACACACAAGCCGAAACATCCTCTGCTATTTTTGTCAAATGTGAAGGTACAAAACCACAACCAAGACAAACATTAACAAAGACATTTGCTGAAGTCTTAGCAGTTGGTAATGCTTTACAAGATAGTGATAGCACATGGGATTACTACAAATTCCAAGGTTACGTCACAGTTAAATCTGGTAACGATTACTTCTTAACCGCTACAAAGGGTGAAGCCTTAGTTCCAGGCAAATCTGATAAAGACCATGGTGAAAGAGATATTAAAGGTACCAACGCCATTGAATTATATGGTGCTGGTAAAGTTGAAGCTTTAGCCGCTAAATTATTAGAAGGTGCCAAAGTCGAAGTCACAATGATCGTTAAGAACTACCATGGTACAATCGAAAATGGTCTTGACCTCAAAGATGAAAATGTTACAGTTCTTGAAGCCGGTACACAATGGGCCGTTCCAGAACCAGCAGTTGCCAATAAGACAGTTACTGAATTCATCGCTTTAGAAAACAATAAGAAGAACGCCTATACTGTTAAAGCCACAATTAAAGCTTTCAAATCTGGCGATACAAAAGACAAATATGGCAATATGACCATTACTGATGGTACAAGTGATGTCGCCATTTATGGCGCTACAGCCACAGCCACAGCTCTTGCTTGGGATGGTGCTGGTGAATATGCCTTCACAAACCCACAAGACTTCATGACAAATGAAACAACATCCGCTCTTAAAGTCGGTGATGAAATCACAATGAAATTAATCCGTGCTGACTACATTAAAGATGGTGTTACACAAGCTATCCAAGGTACTGGCATTATCACAGCCGTCACCCCAAGTGGTGGTGAAGGCGGCGAAGGTGGCGGTGGTGGTGAACAAACCACTTACAACAAAGTCGCTGACTTAAGCTACAACAAAGATACAACAGTCGTTATCAATA
>CAMJEC010000014.1 GCA_946404585.1 uncultured Caryophanales bacterium
GAATTCCAAACAAAACTCCTCGCTTATGGCCGAAAAGGTGAAAAGTGTGTTTCACGTCACGCTTTTATGCGCTTTATTGCCGTAAATGGACGTGGAACCACCTACTGTCCAAAGTGTCAAATCAAGCTTGGAGCGCCGATTAAAATCGCAATTGTAGGTAAGATTGCCTCAGGTAAATCCACTGTTCTAGATGAGTTTGTTAAGGGTGGCTATTGCACTATTTCTTCTGATGAAATTGTTCATAAGCTTTATGAGAAAAATGATGTCCAAAATCTTATTAATAAACGTCTTAAAGTTAAGGGTGAAAAATCATTCGTGGATAACCTTAGAGATCATGTTGAGAAGCACCCCGCTGATTTAGAAAAGTTAGAGAAGATTGTTCATCCATTAGTGAAGAAAGAAATCGAATTAACATTTAAGAATTCTAAGTCTCCTTTACTAGTGGCGGAAGTCCCACTTCTCTTTAAAGCCAAGATGCAAGACATGTTTGATGTCATCATTGGTGTGGATATTGATGAGAAGATTCAGATTGAAAGACTCAATCTTAGAGATAAAGAAAAAAGCGCTTTTTTAAAGCGCATTAATGATGAGAATAATTTGTTCGAAGAACATCGATTAGATTTAGACTTTATCGTTAACAATAACGATACTCTATCTATTTTAAGAAAAGATACAAGGTCAATTATTGATAAATTGCTAAGTCGCCTAAATCCACTTCTTGACCGCACATCGATCTAATTGTCTTTACGATTTGTTTAGACATAATCGCACCGGCTTTAGAATTGCATTCATAGAGCACTTCGATTTCATCTAATGTGAAGTTACTGGTAAAGACTGTGAAGAGTCTTTTGTTATAACGTGATGAGATGATTTCATTGACGATCGCGTCTCTAATAAAGTCGTTTTTGAATTCATGACCAAAGTCATCGATAACTAAGACTGGAACTGTGCAGTATTGTTCTAACTTTTTCTTGAATTCTTCATTGTTTTTCTTATTTAAATCACTTAATTCAAGAATACGTTTTGAAGCGTTCATAAAGCAGATTGGAACTTTACCTTTGATTTCTCTTTTTGCTAAGTCTATAGCTATCGCTGCAGCGTAATATGACTTACCGCTTCTCATACCACCAGTAAGGTAGATCCAGTTAGTTTCTTCATTCTTGATGTACTTGTTATAAACAACAGTAGCTTTTGTTCTACCTTTAGTTCTATCAAGTTCTGGCATTGTGACATCAAGCCATTCATCTGGGAAATCTTGAATGAGGAACTGTCTTTCAAAACTGACACGTTTTAGAAGTGTTGGACATGGAATAAGCTGTGTTTCCACGACACCGTTATTAAATGTGACTTTACTTGTCAAGTAAGCATTTTCCTTCTTGCACTCTTTTAGTCCAGGACAATTTGAGCAGTAATTGATGTCTCTTGCAAAATCATAGATTTTGATTACGTTAGAATCAATATCTTCATCGCTCATTCCTAAACTCTTACAATACTTGATTGCTTTTGGACATTGGTGAATCACTTCTTTCATTTGATCTAATAAAGAATCATCTGCTGTGATTTTAAGA
Organism: uncultured Caryophanales bacterium; assembly: GCA_946404585.1. GTDB lineage: Bacteria > Bacillota_I > Bacilli_A > RFN20 > CAG-826 > RUG14515. The sequence continues at coordinate 1,569 of CAMJEC010000014.1, forward strand.
TTGTTAACTTTAAGCCTTTCCACCGTCATCACCTCCATTTAATTCATCCATTAATCTATCCCACTCTAATTCCCAGTCACCATCATCATTGGTCTTGGACTTATCAGTGGTATTTTCTTTATTTGGTTTAATGCTCTCCACTGGGAGCACCATTTTCTTTGTTACTTTCTTTCCGCGCGTTTTCTTATCTATCTTTCTTAAATAGTTCATCGCATCAACTGCTGTTCTAGCGTTTTCTCTAACAAGAGAGGCTGCAACTTTTTCCGCATAGGCTCTTGAGAGAACGTTATCCGCTTTTGTGAGAACGTAATCCACGACTGCATTAATCACTGGATTTGGTAGATGGTAGTTCTTAGATAAATCATTGATTAATCTAATATCCGCAGTTGCCGGTTTTGTACCATCTTGTAAGTAAGCTAGATAATCCTTTGGCGCTTTAGTTTCCATAAGATTGATCTTTTTAGCAAGATCACTATTACCAGTATTGAGGTTTGGTCCTTCATCTACATCCTTACCTCTATAGCGGTATTTGTAGTTACTTGCCTCTTGCATAATCTTTGTTAATTTATCAAAGTCAATTCTTTGGCCTTTTGGTTTATCCAAGTCATAGACTTGATTGACAAGATTTGCTGCATCTTTTTCATTAACACCATTCAGTGTTGCAAGTCTTTCGACTTCCTTCATTTCTTCTTTTCTGAAGGCTGATTCTTTGAGCTGCGATATTTCCTTTAAGGACGCAAAGAACTCTTCATAATTGAACTGTCCTTTAATCTTGCCTCTATTACGACCTTTGACTACTTGTTTACTATCAGCGGCTTCGACGAAGGCTTCATCATCAAGTTGAGGATGGAAGACTTCCGCGAAACTTGCGGTGATTTCTGTTCCATAGTCTTGTTTAGCGTCCAACAAGTAGATCTTCTTTAGTCTAGAAGCATTACTTTCACCGATACTTCTAATTAACATGCCATATAGTAACGTATCATCGAAGAAGCCACTTGGGGACTTAGGAGCATATAGTTCGTAATGGTAGATTTTGAAATCTTCACCTTCACTGACAAATGTCTTAAGTAGACCCGCTGCTTCAAGATATCTTCTGGCATCAACAAACGCACTAGCGGGCATCCTCATACGTAAGAATACTTGCTCGTGTGTACATAATGGTGAGACCCTTTCGTTATTAGCTTCACTCCAAAGTGTCATGTATAAAGATAAGGCCTCAAAGCCTATCATTGGTTGGTAGAGATTACTCAAAGTATCACGGTCATAATCCGCGATGAGAGAGGCTAATCTTACTTCTAGGAAATCTTGGTGTGCTAATACTTTCATAAGGGAGTCTTTCAATGTTGGTGTCGCTATTATCACACATAGAAAAAGCAAAAGTAAAATGAAAAAGATATGCACATTTTTAGGCGCATACTTATCCACATCATGTGTATAAACATTTATATATTTATATATAAATAAGTTAAAAAATTACACTTTTTTAAAACTTATCCACATTAAAATTTGTGGAAAAAAGAGTTTTTACAACGACATTTATAAAATTAAGTATATAATGTTAGGCGTAATAATAACTATTATTAAGGAGAAACTAGTCATGATTAGAAAAATTGCAATATTAACAAGTGGCGGTGATGCCCCAGGTATGAATGCGTGTTTACGCGCTTGTATCCGTGCGGGTTTATATCAAGGCAAAGAAATGTATGTCGTCTATGATGGCTTACGTGGCTTAGTCGAAGGCGATATCCGTCAAGTTAATAAAGACTTCACCCAAGATATCATTAATAGAGGTGGCACAATTATTAGAAGTGCCCGTATTCCAGAATTCAAAGAAGAAGCTGTGAGTAAGAAAGCAGCGGATAACCTTAGAGACTTTGAAATCGATGCTTTAATTGGTATCGGTGGCGATGGCACTTTTAGAGGTTTACAAGCCTTATCTAAACATGGCGTAATTTGTATTGGTATTCCAGGCACAATTGATAACGATGTCGGTAGCACTGATGAAACAATTGGCTTTGCCACCGCGCTTAACACAATTTGTGATTGTGTCGATAAACTTAAAGATACATCTGGTTCTCACCAACGTTGCTCCTTAATTGAAGTTATGGGTCGTCACTGTGGTGATTTAGCAATGTTTGCTGCTTTAGCAGAAGGTGCTGAAGGTGTCATCTGTGTCGAACATCCACTTAAGAAGGAAGTCTTATTCCGTAAATTAAGAAAAATGAAAGCCCAAAATAAGAGCCACGCGATCATTATCGTCAGTGAAAACTTATTAGACATTAACGAATTAGCGGGTGAAATCGCTAAGGAAACAGGCTTTGATACAAGAACTGAAGTTCTTGGTAGATTACAAAGAGGTGGTTCTCCAACTGCTCACGATAGAATCTTAGCCGCGAGATTTGGCGCTAGAGCTATCGAAATCTTATGTGATAAAGAACCAACAAGTAGAATTGTTGGCATTAAGCAAAACGAAATCGTTGATTACCCAATTGACGAAGCCGTTGAAATGAAACATAGACATACGCATGGATTAAGAGATTTAATCGACATGCTCCAATAATTGTCATTTTAAAAAGGATAAGCCCGCTATTGTATTGCGGAGGGAAAGAATTAAATTATGAAAGTACAACAACATGATGGTTCCATTATTGAAATGGAAAAAACAAGTGCAGAAGCATTAGAAGTATTAAACCATTCTACTTCTCACTTATTAGCGCAAGCTATTACAGAACTTTATCCAAAAGCCTTATTTGGTTTTGGACCTGCCATTGAAAATGGCTTCTACTACGATATCGATTTCGGTGAAGATGTGATTACCGAAAACGATCTTCCTACCATCGAAAAGAAGATGAGAGAATTAGCAGGAAAAGATTTAAGAATTGTTCGTGAAGAACTCTCTAAAGAGCAAGCTCTTGAACTCTTTAAAAACAATCCTTATAAGATTGAATTAATTAAAGAGATTAACGAAAGTATCACTACATTCAAACAAGGTGACTTTGTAGACTTATGCCGTGGACCGCATATTATGTCCACAGGACTCATTAAACATTTTAAACTACTTTCTTTGGCAGGTGCCTACTGGAGAGGTAATAGTAAAAATAAACAATTAACAAGAATCTATGGTACCTCTTGGTATACCGCGGAAGATTTAAATAAATGGCTCGAAATTCTTGAAGAAAGAAAGAGAAGAGACCACCGTATCTTAGGTAAACAATTAGGTATCTTTATGTATGATGACCTCGTTGGTAAAGGTTTACCAATGTGGTTACCAAATGGTTTCATAGTGAGACGCTTATTAAGCGACTACATAATGGATAAAGAAATAGCCTTAGGCTATAAACACGTCTTAACTCCATGTTTAGGTAACGTTGAATTATATAAGACATCTGGTCACTGGGCCCACTACCAAAAGGATATGTTCCCAAAGATGGATGTTGATAATGAATCATATGTCTTAAGACCAATGAACTGTCCTCACCATATGGTTATGTATAGAAGTGCTTTGCACTCTTATCGTGAATTACCATTAAAGATTGCCGAAATCGCCGCTGACTTCCGTTTTGAAGCCTCAGGTGCCTTAACTGGTATTGAAAGAACAAGAGCGTTCTATCAAAATGACTCCCACATCTTCTGTATGCCAACTCAAATTGGTGATGTCTTTAAAGAAGTTACTAAACTTATTCTTGATGTCTACCACGACTTTGGCTTTAAGAACTATGCCTTCCGTTTATCTTTAAGAGATCCTAACGATACCGAAAAGTATTTCGGTAATGATGAACTCTGGGAAAAGAGTGAAAATCAATTACGTGAAGTTTTAAAAGAATTAGGTGTTGAATATTATGAAGCCATTGGTGAAGCCGCTTTCTATGGTCCTAAACTTGACGTTCAAGTTAAAAGCGCGATTGGTCATGATGTCACATTAAGTACTATTCAATTAGACTATCAATTACCAGAAAGATTTGAACTTACCTATATTGATGAAAAAGGTGAGAAAGCTAGACCAGTTGTTGTTCATAGAGCAATCTTAGGTTCTTTAGATCGTTTCATCGCCTTCTTAATCGAAGAAACAAAAGGTGCTTTCCCAACATGGTTAGCCCCAGTTCAAGTTAACCTATTACCAGTTAACAATGATTACCATTTAGAATACGCTAACGAATTATTAGCGAAGTTCAAAGAACATGGTCTTAGAGTGACTCTCGATGATTCTAATGACAAGCTTGGTTATAGAATGAGAAGTTCACAAATGAAGAAGATTCCATATACACTCGTTCTTGGTGATCATGAACGTGATGATAGAACAGTGACTTATAGAAGATTCGGTGTTCAAGAACAAATCACTGTCAGCATTGATGAATTCTTAAAACTCATCGATGATGAAATCAAAAATAAAGCCTTGCTCAATACTGAGAGTAAGTAAGAATCATTAACTAAACTGCCTACCTATATGGTAGGCTTTTTATTCCACTTTTATCTTGCGTACATAATGTGATAAATTAGAGGTAATCGTAACATTTTTAAATTTTAAGAGGTGTTTTATGAAGAAAAGTATTATTGCATTTGCGATAGTTGAAGCTAGTCTATTAGCGACATCTTTATTAGGTTGTTCCACTCCTAATTCTTCTATGCCTATTTCTTCAAGCGATAATAGTTCAATATCATCCAGTATAGAATCCAGTTCTTCTAGCGAATCATCTAGTTCTTCTAGCGTACCTGTTCATGAGGTTGATCCTCTTACTGAGTTGAACTTTAGATATAACTCTACTACTGATAGCTATTGGCTTGATGGCGCTAAATCTACAGATATCTCTGGTAATTTAGTCATCCCAAGTACATATAATGGAAAACCTGTAGTCGGTATTACTATGCAAGCTTTTCAGTTTTGCAAATCATTAAAATCAGTGGCCATTCCAAGTTCTATTAAAGAAATAGAATCCGAAGCCTTTGCGTTATGTGAAAATTTAGAATCAGTCACCTTGAATGAAGGTTTAACAAGAATTAGTTATTATGCTTTTCATAGATGTGAGAAATTAAAATCAATCGTCATTCCTGATACCGTCACCTTCTTAGGGGATTGTTCATTTTTGGGCTGTCTTTCTTTAGAAAGCGCAAAGCTAAGTAAATATATTACTGCGATTGGTGACTATATGTTTGAAGGATGTTCAAAATTGAAATCAATTAACATTCCTGAAGGGGTTACTCGCATTGGCGAATTTGCCTTTAGAGCTTGTGATTTCAATGCGGTTACAATACCAAATACTGTTAAAGAAATTGCCGTTAGCGCTTTTAATGGCAATAAATCTTTAAAGAGTGTCACTATTCCAGAAAGTGTGACTACTTTAGATTCTTCCGCTTTTATCAATTGCTCATCATTAGAAGCAATTAATGTAGATACAAACAATACATTGTATTGTTCTATTGATGGTGTCCTTTTCAACAAAGAAAAAACTACACTGATGAAATTCCCATCAAACTGGACAAAGGCTTTTACTTTTCCAAGTAGCGTTACCACTATTGGTGACTATGCATTCTGTAGCTGTGATCGTTTAGTATCATACGAAGTTCCAAACAACATTACTTCTATTGGTAAAAATGCTTTTTCTAGCTCCAAACATCTAGAATCAATTAATATTCCAAATAATGTCACCTCAATTGGAATGTTCTGTTTTGCGTGGGATACCGCTTTAAAAGAGATTACCATTCCTGGAAGTGTTTCCACTCTTGATCAAGGAACATTTAGAGATTGTAGCGTTCTTGAATCAGTAACATTAGAAGAAGGCATTACCTATATTGGCCATTCACCATTTATGTGGTGTACATCTTTAAAATCAATTGTTATTCCTCATAGCGTCACTAACCTTGGCTTAGAAGCTTTGTATGAAAGCTTCTTCAAGAATATCTACTACAAGGGAACAGAAGAAGAATGGAACAATATTGAAAGTCTTTCCAGACCACCATACATTTATAACGTGAGTGAAACCACTTTATCTTTCTATAGTGAAACTACACCAACAGGCACTGGTTCTTATTGGCACTATGTGAATGATGTGCCTACCATTTGGTAAAACTTGGTAGGCTTTTTTCTATTTCTACTTCTACCTTATGCGCGTTATGTGATAAATCAGTTATAATCAAAACATTTTTGTGGAATGGAGGTAAGAAATATGAAGAAATTATTGATTATACTTGGCATTATTGATGGCGTCATTGTGGCTTCAACACTACCACTATTCTTTCTTAAAAACGATGTTTTAAATATTGTCTTAGGATGTATATATGTTTTAGCTGTTATCGTGGATACTTTCCTTCTTGTCTTTGGCAACAAAAATAAGAACAATCAAATAGATGATAACGATCTTTCCCCTGAGCAAATTGAGATAATAAAAGAAGCCAGAAATAAGAATATTAATCGCATCAATTATTAACTGGGTGATATTCATCCAGTTTTTTATTCTTGAATAAATAAATGCTCTAAATTATAATTGTCGGTGAGGCGACCTATATGTTAAGAGCGATTTTAAATTCTAAAAATATGTCACTATATGAACTAGAAAAGGCTAGTTCTATTTCTCATGCCACTTTGAATGACATTTATAATGAGCGTTCTAACATAAACAACTGCACTATTTCAATCATGAGTAAATTAGCAGACGCTCTTAAAATTAATATTGATGAGCTTTATAAAACGTTGAACTATGACAATCTTTCATTGTTTGCCTATAACAGTGATTTTGATCTTTTCAAAAGTGACACACTCCAACGTCTTAAAATCTCTGATGAAGTAGCCTTTGTTGCTAATGTAATTAATTCAAAAGAAATCGACAATTATTTTTATAATAAACAATACTTAGAATCTCTTTATTTATTGTCATTGGTGGATTATTTGTGTGCTAAAAATAAAATTCCTCAATTGGAGCAATATAACTATTTTAGAGAATACAAATTTGACAAAATCTATGTCTCCAAAAGTATTTATCTATTGCTTACGTTAAAGCAAATAAAGGTGACTGACATCTTTAAAAGCGCGATAAAGGATTTTTTAAAACACAATATTGTGGAGGCAGAGATAGATAAGGTTGCCTAGCTAATTGAATTCTTAAAACGGAATTTAGTTTTTCAAGTTATATTTTGACAAAATATTCAAGAATAAATTGACACATTATACTAATAATGATAATATCTTAACGCAAAAACGTAGAAAGCAGAGGCACCCGCTTCTCGCCAGACTGACAAAAGTTGGTTGGCTAACGCTACTTCTTATGGGCTAAGAATGTTAACGGGTGCTGTGCGCATCCGTTTTTTAAATCAAAAAGGAGAGTGATACTTATCGTCGACAATCGCTACGCCACTAACAAAAAACCTGGCAATAACCAAAACAAAGATTTAGTAAATGAAAACGTTCGTTTTCCAGAAGTCCTTTTAATCGGACCTAATGGTGAGCAACTCGGAACAATGTCTTCTCGCGAAGCACAATTTAAAGCCAATGAATATGATTTGGATTTATTATGTGTTGCGCCAGCAGCCAAACCTCCGGTTTGTAAGATCATCAATTACAGCAAATATCGCTTCGAGCAACAAAAGAAAGCTAAAGAAGCTAAAAAGAAACAACATACTGTAGAAATCAAGGAAGTCCAATTAACACCACAAATTGGTGGTCATGATATGGACACAAAAGCCAGAGCCGCACAAAAATTCTTAGAAGCGGGTAACAAAGTTAAAGTAGGCGTACGTTTCCGTGGCCGTCAAATGACTCACATTGAAGTCGGCCAAGAAGTCATGGATAAGTTTATCGCTCTATTAAGTGATTACGCGAATATTGAAAAGCCATCTGCGATGGAAGGTCGCTGGATGTACGCAATACTCGCCCCAAAGAAGAAGTAGGAGGAAAGTATTATGCCAAAAATGAAAAGCAAAAGAGCTTTAATGAAAAGAATTAAAGTTACCGGCACAGGCAAAGTCGTTAGACATCACGCCTATGTTTCACATTTAGCCCCACACAAAACCACAAAACAAAAGAGACACTTAATGAAGTCCGCTGTCTTACACAAGACCGACTACAAGAGAATTAAGTTTCTCATCGTTAAATAAGGAGGACACTAGAATATGGCAAGAGTTAAAGGTGGCACAGTCACACACGCCCGTCGTAAAAGAGTATTAAAAAGAGCCTCTGGTTATTTCGGTAGCAAACACTTATTATTCAAAACTGCGAAAGAACAAGTTATGCACAGCTTACGCTATGCATACATCTCTCGTAGAGACCGTAAGAGAGATTTCCGTAAATTATGGATCAGACGTATCAACGCTGCTTGCAGATTAAACGATATCTCTTATAGCAAATTCATGTTCGGTTTAAAACAAGCCAACATCAACATCAACCGTAAGATGTTATCTGAATTAGCGATCAATGATCCAAAAGCTTTCGCTGATTTAGTGAAAACTGCTAAAAAGGCCTAATTAAGAATTAAGGTTTGACAAAAGAGCGATTAAATTCGCTCTTTTTATTTATCTTCTTCTATCGGATTATTCTCATTTCTTCTTATAAAGAAGACTGATTTATTTCTCGTATCATAACGTTTAGCGATGATATGAATTAAATTAATTTCTACTGAACCATATAAGGCAATGACCCCACCCACGATCATATAGATAGTCCATAATAATGGAATCTCGCCTATAAAGAAGAATGGGAAGGCATAAACTAATAAGCCTAAGGCTTTATTAGCGTAGGTATGTATCGCGCTGAATCTAGAGAATTTAATGGCACAAATAATATAGGCAATAAAGTGTAAAGCAGTTGGTGTGCCAATAATCGCCCATTGATATGGTAATAATAATCTTTGGAATGTTGGGAAGAGTTTCGCCGCCATAACGCCATAGAATAATAAATCAGATAAACTATCTAAAGCGGAGCCAAAGCTGGACTGTATCCCTAATTTACGGGCCACTAAGCCATCAAATGCGTCAGACAAACCGCAAACACCATAAACGATAAAAAATGGCAGAGAAAGCGGTTCTAACATGATTAAGGCAATCGCACCAAAGATACGGATTAATGTAATTAAGTTAGCAGCGTTTTTCTTAAAAAAGTTCATAACTGCTTTTAGTATAGTCCCTTTGAAAAATGTAGACAAGAAAGGTGAAAAAGAAAACGTCACAAAGTGACGATTCTTTTGATTTTATCAATGTTTCTACAATAAATCGTTATCTTGAGTTTCGCTTGTAATAATCTTGACTTCAACATTATTAATCGCGTCTTTGATCATTGATTCATAATCGAATTTCTTTTCAAATTCTTCCACCTCATCCATATGAGGCATTGTTTTAGGCGCCTTTGGTGTAAAGATTGTGCAGCAATCTTCATATGGTCTAATGGAGATATCATATGTTCCAATCTTTTTACTAATCTTAATGATTTCTAACTTATCAGTGGTCGCAAGTGGGCGGATGACTGGTGTATTAGTAACCGCATTAATTACGTGCATTGATTGAAGAGTTTGGCTAGCGACTTGACCAATGGATTCGCCACTACTGATGACTGGACATTTTCTACGTTTAGATAAAGCATCAGCGAGTCTAAACATCATACGTCTCATTAATGTAATACAGTAGCTTTCAGGAGCGTTATCATAGATGGCTTCTTGAATCTTAGTGAATGGGATGATATGTAATCTAATACGAGGTTGATATCTAGTTAAGACTTTTAATAAGTCTTCTAATTTATAGATAACACCCATTTGGGTATATGGAGGAGAGGCAAAATGGATGCATTCAATACTGACTCCTCTTTTCATCATAAGATAGGCTGCGACAGGTGAATCAATACCACCACTTAACATATGCATGGTTTTCCCGCCAACTCCTAATGGATAGCCACCCGCTCCTAGATATGTCTTACAGAAGATATAGGCAGCTTCTTGTCTAACTTCGATAGAAAGAAGAATATCAGGATTATGGACATCCACTTTTAAGTGTTCGGTATTTCTTAAGATATGACCAGCCACGATTCTAGTGATTTCATCAGAGATGATAGGATATGTTTTATCGCCTCTTTTAACTTTGACTTTGAATGTTTTACCTTCTTCCTCTTTAATTAAGTTTAAAGCGGACTCTTTCATATCTTCGATTTCTTTAGAACATCTATAGACTAAAGATAAAGCGTGGATGCCACTTACATCTTGTAAACGTTCAATAATTGGATGATAGTCTAAATTATTTAGTCCAACATAGATATGGTCGTATCTTGTTTCAAATGATAGTTTTGGCCAATCCTTAAGAGCGTTTTTAACGTTTTCCGCGAGAGTACGGATAAAGTCTTTTTTATTTTTGCCTTTCGTGGATAATTCACCAAAGCGAATCATAATATGGTCATAAGTGATCATTGTTTAATCTCCTTAAGGATTTCTTCTAAGTTTTTAATTAATGCTTCTACTTCCTCTATTGTATTATCTTTATCAAAAGATATACGGATAGTATTATGGGCAAGATTTAAATCTTGATACATCGCATAGACGACTTTACTATAGTCTTCATTTTTCGCGTGACACGCGCTTAAAGAAGAGACCATAATACCTCTATTGCTTAAGGCTTCCACGACCACACTTGCTTTATGATGAAGAAGAGAGAAATTAACGATATATGGATTATCTTCATAATATGAATTAATGAGATATTTATCTTTGTTGTCTTTTAAGTAGCCTAACAACCTTTCGCTTAAGACTTTAACTTTTTTAAAGTTATTAGCCTCACCTTCAATAGCAAGTCTCAGGGCTTTCGCTAAGGAAGCGGAAAGGGCTAAGGTGTTTGTGCCACTTCTTAAATTGTTTTCTTGTCCCCCACCTTGGTTAATAGCTTTTAAGATGATTTTCTTTTCTTTAATTAATAGACCTGAACCTAATAAACCATGTATTTTATGACCAGCAATAGAGAACATATCAATATTGTTAAAGTCTATAGGTAATTTACCAATGGCTTGAACCATATCGACATGGAAGGCAATTTTTGGGAACTTTTTGAGGTATTCACCAACTTCTTTAATGGGGTTAATTGCCCCTACTTCATTATTGACCATCATTAAAGAAACAAGTATTGTATCTTCCCTAATTGCGGCCTTTAAAGAATTAACCTCTATTTGCCCTTCTTTATTAACTGGCAAAACTGTTACTTCAAAGCCAAAATCTTGCATCTCTAAAACTGTGTTTAAAACAGAAGAATGTTCAGTCGCGCTTGTGATGATGTGCTTACCGCGTGAGCGGTTAGCAAAGCAGTACCCTTTGATTGCGAGGTTATTAGCCTCAGTCGCACCACTGGTAAAGATCACATCATGATGAGTGAGTTTAAGGACATTTAAAATTTGTTCACGACTTTTATCTAATAGACGTGAAGATTCTTGACCAAGAGAATGTATGCTGCTCGGATTAGCGAAATATTTAAGGGTGATTTGATTGTAAGAGTTTAATACTTCAGGATCAACTTTAGTTGTGGCAGCATTATCTAAATAGATAACATTAGCCATTAGCGGTACCTGTATCCTCTACGTGCATACGCTTAAAGATGGCGTTAGCTTCGTGATAAACTTTGACGAATTCACCTTTATAGAATTCTTGTTCAAGAGCACTTAATTGTTGATGGACATCATCTTGATGATTTCTATCTCTATTAGCATAGACAATGGCGGATTCTGCGAGTTGCATTTCTCTGAACTTGTTTTCGATTTCATCGAATAAGGCACTAGCACTTCCTTTTAAGGTAGCAACCTTTTCATTGATTTCATCAACAGCGATTGGTTGAACTTTAATGGCCTTGTCAATTTCATTTAATAAGTCATAGCAATCCTCAATACGCACATGATATGGTTCAGAGAACTCTGGAATAGCGATTTCTCTAAGTAAGCTTTCTTCTTGTTTGAGACGATAATAATAAACGAACACTAGAGTGTAGGCTTCTTCACTGCTGGTCTTTAAGAACTCAATATATTGTTTGAATTCTTCCATACCTTCTTTAGCGGTGGCATATTGGTTATTTAATTCATCGAGTTTGCCTTTTAAGGTAGAGTATGGTTGTTTTAAAGAACTATGAACATAGTTATCTAAGGACTGTTTGGTGGTACCTAAAGAGTTCATAGTTTGTTTTAAGGCTTCGACCTTTTCTTTACGGTCATCGGTCACAACGTATGTACGATAAAGTTCAGGTAATAAAGAGCAGATCTTTAAGAATGATTTTTCTAAATCAACAACGTTTTGATAGATTTCTTCATTGTGTGCTTCAAAGAAGTTCTTATCATTTTGTTCGTTATTTAAGAGTTCTCTCATCTCTTCAATTTCACTTTGAAGAGCGTCTAAAGATTCCATGATATTACCGATTTGTAACTTTGTTAAACGAGTACGGATGATATTTAAATCATTGTTCCATTCCCCTAACTTTGTTTGGAAAGCAAGGTTATATAATGGTAAGCCTTGTGCTTCTAATACTTCATAGTCTTTTTTTAAAACTTCGATTTTTTCTGGAATAACTGTATTCACTAAGATACAGAGATTTGGTAATTGACTTAAAGCACTTTCTAAAGCGGTCACTACTTTAGAGATAGTAGGTAATAAACCTTGAGCGTCATCATATTCCGCACTTTCGATATGTGTTTCAAATTCCACGAACATTTGATCGAGTTTATCAAATACTTGGTTAATGGAGGAGCTGACTAAATCTAAGTCAGAGCTATTAGCATAGAATGTTTGTTTAACACGTCTATAGTTTTCTTTGAGTTTAAGAATGGATTGACGAGAATCTTCTTCTGGTTTGATTAATGTATATAAGTCATTATCTAAAGCATTGACTTTATCTTCGAAGACTTTCATCGCTTTCTTAGTGTCACCGATAACAGTCTTAATATTTTTGAACTGCTTATTACTAATAAGAGCGTTTAATTGTTTAAGCATAGATTCTGCGAATTTATCATCGTTTTCATAGATTTCTTTAAATCTACGAGAGAACTTTTCATGCTTATCAACATAAAGTAAGTTTGTTCGAGAAATGATTTCTAAACGATGGATGTATTGGGAGTCTTGACCAATTAAAAGAGCATCAAGATAGGAGTATTTCTTTTGTAATTCTCTGACTTGGTGTTTGATTCTATTTCTAGAAATAACAAAGTGATAAAGAAGGAAAAGCAAAACACCGAGCACTATCGCGCCACCAATAGAAGCGGCAATAATGGCAACTTGTTCACCAGTAGAAAGAAGTATATGCATAAAAGGAAGCCTCCTTGATAATTGACTAATAAAACATATGGCTAAAGCCACACTATTATTCTAGCGAATTTCACCCTCGAGTTAAAAGCATTTTTAAGAAATATTCTATTTATTAAAGATAGCAAGATATAAATCATTAACTAAAATTTGCATTTTCTTTAGCAGTTTTCTATATTTAATGTGTCTAATAAGTGAGAGGCAAAAAGCCACGAATGATATCGATAATTAATGGTCTCTCTAGTGTTATAGATTTATAACCTACTTAACCACTAAAGGAAGGAACAATACTATGGGATTTGTATTTGCATTATTCTATCCGTTTCTGATTATCATATACGCACTTCTAGCGGGTGCGTTGATCGCCTCTTTAATCGTATTTATTAACAATATGAGAAATGGCGTCGCTAATAAATGGCCCACAAAAAATTTAGTGGGTGCTATTATAGCGGGCATTATCTTTGTTATGGCCTTAACTACCACGATGATTGTTATCTATCACACTACTGGATTGTTCTCAGTTGGTTCTCCAGCTTCTAATCCATCTTCAAGTGCCGCTGCCATTGCTTTGATGGCTATTAATCTATAGAAAGGTGTTATAAAGCTTATGATGTCAGGACTTGGAACTGCACTAGGCAACTTAATAATGATTTTCACCGGTGTTTTGCTTATTCCTGCTATAGCGGTATTCATCGTTTTATTAATACGGTGTATTAAGAATAAATGGAAAAGAGGATTGCTTGCACCATTTATTGTTGTTTCGATAGTTATAACAATCATTATTATTTGTGAAGTTTCTTATCTCATTGATATGATGTTTTAAAATAATTGCGATTAAATCATAAAAATAGTAGAGGATAGGCATGGGATTTATTGGAGCATTCTTTATTACCATCCTCATCGGCATCTTTGGTGTACTAGTCTGGATTGCATTAGCACTCATCGTTTTAGCAATCCTTTTTATTTTTATTCCATGCTTAATCATCGCCATTGTTAGTTTAGTTAGAGGTATCAAGAATCATTGGCCAAAGAGAAATATTATTCCTCTTGCTATTACTGGCCCAATCTCTATATTGTTCCTTCTTGCAATCACGATCTTTTTAATTGCGGCGCTTGTCGTTTATTTAACGAATCCATCTTTTGCATCTAGCAGTAGCAGTTCCGCTCAAATAGTTAGCACTATCAATCTTTTGCTAATGCAATAAAACTTAGGACACCGAATGGGAATCCTCGGTTGTTCAACTGCCGAGATGAAAATGAGCC
>CAMJEC010000015.1 GCA_946404585.1 uncultured Caryophanales bacterium
AGTAAACCAAAAACATAGATATTCTTATCTTTATATTCACTTGCGACCTTCTTAGCGAGATTAATCGCATTTATAACACCATAACAATGGGCAATAGGCTTTAATAACTTAATCATACTTAAAGTAATTATACATTTATTCTCAATACTTTGGCATATGGTGAATCAAAAGATACGCCAATTTGGCATATTAGATAGTTGACTTAGTACTCCACCACTCTTTTATGCAACATTTCAAAGCCATCATAATCATCAATCATGTAATCTTCTATAACATCATCAGGTATTTCAACAATTTGTAATTTGCTAAAATTGCTACTAGCTTCATCACCAAGTTCTTCGATAACTTCAATAAGAACTCGATCAAACCTATGCTTTTCATCTAAAACTAAACACCCTTCACGTTTATCATCAAAAGAATGTATTATTTTCTCCCCGTGGTCCACGAAGGAGTAAAAATATAATAACGTTGGCTCATTTTTAATAAATTCACTAAGGTTTTCTTTAGTGTAGGTAAGTGTATTTTCAGCATCATGATTGCCTCTATAGTAATAAAGGGTTTTGCCAATCTTTTCAGCATAAAGAGAATATCCTTTAGGGGAGACTCTAAATAGCCCATAGCATTTATTTAAAATAACTTTTTTCATATGACTCTCCTGTGACATAATAGTACCACTTATTTTGCATTCCATTGATGTAGCCTCCATTTTTTGTTCTTTTTAGACTACATTCTCATAAAGAAAAAAAGGAGTCAATAGACCCACCAAAATTGCCTTTTAATATTATATTAAATAGTAAGTAATCTATATTTGAGTAGATAATAATATAATATTTAAAGGCAAATTTTTTAAAAAAATTTCCTTTAATACACTATCAATAATTGCAATGTGCAAATTATGCACAACGCTTTTCAGTTGTTGCATTTTTTGCAAATACTGTTTTTGTCTTAATAAAAGGCTCATGTGCAAATTATGCACACGAGCTTATGTCTTGTTTGCTTTATTAAATTCTATGAAATCCTTTACAAAAGTTTCCTTAAATCATCAAAGGTAAGGCCTAGTTCTTTAACTTGGTCTAGAACATTACCGTGCTTGATAAATGTATTTGGAATCGCTAAAACTTTGACTTTACCTTTATAGCCATATTCATTTAGATAATTAAGCACGTATGAAGCAAAGCCCTCTTTCGTGCCATAGATGTCATAGATAACTATTTGTTTTTTATTGAATAATGACTTTAATGCTTCTTCATCGATTGGTCTAAGGAACATCGCATTAACAATTGTGTATCCTTTGAAGTGTTCCACTAGATGGCTGATTACTGGACCATAAGAGATAATCGCGGTATCTCCATCATTAGTTTCTACTTTCCATTCACCTAGTTTAACTGGACGTGGTTCATGATTATTCACAATTGGAGTGATGTCTTTAGGATAACGAATCGCAAGTGGATGATGATAATCAGTGGAGAAGCTAAATAAATCAATAGCTTCTTCCATATCTTTGGCCATTGCAATAGCGATATTAGGGATAGACATGAGATAGGCTACATCATAGATACCTGAATGGGTTTCCCCATCTTCACCAGGGAGGCCCGCTCTATCGATAAGGAAAGTAACATCACTATCAAGTCTAGCAACGTCATGGCTAATTTCATCATAACTACGTTGTAAGAAGGTACTATAAATAGAATAGTAAGCATGGATATCTTTATTTAGACCTACTGCCGCGGCAAAAACCGCACCATGTTCTTCAGATATGCCTACATCAAATACCCTATCTGGATATTTAGTTAATAAATCATCAATACATGAACCCACCATAGTCGCAGGATTGATTAATACCATTCTATCATCGACTTTAAGTCTATCTTTTAATAATTGAGCGTATACTTGGCTCCATGAAATATAGTTAGGGTCTCTGACTTTAAGTGGTTTACCTGTTTCAATATCAAATGGACCAACACCATGCCAGTTACCAACATCATCTTCTTCGGCTAACTTATAACCACTACCTTTTTGTGTGGTGACATGTAAGACAACTGAAGTAGGCGCGTTCTTAGCGTAGTTAAAGGCTTTCTCTAATTGTTTGATGTCATGTCCATCAATATTAGAGATGAAATATAAACCCATATCTGTAAATATGTTCTTTCTAATAAAGAGTTTCTTAAATTGACGTTTAATCCAACTAGTTAAGTGATAGAACCATCTAGTTAAGAAAGTCTTTTTTAAGAACTTTTGATATCTATTCTTATTTTTTAAGTAACCTTTAGATAATCTGAACTTTTCAAAATATCTATGCATTAAACCACGTGATTCCCCAATAGAACGGTTATTGTCATTGATGATAATAATGATTTTATGATTGAAATTAGCGATGTTATTAAGACCTTCAAAGGCTAGGCCATTGGCTAAAGAACTATCACCTATAACAGCGATAACTTCATATTTCTCTTTATTTAGGTCACGGGCTAAGGCTAAACCCATAGCAGCACTTATAGAAGTAGAGGAGTGACCTGCTTCATATGGATCATATTCTGATTCGCATCTTCTTTGGAAACCAGATACACCATCACTCTTTCTTAATCTATCAAGACTTCTACCAGATAAGATTTTATGCGCATAACTTTGATGACCAACATCAAATATCACCTTATCAGTAGGTAAATTGAAATAATGATGAATAGCGACAGTTAAATCAGTGGCCCCTAAGGAACTAGCAAGGTGGCCACCATTTTTAGCGCAGCTAGCAATAATCTTATCTTTGATATCTTTACTTAACTGTTCAAGTTCATTTACATTTAAGCCTTTGATATCCGCAGGGTTAAAAGGTTTATCTAAGTCAAATCTCTTAATATCTTTCTTCTTCATATTCTTTAGCGTATTTATTTTCTCACATAACACATATAATCGCAAAAAATACTATTTCTATTATTTCTTTTCGTAAGCAATCATCTCTTTATTTATATCAAATAGTTTTTTATTGCTTGTAGTTTCTACTTCTTTTAGAATTCCATATTCCGTAAATCTGTTAAGTATCTTAAATGCACCTTGTTTGCTTATTTGAATACGATTCCATGAGGTGAAGTCTGTATAAACAAAAGGTCCTTTAGCACTTACTAGAATTCTTTTTATATAGTCTTTATCGGTGTTTGAGATAACAATGCTTTTTTCTTTTAGAAGTGCATCTATATGCTCGATATTTTTATAGGTCAAGAAATAGAGAATTGAAACATCGAAAATATATAAAAGGAAATAAGTGATATCATTATGAGCATTTCTTGATTCAGAAAGAGCAGAATAATAGTTTCCCTTTGTTTGATTGATTGCATCACTAATAAAAGGTGGGTATGATTCATTGTTAATCAAGAAATAAATCCAAAGAGACACCATTCTAGCGGTTCTGCCGTTATAATCGAAATATGGATGGATATATAAAATATAGTAATGAGCAATATGAGGCAAAAGAAATCTAATGCCACTATTTTTAGCCAAATTTCCATTTACAAAATCAAATAAGGAATCCATACATTCTTCGATTTTGTTTGATGGACATCCTTCATATCCATCCACAAATACCTTATCATCCCTATATAGTTCTCCGTCTTTTAAACAATCTTCATATTCTAGAGAATCTTTTGACAACAAATCATAAAGATATCTTAAATTCTCTTTTGTAAAAGATGGTCTTTTTAAAACATATTCAATAGCGTTAGCCATATTTTTGATAATCCTATCATTAGCATTTTTAGGCTTGTCATCTTTATAAACTAACTCTTCAAATCTTCTTCTAGTTGTAGGCACATTTTCTATATCTAAAGTGCCCTCTATTTCCGAATAGATTCTTGACTTAAGGACCTCAGGCATATTTCTAATAGCTAAATAGTTTTCATTTTCTTCTAAATCCGCTTTTAACAAATCAAAAAAAGTATGCATTTGTATATCGAATTCTCTGCATTTTGAAAAATATATATACTTAGAGTTGAAACTCTTCAATGGAAGTTTTTCAAATAAATCAGATATTGTATCACCATTGTTGTCGATAAAATCATAAAAGCCATTTAACTCTTCAAGCGAAAGATGGTAATTGTAAATGTTACTGTATTGCAGTTCTCTAGCGGTGCAATAATGTCTATTTAATTGCTCGTTATATAAGTCTTTATAATTCATTTCGTCAACCTTCTTGTAAACCAATTGTAAACCAGTATCAAAAAATCGTCAACCAAATCGTAAACCAAAATGTTAACTATTAGCCTGCTTCTTTCTTTGGTGTCTTATGGCTAGGAACAATACCAAGCCAACAAGGAAGGCCCCTAATAAATAACCACAATAGTCGATAAGTACATCAGTAAATTCACCACTTCGTTCAGGAACACTTAATTGGATGATTTCTGTAGTCATCGCAACGATTAAACCGAATGATAAGGCAAATATAGTATTAAGGAAGTGCTTAATCCATTTGAAATCTTTGAAGATATAGTAAATCGCTAAAGAAGAGAAGATACCACTTACCACAAATAAGCCAAAGTGGCCTAATGATTTCCTAATAAATGCCGCAAAGGCATTATAGTTCTCTGGAGTTACTGTACCAGGCCTCACTGTATTAACGACTTCTTCACTTACCTCCACTACTCCTTGTGAAGCTTGGCTACTTTGAGAACCATTTAAACAGGAATGATAAATGATATAAGCGTTAATAGCGAGCGCTAATACGGTAAAGACGATCATTAAGACTAAATCTAACTTGCTCTTTTTCATATATTAGTGAAATTATACACGAATATAATATATTAACAAGTTGCGCATTTCATTTTGCGCAGTATGATATAGATATGGAAAATATTTTAAGACAAAAAAGAAAACAATTAGGTTTAACACAAGAACAAGCTGCGAAAGCATGTGGCGTTTCTCGTCGTACATATCAAACATACGAAGAAACTGGCAGAATAAACGCCACTTATGATGATATATATGTAAAACTTGACAAATTAAGAGAAGAGAAGCAATTCGTCCACAGTGTAAACAGTATTAAGAAGATATGCGAACCAATATTTAGGAAAGTCCATGAAGTTGAATGTGCATATCTATTTGGTAGTTATGCTAGAGGAGAAGCAACATTCGAAAGTGATATCGATATCTTAGTGGTATGTCCACCTATAGGTATGAAGTTTTTTAGTATGGCCGCTGAATTAGATGCTGCACTAGGAAAAGAAGTAGATCTTCAAACCCATAGACAATTAGTTGGTGACGATACATCTTTTCTAGAAAGTTTTCTTAAAGATGCTATTAAAATCTATTGTAAGAACTAAAAGCATCTCTTTGTTTTAGCCCTATAACAAGCCTGTGGATCTTTACTCTTTTCACAGTGGTAACATAATTCGTTATTAATAAATGCGCCTGAGAAGTATTCATCTAGGTTTTTCACTGTGGTTTCTGCAATATTACTTAATGCTTCATTAGTGAGATAGGCTTGATGGGATGTAATAATGACATTAGGTAATTGTAAAAGAAGTGATAAGGTATCATCATTAACAATCTTTAAGGAATTATCTTTATAGAAGAGATTAGCTTCTTCTTCATAGACATCTAAGCCAACTGCCCCTATTTGTTTTTCTTTAAGGCCTTCTAATAAAGCTTTAGAATCAATTAAGCCACCACGTGATGTATTAATAATAACTACACCCTTCTTCATTTGTTTGATGGCTTTTTCATCTATCATATGTCTATTTTCATTAGTGAGTGGGCAGTGTAAGGAAATAATATCACTTCTAGCGTACATTTTTTCTAAAGAGACATATTCATAACCACTGTCTTTAATTGGATATGGGTCATAGCATATAACATGCATACCAAATCCATTAGCGATGTCCATAAATACTCTACCGATTTTACCAGTACCAACGACACCGATAGTCTTTTCGTGTAAATCAAAGCCACATAAACCTTCTAAGTTAAAGTTAAAGTCTCTAGATCTAATATAGGCTTTATGGATATGTCTATTTAATGAAAGTAATAAGGCAAAAGCATGTTCCGCGATAGCGTAAGGAGAATAAGCAGGTACTCTAGCGACATGAATCTTATTTTTATAAGCACTTGCTAAATCAACATTGTTATAACCAGCGCATCTAAGGAATACCCCGTGTATACCATATTCATTAAGTTTAGTTAACACTTCATCATTAAGTTCATCATTAACAAAGCACATCACTGCGTCAAAGTCTTTGGCTAAGGCCACTGTGTGATTAGATAGTCTATCTTTAAAGTAAGTAAATGTATATTTATCTAAATAAGGTTTGAATGATGCTTCATCATATTTTTTAGCGTCGAACACTGCGATTCTTTTCATAATATTGTTCTCCCCTATTACATAATATAGGAATAATTCTATTATTTCACATGATATGCCTTATTTCTTTTTGACCTTATATTTATATAAGATTTATAAAAATTTTTAATAAAATCGCTTGACTAAGTTAAAAATAAGACTATTATTATGTATTCAAATGCGGAATACCGCGTCCTAAGCAAGACGATAAAAGGCTATAGAAAAGAGGTATTCTAGTAGATGAATAAGAAGTATTTATTAGAAGCGGTCGTAGAAGGAAGATTCATCAAATTCAATAAAGAATTCAAGAGTAGAAATTCCGCGATTGATTACATCTTCAAGTATTACAATAGACACATGCTTGATCTTAAAGTTAACGAAGAATACTACGTTAATGAAAACAAGCACGATATCGCGTATATCTCTGATTACGACAATCGCTTCAGAATTAGTCGCGCTTAATAACTAATTCTCTTCAAACTAAAATAACGGCCTACCCAGTTGAAGGAGTAGGCCTTTTATTATATTTAATTAGCCAAGAGCGATATCTAATACCATCATTAATACGAAACCGACCGCTAAACCGATTGTGGCTAGGTTAGAGTGTTTGCCTTCATTAGCTTCTGGAATAAGTTCTTCCACGACGACATAGATCATAACACCTGCAGCAAAAGCTAAAACAAATGGTAAGATAACAGATACTAAATATGTAATTAATATGGCTAATCCTGCGGCAAGAGGCTCAACCGCCCCACTAATAAAGCCATAAAAGAATGCTTTTCCTTTTGATTCGCCTTCTTCTTTTAATGGCATTGATACAATAGCCCCTTCTGGGAAGTTTTGTATCGCCATACCTATCGCTAAGGCCAAAACAGCTTGTTCACTAACTTGACCCGTTAAAGCGGAAGCAATAACAACACCAACTGCTAAACCTTCAGGGACATTATGAAGAGTGACGGCTAATAGCATCTTAAATGTTTTAGAATATTTATCTTTTTGAAGACCTTCTTCTTCCTTATTGATGTGCATATGAGGCACAAGATAATCGAGAAGCAACATAAAACCAACACCTAACAAGAATCCAATCGCAGGAAATACATATGCTTTCCAATCGCCTTCACTATATAAATCAATCGCAGGTTGCATAAGTGACCAAATAGAAGCGGCAATCATCACCCCACTAGCAAAACCTAATAGAATCTTTTGCAATTTAGGATTTATTTCCTTTTTTAGAAAGAAAACCATCGCACTACCTAAGGTTGTGCCGAGTAATGGAATTAATAAACAGATAATAAGAATAAATGGTCTCATACCGCTATGTATTGTATATGTATGTGCATGTTAAAGCAATCTTATATATTATCTATCTTCTTATTTTTATCAAATATTGCTGGATATGGATTATCTTTTGGATCTACATCTGATAATAAACACACTGCGTTGTGGCATCTTTTCGCCAAATCTATTCTTTGTTCGCTTTCACTTAGTGTTTCATCTTTATATAACGGTTCCCCTATTTTTAATGTAATAGCGACTTCTTGCTTAAAGATATGTCTTCTAATCCAAGAAGGCTTTCTAAAAGAGAAGCCAATAGGTAATACTGGTTTATTGAGACGACACGCTAATGAAAAAGCACCAGTATGGAATGGTCTTATATATGGATAACATTCCCACATACTACCTTCCGCATATATTTGTAATATGCCACCTTCTTTAACATATTGTTCTATCGCTTTATTAGAAGCAACTTTGCCACCTAAATTACCATCAGGAATAGGTACACCACCCACTAATCTTGCTAAAGCACCATTTTCTCCTCTGATATTAGGGGCCCAGACTAAGACTCTAGTTTCTTTTGGCTTAAGAGCTTTCATAATCGCAATATAGTCCCACATATGGACATGATTAGATATAGTAATAGCCCCATTACTTAATTCATTTTTATATTTCTTTAAGTTTTTACGTCCTTTGATTCTTAGTCCCATATAAGGTATAGATAATGGGAAAACAATTAAATAAAGTAATACAAGTACCCACCATCTTTTAAATCTAAAACCTTTAGAATTATCAATATATGGATAGTTTTCATCAAAAACCAAACCATTATTCTTTTTAACCACTAAATAATGCTGGTCAGTATATTCTGGATAGTTATATCTTGTCGAATGCGGATTGTACATCACATAAAGAATAGCACAAAAAGAAAGAAGCGGACAATTTCCGCTTCCTTCTTTTGAACCGTTGTACCTATTACTAGATACCCAAGTTAAGCTCTTTTGGCTGGTGGTGCTTCTTGTTAAAATGCGTTTTGAACTGAGTAGCGCATTAATGGCCAGCTTCTCTAAGATATTCTCTTTAGAGCTTTCATCCTCTTCGTCATGTCCGGTGCCGGGTTTATTCTGCCAAGCTTTAACGCAGATGCCGGTGACTATTGCTAGTCAGGTGGGATCGTACCGATAACCACTATTTCTAATGGTTCTTTGCTAGTGCAACCAGTTAACGACGGTTCTTTAATCCTTCGAGGTTCCCGAATCAGTTACGGGAAGTGGTTGACTTATCTAGTCTTAAGTTCTTTAGGCCTTTTCTTTGTAAGATTTCCATCTGGGTTCTCTTACTATCATCTCACGTTAGGTTGAGTAATGAGATTTAGGCTTTGCGGTTAGGTTTTCTCTAACTCGCTTTGTTTTTCCCTCTTTGTCTTGTGTCCGGCGGTGGTTTTACGCTGTTAAACTCTAACTCAGCGACCACTGTTGCAGTGAGGTTTGCCGTTTGGATTTCCTTGCGGATTTCCAGCCTTTGCGATCATTGACTGGGAACTTTAATCCCAGAGCCTTACTATCAACGTCGTTTTAGTGGTGATCGTCTTACTTTTAAGGCTAAGTTTTCGCCCATTCGCTCTCTGTGCCATTACTGACCAGTTAACTTATTTCAGGTTTTGAGTTGCTTTAGCCTGAATGTGGGGTGTTGATGGGTAATTGGCCTTCATCATCCTCTTCGATCTTGTCGGGCGGTGGGTTTATGCTGTCAAACTCTAATTCAGCATCCACTGTAGCAGGGAGGATTTGCCCTTGATTGATTACAAGAACCAATCTGCCAGTACAATCATTGATCCAGACTTTTTCTTTAATCCTGGAAACGCTTTAGCAACTTAGATACCTGCGTTGATTGATTTACCTGGTCTTAAGATATATAAGAATCTATCAATTCTTATTATCTTACTCACTCGGTTTCCCGGGTGGGTTATTATAGTATGCGCTTATTTAATTTTTATTGCAATACTTTTTTTAAAATTTTTTAATTATTTTTTATAAAAATTATTTTTTCTTGATAATATCTAATTTTTTTATTTGATATAAATTTTAAATATTTTTAATTATTATGTTTTTTATTATATTTTTTACCTATTTTTATCATTATTTTTCATTATTTATATTTTGCGTGGGCATGCGCGCATCTTTCTTTTTATATATCTAAGAAAGCGAAAAGGCCACCGAAGCAGCCTTTTCAGAGAGAGAAAGGAATACGCTGTTTATTTCAGCGTTGCGGTTCCGAGTGCACTGCACACTACACAACCGCGAGATGAATTTTTAAGTGTCGTTTGGTAACTAGTGTTATTACTGAACGATACTGTATGGCTTCCACTAGCGACGCTATTAGAAGAACATAAGGTTTTGGTGATTTTGGAATTTGTTGTCGGAGTCTTTTCCGAGCCACCAAAGATGATGAGAGTACCATCACTTACGCTTACAGCTCCATCTGTATCAAGAGCAGCTGCACCCATACTATTACCACCAGCATTACCTGGACCCTTAACGATCACAACACCACCTGATTGGGTGAATGAACCATTGCTATCGATACCATCGGTATCGCCATTTGTTGGAACTTCAACATCTAGTAAGCCACCACTGACATTAATACTTGGGGTAGAATTACCACTAGTAGCGTTAACTCCATCATCTGTTGCGTAGACATATGAGGAGCCACCACTGATGTTGAGGATATTAGCTTCTAAACCTTCATAGGCACTTTTAACATTTATTTCGCCATCACTGATAGTTAACGTTCCATCAGCGTGGACACCATCATCACTTGCTTCCACTGTGGTACTACCACCACTAATAATGACGTTACCTAATGGTGAAGATCCATTTTCAATAATGCCATCATTATTAGCGTGGATTGCATCATCATAGGCTTTAATATCAATTGTGCCTTTTTTAATATAGATTTCATTTTCTGCTTTAATACCTTTAGCAGAGACATCGGCGGAATTAGTGTTACCACTTGCATAGTTGTTCCAACTAGAGAAACTAATTGTTTTATTGCTTACTGAGATTTGTACCATATCATAAGCACTGTTGAAGGCTTTAGCATCGCTCTTAGCATTATATGTTTCTGTGGAATAATTTGTGACATTATTACCTTGGAAACGATAAAGGGTGAAACTTGTAGCGTCCGCTGGTTTTTCTAATTGATAGATGTAGTAACTTCTACTACCTCCACCGCCACTAAAACCACCAGGTTGTTGACCACCACCAGATTGAGTACCTTTATATGTTGCTGGATACCAATTACCATTGATATATGCGGCATATGTATAAGCACCATTAGCGTAGGTACTTGAGTTCATCTTTAAGTAGAAGTTAGATGTACTTGTATCAATTGTTTCTCCACTATAGGAGGAATATTTATTAGTCTTAGCCACGAATGTGGTTGGGACTGTATCATCTAGTTGATCAATAATGGCGTTGTATGAAGCTTGAATAGCGTCACTCCAAGAGTTAATGGTTAAGGAACCACCATTGATTGTGATATTACCTCTTTGATTACCTTTAGAGGAGATATCACTATTCTCTGAATGTAAGCCATCTCCACCACAAGAGATATTAATTGTGCCACTAGTAATAGTCACACTATCATTACCTCTAATACCATGGTTAACAGCGGTGATATTTAATGTTTGTTTTTGAACCTTAACATCATCCTTACCATGAATACCATTTAAGTAATTAGCGGTGATGTTTAAGGTACCTGTACCTTTAAGTTTTAAGTCACCATTATTAACAAATATCGCGCCTTTGCCTTGACCTTCTTGATCAGTAACATAGGCTATACGGGTATCCTTTATGTTATTAGTGGTACCCTTTTTCGCAGATATTTCCACAGTATCACAATCTTCAACATAGATTGGTGAATTAGTATTGTTTTCTAAAGTCACACCATTGAGTTCAATGACGATGACTTTTTCAGGTGCATTAACATAGATTTGCTTATAGTTTTTAGTAACGGAGAAATTATATTCATCCGCAGTGGAATCATATGTGCCATTACTTAATGTGCTATCAGTAATAAAATAGATATCACTATCAGTTGTGTCAGGATTATATGGTGTTTCTTCTTCCTCAGTGATAACTGTTAAAGCACATGTAGCGGTATAACCACCTTCGCTTGTTTTAACTGTAATAACAGTAGTACCTTCACTAATCGCAGACACTACACCATTATTATTAACAGTAGCGACACTTTCATTACTACTTGTCCAAGATACTTCTTTGTTTAACGCTGTATCTGGAGTAACAGTGGCTTTTAAAGTCGCACTTTTACCTTTATACATAGTGAGTGTTTCATAGCTAAGAGAAACACCATTAACCGCAGTCTCAACTTGACCTTGGCTATGATCACCACTATGCCCTCCCTCACTTGGTCTAGAGGTAGGAGCATTACATGCTGTAACTGACATTGCTAGTAAAGCAAGACAGGATAGTAAATAATATTTCCTTTTCTTCATATTTTGGTCCCCCTTATAGAGCTTTGTCCTCCCCGACGAATGGCAAGATAGAAATTTCTAAATTACCGTTTTTTGTCCTCAGCTCATCAATAAACGCTTTCTCTTCCCTTTTATCTTTTAATTCTATTCTGTATGAGAGTTTAAATAATGATCCCATACCAGTTGTTTTTACTTCCATTAATTCATTGTGTTTTAAGTAATGAGAGAATGTGTCATTAAACACATCACTATATTCAAGAGATTCTGGAATGGTGATTTTAAGCATCTTTTCATTATTGAATCTCTTATTGTTAAATAAGTTCACACTTGTTAATAAGATGTATAAGCCTGCGACAAGAGCGGCGAATATCGCAGCAAACGCTACATAGCCTAAACCACAAACAAGTCCAACAGCAATACCCGCAAATAAGAGCAATAATTCTTCTGCTTTAGCGTTAACGCTTCTAAATCTGATTAAACCTAAAGCAACGGCAATTGTGGCAATTCTTACTGCCCCTGAAGTAGTATCGTCTAAGAAGATTGACACCATCGATACAACAGCGGCGACAATCATTGGCATTATTGCACTTGTAATAAAGAAGCTCTTAGTGCCTTTCATTTTCAATGAAATCACTAGTGTGAATAACATACTAATAGCAAAGGCGATAGCAATGATGATTAAAGAGATAACAACTTTATCGAAGTTACCTAGCAGGTTGAATAATGAGTTCATGGGCTAATCTCCTTTCTTGTGAATATGCTCCACTAGCGTGGATTAATTTATATGCTTCTCCCACTTTGGAGAAACTGTTTTTATAGATTTTATATGTACTTAAGATATTAACTAACCAAAGAGGTAATTCTTGTTGCACTTTTATTTCAAGAATTGCACTACCAGATGGTAAAAGTAGATTACCTTCCATAGAGGTATGGAGGTTTAAATCATAAGTACGATATCTAGGATTTTCATCGATAGTTAAACGGATATTGCCGTTTACTTCAGCGTATGAAGTTCTATCGTAGATAATCATGATTTTAGGTTCTAAGACTTTTAAATAATCACGGAAATAAGCGATTTCTCTAGTAACTTGATCGTCTTTTAAACTAACTTCTTGATGATTAAGGAAGCCTTCTGCGATATCTTCTTTTAAGGCAATTCTTCTTTTATAAACAACGCCTAAGGCTTTTCTTTTAAGTTCTAGGTAGACTGTTTTATTGTTATTAGCTAAGCCATAAGATCTTAATCTAATCTTTTCTTTATAGACCGGCTTTTCTAATGATTTCCTAATTAATAAATAATCGGGAGTATCATAATAGATGGAGGCGATTGAAGTCTTGCCGTATTGATCAACTTCCATATGACCTTTAAGGGCATTTTGAAAAGCCACTAATTGGTCCTTAGTGAGAATGAATTTCATTTCATAACGTTGCATCATTGTTACGGCGTTCATATCAGTCTCCTGTAAAGTTAGAAAAAAAGAGTGGTTAACAAAATTAGTTAAGTTCTTTCTCTACCTTAAGCATAAAAATGTAAACTTAAATGAACTTTAAGTTATAAAAAACTTTTATAAGACTATCACGAAATAAATGCGATTTTCTTTGACAGTTACAGATATTTTTCCTTTATGTAACTCAACGATTTCTTTAGCAATACTTAGACCAATACCTGAGCCTTCTTTAGAGACAGAATTAGGGCTACGATAGAATCTTTCGAATAGTTGTTCAGTGTCCATTTCATTGTCTTCAATATCGTTACTAAAGGTAATTTCGATCTTTTTATTTTGGTTCTTTTTAATAGTTAAAGAAGCTTCACCATTACTCTTAGTGTATTTCAAAGCATTATCAAAGAAGATATAGAATAACTCATTAATGAGATACATATTTCCCTTCATATTGATATCGCTTGGAATATCACTATTGAATGATAATTGTTTGCTCTTAAATGTTGGGGCAAATGAATCCACACTTTCACTTGCAAGCTTTGAAAGTGAGAATTCCGCGAATGGATAGTTACTAGTATTACCTTCATCTAATCTAGAGAGGGTCACTAGTTGTTTAGTCATAGTGTTTAATCTAATTACTTGATCATGAATAGATTCAGTCCATTCACTTTTGCCATGGTCCATTTCTACGAGTTCTAAGTCAGTAGAAATAATGGTTAAAGGCGTCTTTAATTCATGTGATGCATTAGTGATAAATGCTTTTTGTTTCTTATATGATTCTTCACTAGTTCTAAAGACAAGCTTACTAGATAAAATAATTAAAATAGCCAATACGGTATAGCTTATAACCGCGATAACCATTGAACTCATAAAGAAGTTATTAAAGGCGTGATTTCTTTCTGAAGTATCTAAGAAAGCGACATATGTGAACTTTAATTCTCTTTCTTCTGTGATTGGTTGACCACCTTCAGGATTCATTTCCCAACCTGTCACTACTTCGGCAGTTTCATGAGTGCTCGCTACTTTAAAACGGAGCTTGCCAATTGTGCCTTCGGTTTCACCACTGTTATAAATCTTCGTAGACATAACTTGACGTAATTCATCATCACT
This sequence comes from uncultured Caryophanales bacterium, assembly GCA_946404585.1. Classification (GTDB taxonomy): domain Bacteria; phylum Bacillota_I; class Bacilli_A; order RFN20; family CAG-826; genus RUG14515. The sequence goes on from CAMJEC010000015.1 coordinate 14,645, forward strand.
ATCACCTGGGGCAATATGATTATAGTCATACCATTCAATACTGCCTTCTTCATTAAAGACAGTCACAAAGTATTGTTCATTTATTTCTTCTCTTCTTGGATAAAAGCCACCTGGTTGCCATCCACCTGGTTGTCCTTGTTGGCCTGGACCACCACCTGGTTGCTGATTATTAGGCATTACACCTTTATTAAACAAAACACTTTGATGGGAATATTCAATAATGTTATTCAATGATTCAGTAGTTTCATTTTCTGTTTTGATATGGTTAGAAACATTAATGGCCGCAATTGTCGCGGCTAAAACAAAAAGAATCGACACTAAGGCCGCAAGTATAAAACGCAATCTAAGTTTCCTAATCATCTTTGTACTCCAAGTAATAGCCTTGGTAACGGATTGATTTAATAATTACTTTTGAACCAATACTTTCTAATTTTTTTCTTAAATAGGATATAAATACCCACACATTCTCGCTCGTGCTATATGATTCAATATCCCAAACATTCTTAGTAATTGTATCTTGAGAAACAACGTTGCCTTTAGCTTTCATTAATAAAGTAATAATTTGGAGTTCTTTATTCATTAAAGTAACTTTCTTTTCATTATTAATTAAGCAGCAGTTATTAGAGTCTAAGATAATATCGCCAAATTCTAATTTACTTTCTTCTTCATATGTTGGTTGACGACGGAGTAACGCTCTAATACGGGCTAAAAGTTCTTCCACAACGAATGGTTTTGGTAAGTAGTCGTCCGCACCTAAATCAAGACCATGTATCTTATCTTCTGTTGTAGACTTCGCGGTTAACATGATAATAGGTGTATCAATTTTATTAGTTCTCACTCTTTTTAAAACCTCTAAGCCATTAATCTTAGGAAGCATAATATCAAGGATGATGACATCGTATTTATATTGATCGATATATAAAAGAGCTTCTTCACCATCAAAAGCACTGTCAACGATATAAGAGTTACGCTTAAGAACAGTCGTTAAAGCTTTATTTAGTTGAATGGAGTCTTCTACTAAGAGTAATTTCATACTTAAAAAGTAT
>CAMJEC010000016.1 GCA_946404585.1 uncultured Caryophanales bacterium
ACTTTTATCTAAATATATTTTATATGTTGCTTTTGGATTAAACAAAAATATTATCATCGCTACTGCTAAAATTGCACCAACGACCATGGCAATAACACTTAACGCTTTAGCGGTATCCACTTCATGAATTCTAAATGCTTCATAGCCTAATAAGGCATTAAGAGCAGGCATCGCAAATGAAAGAGTCATTGCTAAAGTTGAAACAATGATATGTGTTCTTAAGAATTGAAGTGGCATGAATAATAAGCAGCCAATTAGTGCAGCGGTAATAATAGAAAGCGCCACTAAAACGTAGATGGTAATGCTATTAGAATTAATATTACTCATCTTATAAATATAAAAGACAATCACGCCTAGCATTGATAAGACTAAAGCGATATTGCCGTATATGTTTCTTTTAAAAGAATTTGGATAATTAAATTCATATGGAAACATTCTTTTAAATGAATATTTCACATCGTGTTTTTTATAGTAAAAAGCGGAGGAAAGAAAATATCCTCCCACAAAGAGAGATAAGCTAGCTAAGAATATCGCAAGGGAAATAAAGCCCATATTAATGGAATAAGCTATCGTACCTTTCTTTAAAGTTATCAGCACTGAATAAGTAGTTACCAGCGACTAAGACATCAGCGCCGATATTTAAGCAGTCCTTACCAGTGATATCGTTAATGCCACCATCGACAGAAATTAAAGCGTGACTTCTTGTTTCAACAATTTCATCAATAAGAGCGCTAATTCTATCTAATGTTTCTGGGATGAACTTTTGACCACCCGCACCAGGTTCAACACTCATGACGAGCACAAGATCAAGTTTTTCTAAGAATGGATAGACCTTTTCAATTGGGGTTCCTGGTTTAACAGAAAGACCAGCTTTCATTTTATATTTATGAATTTCATCGATGACTGCATCGACTTCATCATCGTTTTTACATGCTTCATAATGGAAGGTTAAATAGTCAGCGCCTGTTTTAGCGAACTTTTTAACGAAACTCATTGGGTCTTCCACCATGAGGTGAACATCCTTAACAAAGTCGATTTCTTTAAACAATTTTTCAAAGAAGATATTACCGAAAGAAATATTCGGAACAAAGTGACCGTCCATGACATCTAAATGGATCCATGTGCATCCAGCATCCTTAATCTTTTTTAATTCATCTTCTAAGTGTAAGTAATCACACACTAGAATGGATGGGGAAACGATCATTTTTTTCATTTTGAATACCTCTCTTTTTTAAAAATTGCTTCTTCTGATAACTTTTTATAACATTCATAGGCGAGATTAGAAATCTCACCGTTATGAACCTTCTCTTTTACTAAACACCTATTTTCGCTTAAATGCAAGCAATCCGCAAAATAACATTTATTATATAAATTGGTAAAGCCAGGATAGAAGGCTGCTAGGTCCTCTTTATAGAGATTTAACTCTAAAGAAGAGAATCCTGGAGTATCAGCAATATAGCCACCTTGATATGGTAAAAGGATGACTTCTTTTGTTTGGTGTTTACCTCTTCCTAAGGCCATAGAATATTCGCCAATGGCTCTTTCATAATTGCTATCAATAGCGTTTATCAACGATGATTTACCCACACCAGTTTGACCCATAATACAGCTCACTTCATCTTTAAATAAAGCCTTTACTTCTTCAAGTCCTTCTTTAGTTTTATTGCTGATAAAATAGGTTTCAATATTGATACTTTTAAATGTTTCTTTAATCTCATTTATGAGCTTTTCATCGTGCTCTTTATCAATCTTAGTAATGACTAATTTTGCCTTGATATTATGCATATTAGCGTAGGTTAGATATTTAAACGCTAAAAGGTAGGAAAAATCAGGTTCTTTAAGAGAGAACACTAAGATGATTTGAGATATGTTAGCGATTAACGGTCTTTTTAAAGATGATGAACGAGGATAGACATTTTCTATCACTAATTCATTTGGATCAAATTCGATATTATCTCCCACGACTGGTTTTATTCCTTGGTTACGGAAAATACCACGTGGCTTACATTTATAGATGACCCCTTCCGCTTCAATAGCGTAGAGACCACATGTAATAGCGACAATTAATCCCTTCATTATTTAAACCCAAAAATCCTCGAGATGAGCGGTTTCTTTTCTTTTAAGAGTTCTGGATGTTTACTTATTTCTAATAAGTCATCATAGAATTCATCCGCTCCTTTATAACGGTCGCTTAAGCGTTTTCTTGTCGCATTAACGATAATCTTTTCAATTTCTTTAGGGCAGTTTGGCACATATTTTTTCACAGGAGGGAATTTCTCCTTAACGTGTGCGACTGCGACATTAACTGGAGTATCTTTATCAAATGGAACATGACCAGTTAATAATTCATAGAAGGTGACACCAGCGGCATAGATATCTGATTGAATAGAGGCTGGTTTACCTTGAGATATTTCAGGGGCTAAGTAATGGACAGAACCCACGATTTCACTAGTTTTTGTAAAACTATCATCCACGCCACCCGCTTGAGCAATACCAAAGTCACCTAATTTAATCGTGCCATCAGGCATGACATAGATGTTTTGTGGTTTGATATCACGGTGAATGATGTTATGTTGATGGGCATAAAAAAGAGCAGATGTTAGTTGTAACATATAACTAACCGCTTCAGCGATTGGTATAGATGTTCTAAAATCGAGCATATCTTTCATGCTTTGACCGCGCACATACTCATTAGCGATATATGGACGGCCTTCAATTGTGCCATGGTTAAAAACCTTCACGATGTTAGGGTGATTTAAACTTGAGGCAATTGTGGCCTCATTTTGGAAACGACGAAGATTGATGGGATTCTTCATCACGTCTTCCCTAATCATCTTAATGGCAACTTTACGTTTATTAATAATGTCAGTGGCTTCATAGACTTCCGCCATGCCACCATGACCAATTCTTGCTTCGATACGATAGCGCCCGTCAACGAGGGCGCCAATTTTAATTGTACTCATTATTCTTGTGCCTCCCAAATGACCACGGCGATATTGTCACTACCACCATTTTTATTGCCTATAGCAATAAGTTCGTCGACTTTCTGTTCGACTGTGTCTTCGCCTTTTAAAACTGAGGCGATGTCATTAGTAGGCACATTGTTATATAAACCATCACTACATAAAAGCACTGTTTCACCCATGTATGGGAACGATTTAACATCCACACTCGCGCTTGGATAGACACCAAGAGCGTTCATGAGTACGTGTCTTTTTGGATGGGTTAAAGCTTCTTCTTGATTGATTTGTCCGGTTCTCAATAAGTAGCCAACATATGTTTGGTCTTCCGACATTTGGGTGAATTCACGTCTGTTTCTTAAGAAGTAACAACGAGAGTCACCAACATGGCCTAAGATAGCAGTATCTTTGATGATGAGTAATAAGGTAATTGTGGTACCCATACCATGATAAGACTTGTTACTTTGTGATTGTTCATAGATGGACTTATTCGCTTCGCGGATAACTTGGCCCACCCATAGTTTTGCAAAGTAACGGTTTAGGAAGCCTTTACGGCTTTTAAATGATGTCGTAATTGTATTAATCGCTAAGGATGAGGCTAAATCACCTTTATTTTGACCACCCATACCATCACAAACAACGAGTAAAACATTACCCGAAGCATTGATCATAGCAGCGGCTTGATCCTCATTACTTAAGCGGATTTTTCCAATGTCAGTTTTATATGAGAAGCGACCAGATAGATAACGACTATTCATCTCTGTTCTCCTCCTCTACTTTGGCTTTTAATTGACCGCATGCGGCGTCAATGTCACTACCAAATTCTTTTCTAATTGTGGCGGTAACTCCACCTTTCATTAAATAATCCAAGAAAGCATGGACACGGTTACCACTGGAACGATGGAATTCTGGGAATTTATTTGTCTCATTATATGGGATGAGATTAACGTAACCCATTGTTCCTTTAATTAATTTAATTAATTGTTGAGCGTGTTCTTTAGTGTCATTAATACCTTCTAAAAGAAGATATTCATAAGTCACTCTACGCTTAGTTTCTTTTTCATAATAACGCACCGCTTCCATAACTTTATCCAAAGGATAAGCACGGTTAATTTTCATAAGTCTACTTCTTAGCTCATCATTAGGTGCGTGTAATGAGATGGCTAAATTTGTTTGAAGATGTTCATCAGCGTATCTATAGATATTTTCCACGATACCACATGTTGAGATGGTGATATGTCTAGCGCCTATGGCTAAACCTTTTGGATGATTTAAGATTCTGATGAAATCTAAAACGTTATCATAGTTATCAAATGGTTCACCAGTTCCCATGACTACGACATGGGTCACATGTTGACCTTTGTTTTCTTCTTTGAGAAGTTTATTGATTAACAAGACTTGTCCCATCATTTCTTCTGGGGCTAAGTTTCTTTGTTTACCTAAGATACCACTAGAGCAGAAAGAACAACCCATATTACAACCCACCTGGCTAGATACGCATACAGCGCAGCCATATGAGTAGCGCATAAGAACACATTCGACTTTATAGCCATCTTTGAGTTCAACAAGTAATTTGATTGTGCCGTCTTTACTCACTTGTTTAGTGTAAACAGTTGGTAAGTCTAAGCAGTACTTTTCTTTTAGTACTTCACGGAATGATTTAGAAATGTCACTCATCTCATCAAAGCTTTCGGCTTTCTTTTCATAAATCCATGAGTAAAGTTGCGTGGCGCGGTAAGGTTTTTGTCCTTCCTCCTCCATCAGCTTGATGAGTTTATTCATTTCTAATCCGTAAAGATTAATCATTCTTTTTGGCCTTTTTTAATGCTGCAAAATAATAGGAACCACCATATTTCTTATATGGGAAATATAGTTTATCTCTCACTAAAGTGAAGTTTTCATTATTAGCGAGGAATTCATTGATAATGTTGATGCTTTCTTTCTTTGAAAGAGTGTCCACTAAGTAGAGGAGATAACCATCTTCTTCCACTTGTTCAGCGGCTTCTTTTAAAGCAAGTTTTTGATTGGCGATTAATTCATCGAGTTTGTTGAAATCAAATCTTAAGAAATAATCTGGTAAGAGTTGTAAGAGATTGAATCTAGAACTATCAGGCATGACCACGAATGTATGCACAGGCTTAGATAAGCATGTGATAATGGCGGATGCTTGCGCTTCATAGACGTTAACGCCTCTCACTTGGTTCTTATTTAAGAAATTTCTAGCGTTAGAAGCGGTCGCTAAATTACCAGCGATGAATTCTACACCGCTGACGTTTTCTTTTCTAGAAAGAAGGTCGATGAGTAAGTCATTTGGATATTCGGTATAGATGGCTAAGCCTCTTAAAAGATCCACATCACCTTCATCTAACATTTCTTTGAACGCTAAAGCGTATGGAGTGGCAAGGGCTTTTTCACTAACTTCATGGTTTTTAAATTTACCTTCGCCTTTAAATAAAGCCATGCCATTAACACCTTCAATTCTTTCGAATTCAGGATATTTATTGAAGAATTCTTCATCTTCAATCTTCTTGTTATCAATTCTTAAAACGACTGGAGCAGGTTTGCTATTAGCCTTTAAGGCTTTAGAAACCGCAATATGACCGAACTGTTTGCTCCACATCTTAATGATGTCCACAGGTGTGTTGTAGCGGTAGCTAAGGAATTCAAAAGAACCGACTTCAATATTTTCTGGAACAAGTTTCTTCTCAGCGAGATATGGTTCAATGAAGTCTTGAACTTTGACATCTTCATCTTTGAGATATTGTTGAGCCTCTTTGTTGCAGTCCTCTTGATCAAGTTTCTTAATGAATAAGGCATTGCTAAAAGCAATCATTAAGGCAATCACACCCACACTATCTAAGGCAGGATATTGTTTACTTATCACATTTGATAAGACCAGATAATGGCGAAGTACACATCCGACCATCGCGGATATATTCGCTTTATCCTCCTTAGAAACTTCGTTCTTTTTGAAAGCTTGCTTTAAGGCAAGAGAAAATGGTGTGTTTTCATTAATGATTCTGTTTAGGATGTCCCTAGCTAAAACTTGTGGAGTCATATTGACTTCTCCTATTGACGTTTAGTCCTTGTTGAAATCACGGAAGATATCACCAGTGAAGATTTCATCCTCACCATCTCCTTCTTCCATATCTTCATAATCCTCATTAGCAATGTCGACTAAATTATCGCTTGCGATAAAGCGTGGATAATTGTCATTAAATTTGCTGTAGCGATCATCTTGCGAATAATAATAGAATTCAAGAATCTTATTAATCGCGACATCGCCGATACTTTCTAAAATTAAATGCGCTGCTTCCTCTTGTAAGACAGCGACTTTCTTTGGCGCGTGGACATGAATGATGATATTCCAGGAAGTTTGTTCCACTCCGTTATGGAAGACCATAGTTTCTGGAGCCACGAATAAAATTTCGTCTTCGCTTAACTCATAAAGCTTGGCTAAATTTGGAGTCATTTCACGAGATAAACGACCGACTACAAATTGATCTAAACCGTAAATGGTAATAGTAATCATATTAAATACCTCATGAATTAGTATAATACAGACATTACATTTTTAGAATTAAAAATTGTAAGGATCGATATTAATCAATAATTCGTAGGCACTGTTATAGGCAAATAATTCCTGCATTTTAACAAGGATATCGTGGGCTTTTTGCGGGTTTTTAAATTTGATTAAAATAGCTCTAACATGTAGACCCATATCAAATGGAATATATGGAGTGGATGGTCCTAAGATTTGTCCATCGTCTAAAAATTCATCGTTTAAGAAATCAACAATTCTAATCGTATTTTCGATAACTGTTTCTTCATTTTTGCCGCGTATTGTGACACTCGCAAGATAGGCATATGGAGGATAAAATTGTAGTTTACGCATTTCCATCTCTTTACGATAGAAAAGTTCATAGTCTTGTCTTGCCGCGAATGTAATGGCGTAATGGCTTGGTAAATATGTTTGAATAATCGCCATACCTGGTTTTTCTTTTCTTCCTGAGCGCCCTATTGCTTGCGTAATAAGTTGGAAGGCTCTTTCATTGCTACGATAAGAAGGCATAGATAAACCAATATCCGCTAAAACGATGCCAACTAGTGTTACATCAGGGAAATCATGGCCTTTAGCAATCATTTGTGTGCCGATTAAGACATCAGCCTCTTTCTTTCTAAAAGCTTCTATTACTTCTGGAATCTTGCTCTTATTCTTCGCGGAATCACTATCTAGTCTTAATGTCCTAGCGCTTGGGAAAAGACGTTCCACTTCTTCTTGGATCTTTTCTGTTCCAAAACCTGTTTTCATTAGATATTTAGAGCCACATTCTGGACATGTTTCTGGTAATGGTTCAACATAGTCACAGTGATGGCATTTAAGCATATTATCTTTCTTATGGTAGGTTAGTGCAATTCCACATGTTGGACATTTAAAGACATGCCCGCAGTTACGGCATGTAACGTGTGTGGAAAAGCCTCTTCTATTGATAAGTAAGATAGCTTGTTCACCTTTCGCTAAGGTCTTATGGAGTTCATCTCTCAAAGCATGAGAGAAGATATAGGAATCTCGATCAATATTATGATAATCGAGCATATTAACGATTTTAGTGGTTGGGAGTTTTTGATTATTAATACGCTTTGTTAAATAAAGCATATGATAAACGCCTTTTTGTCCTCTTGCTCTACTTTCTAAAGAAGGAGTAGCACTAGCGAGCAACACTTTAGCGTGGTTATATTTTCCACGCATAATAGCCACTTCTCTAGCATGATAGAAAGGTAAATTATCTTGTTTATATGATTCAGTATGTTCTTCATCTAATATAATTAGACCAATGTTTTTTAAAGGAGCAAATATTGCGCTTCTAACACCAACAACAATCTTACAGTCCCCTTTAGCGATCTTACGATATTCATCATATTTTTCCGCAGGGGTAAGTTCACTATGAAGAATAGCGACATTATTGGAGAAACGATGGAGGAAATATTCCACCATCATTGGGGTTAAAGATATTTCAGGAACAAGCATTAAAACAGACTTACCCGCTTTAAGAACTTGTTCAGATAAATTGAGATATACTTCGGTTTTACCAGAACCAGTCACACCCTCTAATAGATAGACACTATCGTTTGAATTATTGAACTCATCAATGACTTTATTTTGGTCTTCACTAAGCTTAGGAGGAGTCTGATATTGATAGTCAGGAACTTTTAACCTGCGTTTTTCTTCTTTGACAATTTGAATTCTATTCTTTTCTAAAAGTTTATCAATGATACTAACCTGCTTAATATCGCGTTTTAAAACACGACCTTCAAGCTTGATAAATCTTAATAGTTCAATTTGTTTATTTGTTAGGTCTATTTCACTATCATCAATGACTTCTAAATATTGGTCATAAACAATCTTAGGCGCTTTTAAAGATGACTTCCTTGGAGATAAAGAAGGAGGCAACATCGATTGAAGAACACTGATTTTAGGCACGAGATAATAAGAAGATACTTCATCTAATAAAGAGAGCAATTCTTCGTTAAGTAATGGGACATCATCAATGACATCTTTTATCTCACTAATGGAGAAGCCTTTTTCTTCTTCGTATTGTTCTAAAGATAGATTGGTTTCTGTGACGTTTATTACATAACCAATCAAATCACGGTGATTGAATTCTAATAGAACTCTAATACCTTTAACTAGTTTTTTGTTGCCTTTGTAGCAGTAAGAAAAAGGACGGTTTAACGAACTCTTGGCATATTCAATAAGAACTTCCACTATTTGCATGTTCTACCGTCTCTTCAATCTTTATCAAATTCCTTAAGGATTTTTATGATTTCATCACCAGCGCGATTAATACGATCGTTCATCACAACGAAATCATAATTCTTAGCTTTTGCCATTTCCGCTTCCGCTTTAGCAAGGCGCTTTTGGATGACTTCTTCAGTCTCAGATTTTCTCTTTCTAATACGTGCTTCAAGTTGTTTCATTGATGGCGGTTTCAAATAGAAGGAAACGACTCTATCATCTTTAACCTTCGAAAGCACTTGTTCCGCACCATTGATTTCAATCTCAAGCAAAACATTTTTACCTTGATTACGGAGATCTTCAACAATACTTCTTGGAGTGCCATAACGGTTACCAACGAACTCCGCCCATTCAAGGAAATTATCGTTATCAATATTTCTTTGGAATTCTTCTTTACTAACAAAGTAATATTCCACACCATTGGTCTCTGTAGCCCTTGGTTCTCTAGTGGTCATTGACACGGAAAATACCATCGGGAATAACTCACGATTCATAATGTATTTTCTAACAGTGCCTTTACCGACACCTGATGGACCACTAAGAATAATTAATAACCCTTTTTTCATAGTATGACATATTTTAAAGGATATTTATTAATAAGGCAACACCTCTTACCCTATTTTCTTAACTATATTCAACATTTTTGTTAATATATTTCCATGAACTACTATTCTTACACTGCATTTAAGAAAGTCATTGATGAATTAAGAAGTAAAATCATTGGTTGTAGAATCAATAATATTACAGTGATTAACTCTCATGATTTTTTATGCACTTTATCAATGATTAAAGATGAGAAGTTACTTATCTCTCTTAATCATCAACATCCATTTTTAGCCTTAATTAATGTTAAGAAAGTTGAACCCACGATTATGGGTAATTTAAATGAGTCTTTAAGAAAATTCTTAAAGGATGCTTATATTGTGGATATCTCTTTAAATAATGATGACCGTATTGTGGAGTTCGTGATTCAAAAGGCTAATGACTACTATGAGAAAGTAGTTACTCATTTATATCTAGAATGCATTCCTCAGAGAGCTAATCTCTTATTTGTAAACAAAGAAGGAAAGATTATCCATGCTTTGCATTACGCAAGTGTGACAAGCGCTAGACCGATATTAAATGGTTTATCTTATGAATATCCTAATAAGGGTGTATTAAAAGAAGAAAATGAAGTACCTTCTTTAGAAGATATTAAAAAACAAGCGGTGAACTATTATGAAAATGCTTTACAAGTGCATAAGAAAGAAAAATTCACACCACTATATCGTTATATTAAAAGTCGTATTAAATCACTTGATAAAAAGAGTGTTGTTTTAAGAGGCGAAATAGAATCCGCGAAAGAACATTTAAATGACGCTGATCATGGTAATTACTTATTAGCGTTCCAATCTGATAAAGAGTTATTAGATGAATATCTTAAAGATAACAATATTAAGCTAGATGAATCTAAGAGCATCGTTGAAAACGCGAATGCGATGTTTAAGAAATATAAAAAGAGCAAACGCACGATCGAGATGGCGGAATTAGAAATTAATAAAGCTAAAGAAGAGGAAGAATATCTTTCCTACTTACTAGTGAGTTCACAGTACATGGATGATGAAGAATTATTCTCTTTATCTCAAGAACTACTTCCTAAACAACATTTAAAGAAGAAACTATTACCAATTAGATGTTCATATATCATCTATGATAATGTGAAGATTTCTTTTGGTAAGAACGCTTCTAGTAATAACGAATTAACTTTTAAAATCGCTAAAAAAGATGATTGGTATTTGCATATCAAAGACTATCATGGCGCTCACGTTATTATTCATAATCCTAACCCAAGTAACGCAGTCAAATTAGTGGCCGCAGAATTATGTTTAATCCTTTCTAACAAAACAGCGGGTGATATTATGATCACCAACATGAAAAATGTTAAAAAAGGCCACGCTTTAGGCGAGGCTAATTTGCTTAACTATTCCACGATTACTTTGAATAAAGTAAGAGAAGAGACAGTCGCTTTACTTTCTAATAAACAAGATTATTAATCCTTAAATAAGAAATCTGGTCCTTTGATGGCTTCCTCTGTCGCTAAGTCAGGGAATTTTTGTTGTCTAAGAACTTCATAAGCCACTAAAGCAACACAGTTAGAGAGATTTAAGCTTCTTGCTTCAGGAACCATTGGTATACGCATAAGTCTATCTTCATGCATCTTTAAGATATCATGAGGTATACCTGTTGATTCTCTTCCAAACATTAAATAGATGTTTCTGGAAGGATTAGATAAATCATATGTTGAATAAACAGTTTTTGCGTATCTAGTCACGTAATATGTATCAGCGTTAGGATTTTCTTTTATAAAAGTTTCATAGTCTTTATAAAAGTGCATCTTTAAATCATCAATATAGTCCATGCCCACTCTTTTGAGATCTTTTGAATCAATTGAAAAAGTAATTGGTCCAATAATGTGTAATGTGGCGTGAATAGCGACACATGTACGCATAATGTTACCAGTATTCTGTGGTTTTTCTGGACGATATAAGACGATATGAAGCATTAATAGCCTCTGGCTTTTCTTTCCGCGGTAATACGTGGTTCGATATCGTGATGATATTTATCTAAGCTACGTTGAATAATTTCTTCCGCGGCTTTTCTATCTTTAAATACTTCAACTGAAGTATCTTTACCTTCAAGTGATTTATAAACCATGAAGAAGTGTTTGATTTCATCCATGATGTGAGAAGGGATTTCACTAATATCGTTATAGCCGTTATAGAATGGATCGTTTTTAGCGACCGCGATAATCTTTTCATCGTTAAGTCCATTATCCGTCATGATAAGAACACCGATTGGGGTGCACTCTACGAGTGACATTGGAATAATTGGTTCACTACAAAGGACTAAGACATCAAGTGGGTCATAATCATCCGCGAAAGTACGTGGGATAAAACCATAGTTTTGTGGGTAGTGAGTACTTGTAAAAAGAACACGGTCTAAAATTAGATGACCTGTTTCTTTATCAAGCTCATATTTATTCTTACTACCTTTAGATATTTCAATGACCGCTAAAAAGTCACTTGGGGTTACTCTAGAAATTTTTACATCATGCCAGGAATGCATAATAGTTCCTCCTAATCATCATTTTCATAAACGCTAATACGGTTATTAGCCCTATTAAGCGCTCTTTGGGCTCTTTCTACGTCAATATTCACTAAAGTTGCTAAACGTTGTTCTGCTCTCTTTTTCGCGTCCTTTGCCCTATCGATATCGATATCGTCTTTACTTTCAATGGACTCTAAAAGAAGGGTGACACCATCTTTAGTAATATTGAGTAAACCTTCACCGATAGCATAACACTTTTTATCACCGTTTTGGATGATATACATTTTAGAAACCTTTACTTTAGACACTAATGGGGTATGGTTAGGTAATATACCTAAAACGTAATCATCTGTTTGGATGACTAATTCTTCGACATAACGGTCAAAGTATTTACCAAAAGGTGTAAATATTTCTAAAAGGAAGGTACTCATTGTTTATATGACTCCGCTTTTTTTCTGGCTTCTTCAATTGTACCAACATATAAGAAAGCGATTTCTGGTAAATCATCAACTTCCCCATCTAAGATAGCCTTAAAGGAACGAACTGTATCTTCACGTTTAACGAAGATACCTTCGGTACCGTTGAATCTCGCTGCCACATGGAAAGGTTGAGATAAGAAGTTTCTTATCTTTCTGGCTCTAGCGACAATTTTTTTATCTTCATCACTAAGTTCATCCATACCTAGGATAGCGATGATATCACTTAATTCTTTATATCTTTCAAGTGTTTCAATAACCCCTATTGCCACATCATAATGTTCTTGACCAACAATAGAAGGTTCAAGGGCGGTAGATGAACTATTTAAAGGATCAACCGCTGGATAGATACCTAAAGCGGCAGTTCCTCTATCAAGAACTGTTTTAGCATCTAGGTGTGAGAATGTTGTAGCAGGAGCAGGGTCAGTTAAGTCATCCGCTGGGACATAAATGGCTTGAACGGAAGTAATAGAACCATTACTTGTGGAAGTAATTCTTTCTTGTAATTGACCCATTTCTGTCGCTAAGGTTGGTTGATAACCAACAGCGGAAGGCATTCTACCTAAAAGAGCGGATACTTCACTACCAGCTTGAGTAAATCTAAAGATGTTATCGATAAAGAGTAAAACATCACTATGCTCTTCATCACGGAAATATTCCGCCATGGTTAAGCCAGTTAAGGCCACTCTCATACGAGCACCTGGTGGTTCATTCATTTGACCAAACACTAAAGCGGTCTTATCGATAACACCAGTTTTAATCATTTCATAGTAGAGGTCATTACCTTCTCTACTTCTTTCACCAACACCAGCGAAAACAGAAATACCACCTTTTTCGTTAGCAATGTTATTCATTAATTCTTGAATTAAGACGGTTTTGCCAACACCAGCGCCACCGAATAAACCGATTTTGCCACCTTTGACATAAGGGCATAATAAGTCGATAACTTTAATACCAGTTTCAAAGATTTCAGTTTTAACTGATTGATCTTTAAATTTAGGAGGTTGTCTATGGATGGACATTCTTTTTGCAGTTTTAACTTGTTCTTTACCATCAATTGGCTCACCTAAAACATTAAACATTCTACCTAATGTTTCTCTACCAACTGGGACACTGATTGGCGCTTCAGTGGAAATAACTTCCATACCTCTAACAAGTCCTTCTGTTGGACCCATAGAGACACAGCGTACAGCATCATCTCCAATGTGCTGCATGACTTCCACAGTTAATTCATTACCGTTTAAAGGGATCTTTAAAGCGGTTAATAATTCTGGAAGATGTTGATCTTTAAACTGCACATCGACGATTGGTCCGACAACTTGTTTAATTGTTCCTAAGACTTTCTTTTCCATAATATTCCCTCCTACATATTAGAGCCACCGACGATTTCGGTGATTTCTTGCGTAATGGCGCCTTGGCGCGCTTTATTGAACTCGATTTGTAAACTTTCGAGTAATTCTTCAGCATTCTTTGTGGCGTTTTCCATCGCATTGGAACGCGCTGCTTGTTCACATACTTCGCTTTCTAAGAATTTAGCGTACACACTATTTTTTAAATAGAATGGGACAAGTGAATTAATTAATGCTTCTTTACTTGGTTCCATTAAAGGTGGATAACCTTTTATTGGTTCACTACCTTTAAGAGGTAAGACCACATAATCACAAGGATGGAACACCAGTGAATTCTTATAAGCGGTATAGATAAGGTGCACTTCTTTATATGTACCTTTTGTGTATTCTTTTGAGATAAAGTTCACAATGCTTTTAATAATGGCTTCATCTCTTACTGAGCTATATTCTTTGAAATCTTCAATCTGTTTGAAGGCACCATTTTTATAATGGCTAATCGCTTTATTACCTAAGATGATGGCCTCATCATTTTCTTTAATTTTCGCATCCGCGAGTCTAAAGATATTGTTGTTATATGCTCCGCATAAGCCAAGCGAAGAAGATAAGATAATGTAAAGGTTCTTATCCGCTTTATCGTTAGTAATAAAGAATGGATTATTACTTTCTTCGACACTAGAAAAGACCATCTTAGCGATTTCATCAACACGCTTAGAATATTCTTTTGTCGCTAGCATCTTATTTTTCCACTTCTTTAGTTTCACTGTGGAAACTAGTTTCATCGCCGAAGTGATTTTATAAGAGCCAGTAACGGATTTGATTCTCTTTTTAATTCTTGTTACTTCTTGGGCCATACACTACTAGTTCAAATTTTCAAAAAATGCTTTAATTTCCTTGCTTAAGACAGCTTCATCTTCTGCCTTAATTTCTTTATTCTTATTAATGTTATCTAAGACGTTAGCGTTCGTGGCTTTGAATTGTTCATAAGCCTCATCTAAGACTTTTCTAACATTATTTTTATCTAAATTATCTAAGTAATTGTTTTTAGCGACGTATAAGTCAAAGACTTGTTTGTCTAATTGATAGACGTCGTATTGTTTTTGTTTTAACATCGCCATTAAGGCTTCACCATGATTTAAAACCGCTAAAGTAGAAGCGTCTAAATCACTACCAAATTGGCTAAATGATTTCATTTCAAGATAGCTCGCTAGTTCAATCTTTAAGGCGCGGGCTACTTGTTTAGTGGCTTTAAA
>CAMJEC010000017.1 GCA_946404585.1 uncultured Caryophanales bacterium
CAGCGCTTATTCCTTTTAAGCTTAGTGATTTTGGTATCAATAATATCGTTGCAGGTGATCAATTAGAAATTAATTACACAGGTGATTATTTGGAGTATGAAACTTATCCTTCTAGCATCGACACAAGTAAGATGTCAGTCATTTCAATGAAACTTTATGAAGCTAGAATAGTGGAATATGACGTCCTAGTTGTTCCTGGTGATCCAGAAAAGAAAGATCTTGTTCCAACAAAAGGTTATTATAGTAGCGCAATGGTTAGTGCAGAATATGTTATCAATGAAGATGGAACCTTTGTTTCTTTAGAGTCTTTTATGAAGACCGCTAAAGCGGACACTAAGCTCTATGGTAGTAATCCTGCATCTTTTAACTCACTCAATGTCACTGCGCTATACTCATATAATCCAAGACCTTAACTAATAAAAAATTCATTTACCCACTAAAAGGCCTTATGGGTCTTTTTTTGATTATCACACGACATTGTTGTTAATGGGTTTGTATAGTGTTGAAACTACTAATAGTTTTTTGTAAACTATAAACAATTAGAAATGAAGAGGATTTTATAATGAAAAAAAGTTATCTTTTAGTTTCTGCTGTCATGGCCATGTGTTTATGCGCATGTCAAAACAATGCTGGCTCTAACAGTGGAAAATCAGCTGAACCATCATTCCAACCAGTTGTGACTCCAACAATGGAAGTTGGTTTCAAAGCTATTGAAAACGACTGCATGGTTCCTGAACACGTCCAAAAATATGTCGACGCGATGCACGAACAAGAAGCCTATATTACATATCCACACCGTGTTGATAGACTCAACTGTAATATGGACTGGGAAACCGCCGCTAACCAAAGTGATAAGGGCGATGGTGTCACATATGATGATGACCACTCCGGTGGTGTTGACGTTTGCCAAATGTTAAACCGTAACATGGCTTATGAAAACGTCCCAATCGAATTAAAGTGGGAAGCCGATGATAACGATTACTCCGATGCCAAGATTGTCTTCTGGAGCAAGCAAGACCAAAGCGATAAGCGTGAAGTTCCAGTCGCTGAAGATGGTACTTCCGCAAAATTACCAAACTTATTCCGTAGTACAAAGTACTATTATCAATTAGTTAAAGGTGAAGAAGCTTCACAAATGAAGAACTTCGTCACTGGTGACTACACCAGAATGATTACCATGGGTAAGATTTCTAACGTCCGTGATATGGGTGGTTATATGACCTCTTATGGTGTTAGAACAAACCAAGGTTTAATCTTCCGTGGTGGTGAAATCGCTCCTAAAGCCTTTAGTGATGGTGGCAACTCTCACTCCGCAAACTGGACAGGTAAAGATGCCGAGGCCGGTCAAGCAGTCCAAGAAGATGTTATGAACATCGGTCTTGAATTAGACTTAAGAACAAAATCAGGTTCTGGTAATATGACAGAATCCGCATTAAACTGGGAAGGTGAATGGGAAGCTCCTAACTATAACGCTGACTTAAACGCTGTTACCGAAGCAGGTAACGTCAATGGCAAAGCCCAATACGTTAGATGTGCGATTAACTCCTTCCATAACTTCATCACTGATCCAAATAGAAAGAGCGAATCACCAAACGCTGGTAGAAACTTAGTCAAAGAAATCTTTGAATACTATGCCCAAGCTGATAAACAACACGTTTATTTCCACTGCTGGGGTGGTGCGGATAGAACTGGTGTTACTGGTTTCTTACTCAACGCTATCTTAGGTGTCAGTTATACTGATGCTATCATCGACTTCGAATTAACAACCTTAACAAACAACAAGAGATGCCATATGCACAATTCTCAAAATGCTCATATGCCAAAATTCTTAAATCTCTTCGTTACTGGTTATACATTTGAAAGAGATGGCCAACAATTCGAATACAAATTCGAAGAAGACAAAACACTTCGTTACAACGCTGATAACTTATTAAAGGCCATGGGTGTTGAAGAAGAAACACTCGAAAAGATCCGTGGTATCATGCTTCCAGGCTATGCCGAAGGCAAGTTAACAGAAAACGAAATGGTCAACAAAGGTTCCTATAAATAGACCTATTTTGTCCAAATAAATCAAATCTATAAGCGGGACTTCGGTTCCGCTTTTATAATATTTTGTTAATTTATCAAATAGTGATAATATATTTGTATGAACGAAAAAACAAAAAAAGAGCTCGATAAAGAGCAAAAAGAACAAAGAGCTATTTATATTGAAAATAAGATTTTAAGTTTCTTACTACCTATTACTGGTGCGGCCGCTTTAATCTTGGGTCTTGTGGGATTCATTTTAACCATTAATGCTGGTCGACCTGGTATTACAGTCTTCTATATTATTTTAACATTATTAGGACTCGCGGGTTCCCTATATGGTGTCCTTCTAATAGTAAGACTTAAAAAACCAGACTTCCTTAAGAGGAAGAAAAAAGAAGAAGTGGAAGATTCAATTCTTCAAGATTAATCCTTCTTCTTTAATAAATAGTCCTTAGAGAGATTAAAGAGCATCTTCCAAAAGACCGCTCTTTTTTCTTTCGGCGTATTTTTCCATTCATCCCTAATGAGCTTAAGTCTTTTAGCAAAGAATGGTAATAGTTCTCTTTCATTAGGTAATTTTTCAACATCAATATTAGTTAAGAAATCAAATATCCCATCAACGAAGTCTTTCTTCATTTCTTCATCATAATTATTAAGAGCGTAGTTCATCGTATCCACAATATGTGTTGATCGAGGTGTATAAGCTTGCTTACGCACGAACTCATGACCTTCAATATCCCATGAAAAAGCGTCATGCTGGAGTAAAAGACCATTGCAAGAAGAAACAATCTTCTTTTCACGATATTCATTCATTAAACGCCCAATAATTGATTCATCAGGCGTATATTCACGTAATAAATGTAAGATACTCTTATATTCAGTATCGTAACAGTTCTGTGGATAGTTAGGAGCGTCAAAAGAATAAACCCCTAAGAGTTTGTAACTCTTATTTAAGCGCTTAGCCGCGGTAATCGCTAAACGTCCACCTTTAGAGTGGCCACCAACATACATTTTCTTAAAAACAAAGTTGTAAGAAACATCTTGTAAGTAGCGGACGGCTTCGATTTCAGATGGCACTGTATCAAGATAGGCCATATTGAAATCTTCTTTCCAACCTAAAGTCGTGGAATCAGTACCACAGAAAGATACATAGGCAAAGTCATGCAAGATAATAGTGATGGCTTGAAACTGTTTAGAATTAACGACATCTCTTTCTTTTTTAAACCACGCAAATTTAGCGTGTTTAAATCTAAGAGAACGACAAACAATCTTAACAACTTCAATATAATTTAATTTTCTTTCACCAGTGTTTCTAGGTGCTTTATATTCAAGTATTCTTTTTAATAATTCATCACTGGAATAGATCTCTTTTTGGTCTTTAAGTTCATCAAAAGGAAAATAAGAAACCATCGCTAAAACAAGAGCGTCCACTTCATTAAATGGCACTTCTTTAAAATCAATATTTTGATAGCGGTATAAGTAATCTAAAACGTACATGCCACTATGATAGCATTGTTGTCTTTTATTTTTAATTACAAAGTAAAAATAGTGGTATAGAATGTTATAAACTGATAATAAAGTTAATAAAAAGAAACAGTTTGATTAAACAATAGTAAATTAGAGGTTAATATGAAAGCGTGGTTAGTGGTTAATTCATTTATGAACACTGATAAGTTTAAACACTTATATGAAATGCTTTCACTTGCCTTTAATAAAAGAGGCGTTTCTTTAGATATTAAAACCGCCTCTGATATCTCTTTAGAAGTTGGTAAAAAAATCGATGAAAAAGTAGACTTCATTATCTTCTGGGATAAGGATATTTATTTAGCGCAAAGATTAGAATCTCAAGGCTATAAATTATTTAATTCCGCGAAAGCAGTTGAACTTTGTGATAACAAGATTTTAATGTATCAAGCTTTAGCGACCGCTAACATTAGAATCCCTCGTACATTTATTGCCCCTAAAACATTTGAAGGACTTAATTATTCTAAACGTGATTTTGTTAATGATGTCATTAAACAAATCGGTTTACCTTTGGTAATTAAAGAAGCCTATGGCTCATTTGGTGAACAAGTTTATCTCGCTAATAGTTTAGAAGAAGCAAATAAGATTATTGATCAAATCGGCTATAAAGATTTCTTAATGCAAGAATATATTGCTTCCTCTAAAGGCAAGGATATCCGTATCAATGTCGTAGGTGATAAAGCGATAGTTTCCATGTTTAGAGAAAACAAAAATGACTTTAGAAGTAATATCTCTAATGGTGGAATAGGTGCTAAGTTTGAACCTAAACAAGAATATATTGATTTAGCCCTTAAAGCCACTAAAGCATTAGGCTTAGATTTCGCTGGTGTGGATGTCATGTTTGGACCAAATGATGAACCAATTATCTGTGAACTTAATAGCAATCCACAGTTTGCGAGCACGCTCCAATACACTGGTGTTAATCTTGCAGAAGTCATCGCTGACTATATCTTAAATAATCTATGATAAGTGGGTTAATAGTTTATAATAGTTACGACGCTAAATGTAATCGTTTCTTCATCAATAAGTGTCTCGAATTATTAAATGATGAGACTTTTTCTTTGAAATACGTTGATGAAGAAAAGTTACTTGAATATGCAGCCACTAATAAAGTGGACTTTGTCATTTATCGTGGTCGTAATTATCTTCTTTTAGAAGAACTAGCGAAAATAGGCATTAAGACATTCAACAATGTCATTACAAATAAGACCGCGAATGATAAGTATCTAACTTATGAGTTTCTAAAAGAAAACAATCTTCCATATATTGAAACATACTTAGAACCTAAGTCATTTCCTTGCATCATGAAGAGCGTTTCAGGTCATGGTGGTCAAGAAGTGTTCTTTGTTAAAGCCATAGAAGAAGTTAACCAAATCAAAACCGGACATCCCGCTCTTAAGTTCATCTATCAAGAGTTCTTGGAAAATAATGGGGATGTCAGAATTTATGTCTTAAATCAAAAAGTCATGGTTTCGATTAAAAGAAAGAGTGAAATTGACTACCGTAATAATTACTCCTTAGGGGGAGAAGTTACTCCATTCGAACCAAGTCAAGAAATGGTGGATTCTGCGATTAAAGCCGCAAGTCTGCTAAAAGCAGATTTCATCGGAGTGGACTTCTTATTAACTAAAGAAGGCCATAAAATAATCGAGATAGAAGATCCAGTCGGTTCAAGAATGGTTTATAAATTAAAGCCAGAACTAGACATCATTAAGAAATACGTCGAACACGTAAAGAAGAATATCTAATCAGCATAAAGGTTGATTAGATTTTCATTTTCGTTCATACTTTTCCTATGGAACAAGAATTAAACGTCTTAGAATACGATAACGCTAAAGTGACATTCACTGGTCAAACAGATAACATTGCGACAAGTGATGAACTAGAAGCTCCTGCTATCTATCAAGATAAAATGGGTACAGCTTATTCTAGAAGTAAGAAGCTTTCTCGCGCCATCAGTGCGACAGGTATTTCTTTATTATTGACTGCGGCCGCTATTAGAACAGGTAGCCTTATCGCTAACGCTTTTATTCTTAATCCACCTTCAATAAGCGCCCCTCACTATGCAGTGACTGAGCATGTCTTTAATTATGAATTTACCGTTTCTAATCCTAGTAATTACACAATTAATTATTTTTTAGAAATAAACTCCAATAAAGTCATCACAGGTGATTGCTCTCAAGAAAGAACTTATAACGGCTCTTATGAAGGGCTTAAAACTGGTGATGAATTACATTTCTATATCGAATTCACCAATGGTGTTGATTACACCAAAACAATTGATAATTACAAATACACTGTGGAGGAATAAATTATGGCAGAAGAAAAGAAACAAAACTGGTGGAAAAGAAAAACCCCAGGTCAAAAAGCTAGTTTCATTGTTGGGGCGATATTATTCGTTTTCTCATTAGCAGGCTTTATCTTGTTAATGAATGGTCGAGCGGTATTCGGCGATGAATTTGGTAATAAGTTCTTTGGTGAAGGTATCGCTAATGGGTGGATTATCATCGGTAATAGTCTTATCAAAGGTGGTGTCCGTTGGGTCGTTAGTATGCTCATTGTTTCCATTGGCATCACGCTTATTTTCATTGCGATATTTATCACTCACATCTTTGATGGTAAATCTAGAAAAGCCAAAACAATATCCGCTTTACTTAGATCCTTATGTAAATACATCATCATTATTGCGATGATTTGTGTCATCCTTGTCGTTTGGGGCGTAGATGTTGTTGGTATTATCGCTGGTGTTGGTGTTTTAACTCTTATCGTTGGTCTTGGCTGTCAATCTCTTATCCAAGATGTTATCAGTGGTATCTTTATCGTCTTTGATGATTATTTCGCTGTCGGTGATACGGTCATTATTGATGGTTTTAGAGGCACAATCGTTGATGTTGGTCTTAAGACCACTAAACTTCAAGACTTCGGTGGTAACATCAAATCTATTACTAATAGTTCAATCGTTACTGTTGTTAATATGTCACGTTTAAGAAGTGTGGCTTCTGTCACTTTATCAGTCTCTTATAACGAAGATGTCGAAAGAGTGGAAGCTCTTATCATCCAAGAAGTTGAAGCGTTAAAAACTAAAGTTCCTAACATCATTGAAGGTCCATGGTATAAAGGTATTGATAACGTCAGTGCTTCTTCCATTGACTTCTTAGTGCTCGCCTTCACTGATGAAGCTAATAGATTCCAAGTCACTAGAGACTTAAAACGTGAATTCTATCTCTTATTTAAGAAAAATAATGTCCAAATTCCATATCCACAAGTGACTGTTAATCCTGAAGATAGTAAGGATCGTCCAAAAGCCACTAAGGAAGAAATTACTTTAGCCCTGCAAGAGCAAAGGAAACTTAGAGGACTTGAACCAATCAATATTAAAAAGAGCAAAGGTAACTCAGTGGTTAGGAGAATGAAAAAGGCTCTTGATAAAACTGAGAGTGAGTTTGATGGAAAATAGAGGCTTTGCCTCTTTTTTCTTTATTAGAAATACATCGCTAACACGCCTATAGCTTGGATAATTGTTGAGACCAAGACAAAGACATGGAAGACACTATGTAAATATAAGTTCTTCTTTTTACCAACAGCGTAAAGTATCGCACCGATGGAATAAACAATTCCACCCGCTAAAACAAAGCCAAAGCTAATCGCACTCATATAGAGGAACCCGCCACAAAATAAGACAAGCCAGCCCATCGCAAGATAAAGTATCAAAGATATAACTTGTACAGCCTTACTTTTAAAGAAGAAGGCATTAAGGATAATGCCAATAACTGCACATCCCCATTCCACAAGTAACATCACTAAACCCACAACATGTTCATTCATTAAAACAACACATATTGGGGTATAAGTACCCGCAATTAACAAATAAATAGTGCAGTGATCTAAGACTCTAAATAACTTCTTATTAAAAGTCGTTGCAGGTGTACCGTGATATAAACTAGAAACAAAATAAACATCAATAATAGTGATGACAAACACTAATAAGCCAAGGAAAGCAGTGACATCAATTGCGCTAATGATTAAGCGATATAAACCGATAAATAAAATAATAAAGGCTAATGGAATACCAATAGCGTGTGAAATAGTGTTAAACCTTTCTTGTCCTTTTGTGTATTCTGGAATCTTTATTTCTTCAATATTTTCTTTATAGCTCATAATCTTTGCCTTCCTTTCATCGTTATCTTAATAGATAAATTAATAAAGGTCAGTGAACTGATAAAATAAAAACTCTACTTATAAGGTAGAGTGCTCTCTTAAAGGGTAAATTAGTTAGTAGAGTTGATATTTTCTACTAAAAGTAGAATTATTTAAAAAGTGGGGCTAAGACACTTGCGAGTTCTTCAAGTAACTTTTGATCGTTTTCATTGAAACGATTATATATAGGGGCATCAATATCAATGACCGCCTTGACTTCGTTATTAAGAATAATCGGGGTCACAATTTCACTTTTAGATAAACTAGAGCAGGCAATATGACCAGGGAATTCATTAACATTAGGAACGATAATTGTTTTAGCTTCTCTCGCGGCTTTGCCACATACTCCTTTATTTAAAGGAATGACTGTACAAGCGACATCACCTTGGAAAGGTCCAAGGTATAAGTTATCCCCGTTCTTAATATAAAAACCACACCAGTTAATATCTTTTAAGTTATTAAGTAAAGCACTCGCGTTACTTAAGTTAGTGATAAGTGGTAAGTCTTGATCAATCAGGCTAATAAGTTGTTCTGTTAATAATTCCATATAAGTAATATAACCAGTTTTTCCTATCTTGTCTTGTTAAATACTTTAATTTTTTAATCAATAACATTAAGATTATAGACATGAAAAGAATATTAGTCATAGGTTGTCCAGGCGCAGGTAAAACATATTTTGCAAAAAAACTTAGTGAGATTAACGGCTTACCTGTCATCCATATGGATAATCTCTATTGGAATAAAGATAAAGAATCTATCTCCTATAAAGAGTTAGAAGCAAAGCTTTTACCTTATTTAAAAGGTGAAAACTGGATTATTGATGGAAATTACCACGATATATTAAAACAACGTTTAGAATACGCGACAGATGTCTTCTTTTTAAAAATGCCACGTGAAGAATGTATCGAAGGCATATTAGAAAGAATCGGGGAAGTTAGAGATGACATTCCTTGGGTTGAAACTAAAAAGGACGCTGTGGAATTAATCGAATGGACAATCGATTATGAAAAGCGTACCAGAAAAGAAGAAGAAACATTATTAAAGCAATATAAAAACGTTAACGTTCATATCTTAAATTCAAGACAAGAAGTTAACGATTATTTAGCAAGTTTACTTAAGTAATTAAGCGTCCGCTTGATCGGCTTTAGATAAGGTAACGTTATCCTTACCGTTATTTTTCGCTGTTCTATTCGCGAAGTCCGCTAAATCGAGAACGTGGTCGAAGTTAAATGATTCATCGACTTTAATAACAACCGCACCAACGGAAACAGTGATGTGGAATTTTGGATAATCTTTAAATCTACACGCCGCGATTTCCGCACGGTATTTTTCACCAATACGCATTAAGACATCTTCACTAATATCGGCAAAGCAGACAACGTATTCATCTCCACCCCAACGACAGACGAATGCTTCTTTTTCTTGGGAGAGAATTTCACCAATTCTAATCAAGACCACATTACCGAATAAGTGACCGTATTTATCGTTGACGTTTTTAAAGCTATCAACATCGACGAATAAACAACCAAGAGAAGAATTCTCTTTTCTATTTGTGTAGACGTCATCTAAATATTTAGCGAGATAGTTTTGGTTAGCTAAACCTGTTAAGGAGTCGTGCATAGAAGCGTATTTGAAGTTTTCTGTATAACTACTTAAACGCTTAGCCGCCACTCTTCTAAGAAGTTCGGCGAAGAAGCCAAGTAATAAACAAACTAAATAGACAAGAGTCATACGAAGTTTGAAGTCATAACTAATCGCGCCTTCATCTGGGAACTTAATGAATTGATTTAATGGTCCAAAGAAGAATAATTCCATGATTAAGAAAACAGGAAGTGAGGTAATAAAGCCTTCAAAGATACCAAAGGTAATAAATGAGAAAGCTGGAAGTAATAAGATCCAAATATGTAAGAAGCCTTGTGGGCCTCCGTCATAGCACATATAACCAAAGAAGAAAATGACGACCGCCATAAAGATACGGCGCCAAATGTAATGGTGCTTTCTATCGAATATTGTTAATAAAAGAATAGCCATAGATAAAATAGCCACACCAAGTAAGATGAAAGCCATAGTCTTTGGCCATGGATCATCGATAAAGTGTGGAATTGAAGCCACAAGAACAATAACCGCGGCTAATGAAGAAAGAACAGACACTAAAAATGATTGTCTGAAGACGTCATCTAAAAGACCATCAGTTGCTTTACTTACAAACTTTTTAATATTCATCGATTATAATATCCTGATATTCTCTACGACCTTATAATAATACAAATTTTTTGTATTGTGTAGATATTTTGCTTTTATACAAGGGCGTTGTCCAGTATAATCAAGTCGTACTCATGGGACCTACATGGCCTATAGGGGGAATTATGAAACAACATTTCAACACTAAAACAATCGTTATTACCGGACTATTGTTAGCTTTGGAAATAGTTTTCCAATTAATCGGTAACTATTTACAAATCGGACCAGCAAACATTAACCTTTCGTTAGTGCCTGTCGTCATTGCTGGCTTTGTTGGCGGACCCATATCTGCAGCGATATTGGGCTTTTTTAATGGCATTATGGCCTTATTATCACCATCCACAATTGGCTTCTTCATGCCAATGTCACCTGTGGGCACTGTAATTGTGTGCTTACTAAAGTGCACGATAGCAGGCGTTGTGAGTTCGCTCGTGTATCACGGCTTTAGAAAGCTCGCGAAGGGAAAATTCTCTTTGATTCCTGCTCACATAGGTACACCTATAGCGGCAGCGCTCGTGCCTATCATCAACACTGGCTTATTCATTCTCGGTAGTTTCATCTTCTTTAGAGATTGGATTTTTGATGGCAGAGATGTCTTAGGCGCCTGGGGCTTTATTCTTATTGGTGTTGTTGGCTGGAACTTCTTAATTGAATTAGGTTCAACTGTGGTTTTATCTACAATCACTAATGAGATTCTCTTAACAAGAGAAGCTATTCAACGATAATCGTTATCTTTTATTCCATTTTTATAGATTTGCTTGTATGATTGAGGTATGCAAAAACCTTTAGCGGATCTTTTACGTCCTGAATCAATATCGGAAATGGTGGGCCAACACCATCTTTTAGACGAAGGCTCTGTTTTTAGAAAAAGTATTGAGGCTAATCATTTAACCAATATGGTTTTCTATGGCCCTCCAGGTGTTGGTAAAACCACACTCGCTAATATCATCGCTAAAAACTCAAAGTTATCTTTATATAAACTTAATGGCACGAATGCCTCAATTGATGACATCAAGACTGTCATTAAAGAAGCGGATAGTTTCTTAAACGGTAATGGTGTTTTACTCTATTTGGATGAAATCCAATACTTAAATAAAAAACAACAACAATCTCTATTAGAGTTCGTGGAATCTGGTGATATCGCCTTAATTGCCTCCACGACAGAGAACCCATATTTTTATATCTATCCAGCGCTTTTATCGCGTTGTACTGTCTTTGAATTCAAAGCTTTAAAAGTTGATGACATCAAAGAAGGTCTTTTAAGAGCGTGTGATAAACTTGGTCTTAAGATTGAAGAAGATGCTTTAGAAACCTTAGCCCTTGCTAGTAATGGGGATATGCGTAAAGCACTTAATAACTTAGACTTTGTCTATGGAGCGATTAAGGGTAAGAACGTTATTGATTTAGATGATGTTGGTGAATTAGTCAACAAAGCAAACATTGCTTACGATAGAAGTGAAGATAAACACTTCGATACTTTAAGCGCTTTTATGAAATCTCTTAGAGGCAGTGACCCAGACGCTGCTATCTTCTATTTAGCCAAGCTATTAAAGAGTGGAGATATCATCGCTGCAAGCCGTAGATTATTATGCTCAGTAAGTGAAGATGTAGGTTTAGCGTATCCTCAACTTATTCCAATCGTTAAAGCATGTGTTGATAGTGCCCTTCAACTTGGTATGCCTGAGGCTAGATTACCTTTAGCGAACGCTACAATTTTAATCGCGACAGCCCCAAAGAGTAACTCTGCTTATCTCGCCGTAGATACTGCGATGATGGATATTGATCAAGGTAAGGGTGCAACCGTTCCTAGAAACTTACAAAATACCCACTTCGATGGTAAAGACGCGAAGGTCAAAGGACAGCATTATCTCTATCCTCATGACTTTGAAAATCACTATGTGGAACAACAATACTTACCAGATGATTTAAAAAAGAGAAAATACTATATCCCACAAGAGAATAAGAATGAGCAAACATTCAAAGAATATTGGGATAAAATCAAGAAAAAGAAGTAATAGATTATGGACTCATTAAAAAGTTTAATGGATAAAAAACAATATGATTTAGTCTTGAAATTAACGGAGAATAGTCAAGACTCTTTAGCCATCTTTTATCGACTCAGTGCCTTACTTGCCACTGGTCATAGTGAGGATGCTTTAAAGTTAATTAACGCTAAAAGACAAATTTTACTCAATAAGCCTGGTGTTTTAATGAAAATCCATATTGAATTATTATGCTTATTAGGTAAATTTGATGAAGCATATAGCGAACTTCGTTACTATCAAGAATTACCTTATGAGAATCAAGAAACAGAAGAGCTTTTAAACCGTCTTCCAAAATACATTAGAGAAGAAGAAATCAAGGTCTATAAACGTCAAGAAGTAGGTCAAGATGAGATTAGAAAGAAACTCTTATCTAAAAACGATGTTGATGTCTTAAGCGCTCTTGATGCAGTGAGAGGTCAAAAAGTTGAAAACTTCCTTCTTCCAATCCTCAACATCATGAAGACTTATCCTAAGCAATTAGTGAGAACTTACGCTCTTCTTTTACTTGTTGCGTATAAATATGATAAGAACGTTGAATTCTTACAAAATGATAGAATCATTACCATTGTTCCTAAAGAATTAGATGAACCATTTGTCATTAAAGGTATAGGCAATATTGAAGAGATCACATCATTATTCCAAAACGAATATCATGATCCTTCTTTAAGCCAAAACGCTGTTAATGTTTTATCTTCTTATATGGTTTATATCTATCCAAACCAAATTAATTATTCTAAAGAAGAATTACTCGTGGTCTTTGGCTATATCGCTAAAGAATTACTCCAAAGCAAAGATACTAGCTTATCTAAGATGTGCGAAAAATATCACTTAGATGAACAAGAAATCAGAATGGAAGTTAATAAAATTAAAGCACATCTAGAAGATTTTTAGTTTGCTTACTTCTTTATAAAGAAAATACAAGCGCTTTTGCTTGTCTTTTATTTTACACACGTGATATATTTATACACGCACACATTTGAAAGGATAAATATTAATCATGGAAAGAAAAGTAACCAAATTAGAACACTGCCATACAGAAGTGTTAGTCAATGTGGACAAAGATTTATGGAAAAAAGCTCAACAAAAAGCTTTTAACAAAGTTGCTAGTAACATTACCGTTCCTGGTTTCCGTAAAGGTAAAGCCCCAGCCAATATGCTCAAGGGCCGTGTTAACCAAATGGAAGTCTTCAACGAAGCAATCAATAACGTCTTACAACCAGTTTATGAAGATATCTTAAAAAACGAAGATATCCAACCAGTTGCTAGACCAGCCTTCGATGTCACTAAATTAAGTGAAGAAGACTTAGAAATCAAAGTGACCATCGCCACACGTCCAGAAATTAACCTTGGTAAATATACTGGCTATGAATTAGGCAAAGCCACAGTGGAAGTCACTGATGAAGAAGTTGATTCCGCTATTGAAGGCTTAAGAAGACAATATGCCACAATCGCACCAAAAGAAGGTCAAGCTGAAAAAGGTGATACCGTTGTCATGGACTTTGAAGGTTCAGTCGATGGTGTGCCATTTGAAGGCGGTGCCGCTGAAAACCACGAATTAGAATTAGGTAGTGGTCAATTCATCCCAGGCTTTGAAGATCAATTAATCGGTGTTACCGCTGGTATTGAAGTTGACGTTAAAGTCAAATTCCCAGAAAACTATGGTCCAGATGAAATCTCTGGTAAAGATGCCGTCTTCCACTGCAAGATTCACGAAGTGAAACAAAAAGTCTTACCAGAATTAGATGAAGAATTCATCAAAGATTTAAACATCCCAGGCGTTGCTAACTTAGAACAACTCAAAGCCAATAGAAAAGAAGCTTTATTAAAGCAAAAAGAAAATAACGCCAAACAAGAATATCTCAACAAATTAGTTGATGAAATCAAGAAAGTTTCTACATTCGATTTCCCTGAAGAAATCGTTAAAGAAGAAACAGAAAACCGTAAAAAACAACTCGAACAAAGATTACAACAATCTGGTATCGATTTAGAACAATACTATGTCTTAACTAAGACAAAAGAAGAAGACTTAGAAAAGCAATTAGCTGAAGAAGCTAGAAAAGGTTTAGAATCATTCTTCGTCATGGATTCCGTTGGCGAAAAAGAAAAACTTAACATCACCGAAGAAGAATTAGAATTCGAACTTTCCAAAATGGCGGAACAATACAATATGACTATCGACCAAATCAAGAATGCTTTAGGTCAACAATTAGGTCAATTCCGTCACAATCTTATCATGCAAAAGATTGAAAACTTCTTATTCGAAAACAACAAGTAATTTAAATTAAGGAGGTCATTTATATGAGCGATAGACCCCAAACATTGACATTACCATTACTTCCAACACGTAGTTTCGTGCTTTTTCCTAGTACTATTCAACCAATAGAAGCAGGAAGAAGTTTCTCTATTAACGCGATTCATGCGGCGCATTTACAAGCGGACTCTTTATTATTTGTCGCTTGTCAAAAGAACCCAAATGATGACACTATTGATTTCGATTCAATTTATCATGTTGGTACTTTATGTCGTATCGTTTCCATCGTGGAAAAAGGCGATTTAGTGAGAGTGCGTGTTGATGTCGTGGAAAGAATCGTTTTAAACGATATCTCCTTTGACCAAGTGAATGGCTATTACGTCGCTAATGGTACAATCGACAATGTCCCAATGATGGATGAAATCACTAATGACTCCATCATTCGTGCAATCGTTGATAAATTAAACAATTTACCAAACGTTTTATCATTATTAAATAAG
>CAMJEC010000018.1 GCA_946404585.1 uncultured Caryophanales bacterium
GACGTTATTGAAGAGCCTTCTTGGGACAGGAGTTCAATTCTCCTCGGCTCCACCAAAAATGAATAAATAGTCATCGAGAGATGGCTTTTTATTTTGCTAAAAGCGTATGCATTAGCGTGTGTTTACATATTTTTATAAATGAAACATAAATATAGTTTTGATGATAAGAATATAAATTTTTTGTTGCGCATTTCTTCGATAGTGCTAAACTTATAGCCAAGTAAAATTATGAAAAGAGCATTTTATTACTTTTATAGCTACTATTATCCAAGAGGTAATCAATAATCTTGGCCTTTTAGCTATTAAGGTGTTATTGATTACAAGGACTTAATCAATGGCACTGGTAATAAAGAAAATGAATTATTAATTGGTGCCAAACAGGACACCAATTTTTTATTTCATTAAGGAGGACAAATAAAATGAAAAAAGAAAAACTATTAACGCTCTTACCACTTATGCTTACACCATTTATGATGACAGGCTGTAACAATGACAGCACTGATATTGGTATTCTCCAATTCGGTGAATTCGCAGCCTTAGACGATGCTAGAGAAGGCTTTATTCAAGGTCTTAAAGATGCAGGCTTCGGCGATTTAAAATTTGATATTCAAAACGCTAAAGCAACCGCTGCTACAAACTCTACATTAGCCAAAGGTATGGCAAGTAAAAAGCACAAACTCAATTTAGCAATTGCTACTCCTTGTGCGACAGCCTTAAAAGCAGCTCAAGAAAATATTGGTTCTACAACTCCATTATTATTCACTGCTGTTACAGATCCAGTTGGTGCGGGCTTATTAAAAGACAATAATGCTCCAGAAGGTTTCGTTACTGGTACAAGTGACCTTCAACCAGAAGAAGCATTAGGCAATCAAATTAAATTAACAAAGAAAATGATTCCAGATGCCAAAAAGTTAGGTATCTTCTACTGCGCAAATGAACAAAATTCACGTGTGCAAGCTCAAATGGCTTCAGAAGTTGCTAAAGCGGAAGGTTTAGAAGTCGTTGAAAAGACATGTGTTGACCAATTCACCATCAAAACAAACATCGCTGAATTAGCCGCGGATGTGGATGCAATTTGGATTCCAACTGATAACACAGTCGCTAGTAATATGGCAAAAGTCAAAGACGGCTTAGGACAAAATAAAACATTAGTCATCGTCGGTGAAGAAGGTATGCTTGATGGTGGTCAAGTAACTGTTTCTATCTCCTACTATGATTTAGGTGTTAAGACCGCTGAATTAGCGGCTAAGATCTTAAAAGGTACCGCTGTTAAAGATATCCCAGTCTTCTTCAACACTGCACATACATGCTCTTACACATTCAGTAAAAAGAATTTAGAAGATGCTGGTTTCAAAACTGAAGACTTACCATCAGAATTCCCTTGGAAAGAAGCTAAATAAACATGGATATTACTGAGCTAATACGTTTGACATTAAGCATGGGTCTTCCATGCTGTCTATTGGCCCTAGGTGTATTCTTAACATTCAGGATACTCGATTTCGCTGATATGACCGCTGAAGGAAGTTTATTAATCGGTGGGGCAGCTTGTGCCTTAATGATTACTAAAAACGTTCCTCCTCTTATTGCGACATTCGTCGGTATGCTTGCCGGTGGTGTGTGTGGTTTTATCACTGGATTTTTAAATCGAGTGCTTAAAATACCTAAGCTATTAAGTGGTATTATCACCATGACCGCTTCTGGTTCTATTGCCTTATTATTATTTGGCTTAGCTAATGGTAGAATCTTTGCTTCAGAGATTAACGGCATTGATAACTCTAAAACAATCTTTGGTTTCTTAGATCCGAAGATATTCCATGGTTGGCAACAAGTAATGGTAGTCGCGGTTATCGTCGCCATAGTTTTAGCGGTCGCCTATTTCTTCTTTGGTACTGAATATGGTATGGCCATACGTGCCACTGGTATTAATGAGAAAATGGCCAAATCCCAAGGCATTAATACTACAGTTACCACAATTATATGTGTTTCCATTAGTAACGCTTTAATCGGCTTAGCAGGCGCTCTTATTGCCCAAATCGATAGTGGCATGAATGCACAAGGTGCGACAGGTTATCTTGTTGTTGGCTTAGCAAGTATTCTTATCGGTGAAACATTATTTGGTAAAAGATCGTTTAAAAATGCTCTTATATCCATTAGTTTAGGTTCAATACTATACTTCGCTATCATCATGCTTGCTACCCAAGTATTCAAGATGCCAACAGACTTAACTAAATTACTATATGCTTTCTTAATCGCTTTAGCGCTTTGTCTACCAATGATTAAGCAAGCAATCTTAAAACTTTGGGCGCGAATTTCACCGCCTATAAAGAGATTCTTTAAAAAGTTGTTTGTTAGAAAGAAAAAGAAGGAGGCTGAATAACTATGTTAGAACTAAAAAATGTCACTAAAACATTCAACCTCACTGGTAACAAAGAAGACTTAAGAGTGGCCTTAGACCATGTTAATTTACAAATCGAAAGTGGTGAATTTGTCACCATCATCGGTAGTAATGGTTCTGGTAAAAGTACCACGATGAATATCCTTACTGGTGTTCTTAAACCAGATTCAGGACAAGTCTTATTAAATAATGTTGATATCACTAAGATGGATGAACATCAACGTGCAGCCTATTTCGGTCACGTTTTCCAAGATCCAATGATGGGTACATGTGGTGAAATGTCTGTCATTGAAAACTTAGAAATTGCCTATAGACGTGGTAGAAAACATTCTCCATTCTTATGGGGCTTTAGGAAATCTCATAAAAAAGAATTCATTCGTGAATTAAAAAGATTTGATTTAGGTTTAGAAGATAGACTTAATCAAAAAGTTGGTGTTATGAGTGGTGGTCAAAGACAAGCTTTAACTTTGTTAATGGCCACAATGCGTAATAAACCAACACATAAGACAGTTAAGAAAGACTACATCACATTCTGTGAAAAAGACCATGAAGTCGCTAGAAAAGAATTTGAAAGTGTCTATAAACCAGCGCTCGCGGAATATAAAGCTAATAAGTCCTCTATTAGAAAAGATAAATCCTTATCCTTTAAAGAAAAACGCGAAGCACTAGCGAAAGCTTATGATGAATTTGATAAAAAGATTCGTCAATTTGACTTAACAAAACAAATTCTTTTATTAGATGAACATACCGCTGCTCTTGATCCAAAGACAGCGAAAAAGGTTTTGGAATTAACAGATAAAATCGTCAAAGAAAACCAGATGACAACATTAATGATTACCCACAATATGAAAGATGCTCTGACATATGGTAATAGATTAATTATGTTCCACACTGGTCATATTATTTTTGATGTCAGAGGCGAAGAAAAAGCAAAACTCACCGTTGAAGATTTATTAAAAAAATTCGATGAAGCGGACCAAAAAGCGATAGAAATGTAATATAAACCACGTTACACGTGTATCATTTTTCTCGTAATGTAGACATTAAGATTTTTTTTGATACAATATAGGCGTTATGAAAATTGCTATATCTGTCGAATCTACTGTCGACCTCTCTAAAGAATTAATTAAACAATACAATCTTGAAATGATTCCATTCACTGTCTTATTAGGTGAAACAGCCTATAAAGATGGAGATATCACATCTCAAGACATCTTTGACTTCGTCGCCAAAGAAAAGATCTTACCAAGGACAAGCGCTATTAATGATTTCCAATATCGTGAACACTTCGATATTTTAAAGGCTAAAGGATATGATGCTATTATCCATATCTCATTAAGTTCTGAAATCTCATCATCATTCGCGCATGGTGAATTAGCCGCTACTAAATACGATAACGTTTACGTCATTGACTCAAGAAGCTTATCTACTGGTATTGCCTTACTTGCTATCTATGCTTGCAAGTTAAGAGATAAAGGCTTAAAACCACAAGAAATCGTGGAGAAAGTTAAGGCCCGTATCCCTTATGTTCAAGCAAGTTTCGTTATTCAAACCCTTGAATACTTACATAAAGGTGGTAGATGTTCTGGTTTATTACGCTTTGGTGCAACTATCTTAAGAATCAAACCACAAATCATCGTTAGTGATGGTAAAATGGCACCTGCTAAAAAGTACATTGGCCGTAAAACGCAAGTTATTAATGGCTATTGTAAAGACACCTTGGAACAATTCGCTAATCCTGACTTATCAGTGGCGTTTGTGACTCATACACAAGCCACACCTGAAATGGTCGCTGTGGCGATTGACGCTCTTAAGGAAAGAGGATTCAAAACCATCTATGAAACAACTGCTGGTGCAACAATCACTAGCCACTGTGGTCCACAAACATTAGGTATCCTCTTCATTAATGATGGAGGAGTAGAAGACTAAGAAAAAAACTGGTTCAAACCAGTTTTTCTTTTTATCTTTTTCTGTTTCTTCTAAATAGATACCAAATGATTTCTAATACTTCTAATGGGATAGCGACCACGAATAATAATGGAAGTGGTAAGCTCATGACCACCAAGAATGTTAAGAAGAGAGATAACGCAGCAGTCCAGATAATAATGGAAGTAGCAATCATTCTTAAGAATCTATTGTGATAGATGAATTCCCAAACGAGAAGAATAATACCAGTTGTTAATGTGCCGTATATGAATGTTAACCAAGATTCAAATGGTGCATCTGGGGCGAATCTACTTAATAAAGTATTTAATAAGAAGAATGTAAGAACAGTCACTAACCAGTTAATACCAATGGATAATAACTTTAAGTATGTTTGTTTTCTCTTCTTATTTTGACTAACCTTAACGGCTTTATGTTCACTTTGATAGAAGTCATCAACAGTGATGCCATAGAAATCCGCGAGAGATTTCAAAACAAAAATATCAGGGAAGCCTTCACCTCTTTCCCATTTAGAGACAGACTTATCGGAATAATTAAATTTATCCGCGAGCTCTAATTGGGTGAGACCGCTGGCCTTACGATAGTAAGCGAGATTTTTCGCTAATAGTTCTTGTTGGTTAGTAATATCGTTTTCCATAAATCGTTAATGATTTTATTAAATATTTGTCTAAAAGGCAAATAATAGGGGCAAAAGTCTTTTCAAATTACTCTTTTTGTTTCAAGAATTGCTTGAGGAAGAGAATAGTTCTGCGGTTGATAACGGACATTGAATAAAGCTTATTGACATCAGCGTTGGCTTTCTTAATCATTTCCGCTCTATTTTCTTTACTTAAAGAAAGACCAGCTTTAAGACCTTTTAATAAGTCATAGATTTCACAATCCTCAACCCATATAGCGTCATCTTTAAATGACTTCATAAATTGACGATTTCTAACTGAAACCACAATAGAATTGCTATTAAAGTAATCCACTAAGTTAGCGGGAACATAATATCTATCAAAGTCTTCAGTAAATGGTAATGGATTAACATTTAATAAAGAGTGGCTCGCTAAGGAGATAACTTCATCACTTGGAATATTTCCAAGATTGATAACGTTTTGATTATTGTGAATGACTTTAATAAGTGTTTCGTTATCTGGATAATAGCCAGAAATAATTAATTTAAGTTTTGGATTATCTAATTCTCTAAAAGCGAGAATGAGCTGGACAATACCATGGTTTGGTTCTAATGAACCATTAAAGAATATATAATCGCCATATTCGTTTTCTTTATTTATAACTACGTTATCATCCAAGACACCTTCAAATGATAAATTAGCCCTGTTATAGGTGTTATATAAAGTATTTAAACCTTGGGTTAAGGTGATATAGCCAGATAAGTTTTCTGCGAGGCTTAATATCGAAGTAGCGTAGCTCTTACCAGTATTATGGATGCTACTTGGTGTGTTATTACAAACGCCAATAATTGGAAGATTATACTTTTTAGCGAACTTCGTGGAGTTTCTTAAAACATTTGGATTAAGTGTATCAGTAATGATAATGCAGTCCTTAAGATTCATCTTACTTAAGATCTTATTGCACTGTTTTGTGACTGTTGAATAACGTAAAAGTTTATTTCTTTTGATTTCTAAATAGTGCCAAGTAATTTTACCTTCTTGTTTAGTTTCAGCATCTAGTTTCTTAAGCTTGCAATATCTTCTAGAAAAAGGACGCATTGAGAAGACTTCCACTTCGTGGGTCAACGCTAAAGAACGGATAAAACGATTATGAAGATTTTGAATAGACGCATTTAAAGAAGAGTCCCACATTTTAGAGAAGGACACATAGTCTTCTTTTTTACACGCTGTTGTGAAATAGATAATTCTCATATATCGTTATCTGTTTGGCACCGCCAAACACGCCTACATTATAGTGTTTTATCTTCCAAAATCATATAGTAATGTTAAAATTGAAGCATGGAAAAATCGCCTAAAACATGGAATGAGTTTTTTAAAAAACTCCAAAATGAAGAATTCTGTTTAAAGCTCAACGACTTTCTTAATAAAGAATATCGTGATTATACCTGCTACCCTCCAAGGGAGTTATTATTTAATGCTTTTAGATTAACTCCGTTAGATAAAGTCAAAGTCGTAATAGTGGGTCAAGATCCTTATCATGAACCAGGACAAGCGATGGGTTTATCTTTCTCTGTTCCAGAAGGAATTAAGGTTCCTCCATCATTAGTGAACATCTATAAAGAGATTGCTCAAGAGTATAATTGCAAGATGAATTTCTCATCTGGTGACTTAACCTATTTAGCAAAACAAGGAGTGCTTCTATTAAACTCCATTCTTTCCGTTAGAGCGCATCAAGCGATGAGCCATAACACAAACGAATATAAGATGTTTTTAGCTAGAGTTTTAGAAGTCTTAGATAAACAAACCACCCCAATAGTTTTCTTATTGTGGGGTGGTCCTGCGAGAAAATTAAAGGGCTATTTGCATAACCCTTCACATTTGATATTAGAATGCATCCACCCATCGCCTCTTGCGGCAAATCATGGGGGATGGTTCGGAAATAATCACTTCACCGAGGCAAATAGGTATCTTAGGGAGCACGGCCTCAGCGAAATAAATTGGTTAAATAATTGATTCGTTATTTTTCTTTCTTTTAATAATAGCAAGAATCAATAACGCAATTGATGTAAGCATTACTACTCCACCAATAGCAAACCAGATCCAATAAAGAGTTGGATCTTTTCCTTTTCTAATAACTTTCATTAACCTATAAAGGCCAAAGACAAATGTAGATGTTGTAATCGCGCTTAAAGCGCCAGTATAGGTGACAAAAGAGAAATCATTTTTGAAAGTTTTGATCAAGGAAACAACACCTAAGACTACTAAGAATGCACCCATGACAAAGAGAATCATACTGTCTGGGTCAAAGTCATATTCAAAGCTGCCACCATAGTCTTCAAGGGAAAAACTCTTAATGTATCTAACAAGGAAAAAGATAAAGAAGAATAAACCAGTGGATACTGTTAAGAATGAAACAATCATTGGACCAGTGGTGTTGGTTTCTTTTTCAGAATCAATAAATGCACTTCTAGTAGCAAGAATCTTAGGGGCAAATAATTGAATAATGATTAATAAAGTCGCAGTTAAGATGATGGATGGACCAATAAATGCAATGTTATAAACAAATGAATATAACCAAGGTTGCATTTCATTTAATCCCCAGGCAAATTCTGCTTGGTTAGCCCAGAAGAAAATGCCTGCAAAATAATGAGAAAAGAACTTAGCTATACCGCCAATGACTGTACCAAGGACAAGTACTGCTATTCTTTTATCAATACTAGTGGCTCTATCGTAAAGTGGCTTTGTTAAAGCTGCTAATGCGACAAAAGCATAAGGTAAGATATAGTCCAAGAATAATTGGAACACATTAATAATGTAGGCATTTGATGCAATATCAAGTAAGCCCATGATTAAGCCGGTGACTAAGGCTGGAATGAAACCACGACGATAAGCAATGATTAAAACTGCAATCATTGCAAAGCCAATGGAGCCACCATTTGGAAAGACACCTTTAAAGATGATGCCTTGTAATTCGTCAAAGACGAATCCTAACGCAGCAAATATACCAACTTCAGAAATGGTACGTACCGCAGTTGTGGTGTTTTTCATAAACACACTCCTCCTAAATAAAAACCCTCAATGTCTAGCAAAGAGGGGGAATCATTAAATAAAAAACGTTCCCTCCGCTAGAATTACCTAGATCAGGTACGGTCGATCCCAAGAAGGATCCTCTCAGCCGAATTTCGTTCAGCTCCCACCAAAAATAATAAACTTTTGTTTAACTATTGCAAATGATTTTTCTCTTCATCCATATATAAACAAGTAACAATTTTATTGTTGTTATGTTATAGTTATATCAGTTTTGGAGGTACACCATGGAAAACGAAGATATCAAGACTATTGATGAACAACAAGAAGAGCCAAAAATCGAAGAACCAAAATTCGATGAAGAAGCTCCAAAAGAAGATAAGCCATACAATGTGGCCATTGAAGAAGCTAGAAAAGAACTCTTCACATCTTATTCAAGAACAAGAAAAATTAGTAACATCATCATGTTCGTTGTTTTAGCAGCGATCGTGGGCATTATGTTCTTAATCATGAATAACAACCCAGTCCTTAAATACATTGGCTTTGGTTGTGGTGGCGCTTTAATCGTCGGCATGATTGTTTATTATCTTTTAACAAGAAAGAAATTCCCAAACAAAACAAGAGATTACATCTCTTTCTTCTCAAATAAAATTAGAGAAAGAATGTTTGGTGATAAACCTTATGAAAATGTCACATTTGATGAATCCGAAAAATTCGCTTTAGCGGATTTCGTCGGTGATGGTGTTTATAAAGAAGCCTCAGGCATCAATTCAAGAAACATCATTAGAGGTGAATATAAGGGTCATCACTTCACCTATGGTGAATTAGCGTTATTAAGACCATCTACAAGAAAACAACAAGTTCCACCTTTATTCGTTGGTAAATATGTCACCCTTCCAAATGACTTAGAATTTGAAGGTCGTTTTGTCATCGTCATGCAAAATGAAAAACAACCATATGACTTACCAAACGATATCGATGACTTAAAAGTCTTAGAAGAAAAAGATGGCATTATCGTTTATGGTCCAGAAGGTGCGGATATCCGCAAAGTCCTTAAGGGCACATTCTTAAGTGATCTTCGAAAGATCAAAATCGAAGGTCGCTTATTCAACGTTAACGTTGTTGTTTGGGGCGGTCATTCCGCAGCTTACTTAAGTTATGATGACGCCATTATGGCGGTTCCATTCGATAAACCATTTGATACTGCTGGTTTTGAACAATCCTTCAAGGATGTTGACGCCATCATCAAACTATTAGCAGGAGAATAAAATGTCTTCCGTTGGACGTTGGTATAGTATCCGTTGCTATAAACATAACGGTGCCTTACATCGCGTTTGGGATCGTGGTTTAGTCTTGGAAAATACCGAAGACTATTTAGTTATTGCCACGAAGAAAGCTAAAGTCATCGAGGCTAATGGTCGTTGCTGGTTTACTAAAGAACCAGCGGTTACCATTTTTTCAAAGAAAGAATGGTGGAATGTCATTTGTATGCTTAAAAAAGATGGTGTTTGCTATTACTGCAACATCGCTTCCCCAAGCATCATTGATAAAGACGCAATCAAGTATATTGATTACGATTTAGACGCTAAGCTATTCCACGACAATGAAATAAGAGTTTTAGACGAGAAAGAATATCTCCATCATA
The DNA here is from genome assembly GCA_946404585.1 of uncultured Caryophanales bacterium. Taxonomy (GTDB): domain Bacteria; phylum Bacillota_I; class Bacilli_A; order RFN20; family CAG-826; genus RUG14515. The sequence goes on from CAMJEC010000018.1 coordinate 9,629, forward strand.
AAAACACTTATCAATATAGCGATGAACTCGATGCAGTTCTAAAGAATCAAACAAAAATCATCGTTGAAAGAATGAGGAATCGTGAATTCCCATTTGATGACGATTTAATTAACCGTTACTTCAATCAGTATCTAGAAAGTACGAAGAAGGAATAAAATGGAACATCAATTAATCACTTATAGTGCCGAAGAGACAATGAATCTTGGGCAGAAATTTGTTGCCCTTGCAAAACCTGGTTCAACATTCTGTTTAACCGGTGATTTAGGTGCGGGTAAAACAACTTTAGTGAGAGGCATTGCGAGAGCCTTAAATATTAAAAGTGTTGTCCAATCTCCAACATTTAATATTATGAAAGTTTACTTTGATGGAGATCGTCCTTTAATCCATATCGACGCTTATCGTCTCGCGGATGTTAACACTGATATCGGTTTAGATGAATACATTGGTTACGAGACAGGTATCACCGTCATTGAGTGGCCTGAATTCATTAAGGATTTGATTCCAGAAAATGCGATAGAAGTGAGCATTAAACACGCTGAAGGCGATACAAGAAACATCACCATCAAGAGTGATGATAAAGACTTTATGGAGGGACTTAAATAATGGTTACAATTCTTTTAGATTCCTCAAACACAAACCTTTCAGTTGGTATTGCTAAAGACAATATCCTTTTAGACTACATTTCCTATGAAGCTTGGCAAAGACAATCAGAATATATGATTGTGGAACTCAATAAGCTTTTAGAGAAACACAATATCAAAAAAGAAGACATCACTGATGTCATGGTCGCTAAAGGACCAGGCTCATATACAGGTGTAAGAATTGCCATTACAATCGCTAAAACAATTGCCGTGGCATTAAATGCTAAGTTATATGCTGTCAGTTCCTTAAGAGTGGAGAAAAACGGTGACGTTCCTTCTATTTGCCTTATTAACGCTAGAAGTAACCGTTCTTACGTTGGCGTTTATCAAGGCCAAGAAATCTTATTGAATGACTGCATTATGAAAAACGATGAAGTCATGAAATATATAGCGGATCATCCAGACTACAGTGTCTGTGGTGACACTAAATACCTCAATGTGGAAGGTATTGAATCTAACACCATGAAAGAGATGCTAGATTTAAAAGATTCATTAGAATCTATTAACCCACTTTCATTAAAACCAGTGTACATGAAGGACTAAGATGCAAAACTTATTTGTGAACATTAGAGAAGCTAAATTAGACGATTTGAAAGTAATTATGCAAATCGAGCAATTATGCTTTCCTCATGGCGCTTGGAAAGAGGAAAATATCCTCTATGAATTAAAAGAAAATCCAGTAGCCCATTTCTGGGTTATTGAACTCTCAATTAATAACGAAGATGGTTACCAAGTAGTCGGGTTCTGTGACTATTGGGAAACCTTCGACAGTGCGACAATCTGCCAAATTGCTGTTCACCCATATTTACAAAGAAAACAATTGGGCTCAGCGATGATGGATGAAATCTATAACGATTGTTACGCTAAAAAGATTAGAACTCTCACCTTGGAAGTGAGAACCACTAATGAAAAAGCTATTAACTTCTATAAGAAGCATGGCTTTAAAACAGAAACAACAAAACCGCATTATTACGATAATGGTGATGATGCGTATTATATGATTTTGGAAGTGAAATAACATGGCATTAATATTAGCGATTGAATCAAGTTGTGACGAAACAAGTGTAGCGATTACTAGAGATGGTAAACTCCTTTCTAATGTCATCAATACACAAATTGAAGTCCATCAAAAATATGGTGGTGTGATGCCTGAAATAGCATCTAGACTCCACTGCGAAAATATTTCTTTAGTGCTTAAAGAAGCTTTAGAAAAAGCTGATGTTAAATTAGAAGACATTGATGCTTTTGCTGTGACTAGAGGCCCAGGTTTAATTGGCGCTCTTCACGTGGGTATGCAATGCGCTAAAACATTAGCGATGCTTTATAAGAAACCATTAATCCCAGTCCATCACCTAGCAGGACATATCTACGCTAATGAATTTAATGAAGAACTTAAGTTCCCATTATTAGCGGTCGTTGTCAGTGGTGGTAACTCTGAACTCGTCATCATGAAAGGCCATATGAATTTTGAAATCATCGGTGAAACAAGAGATGACGCGATTGGTGAATGTTACGATAAAGTAGCGAGAGTCTTAGGCTTACCTTATCCAGGTGGCATTCCAATTGATAAGTTGGCTAAAGAAGGCGAACACACATATCATTTACCAACACCACTCAGTGGTGAACATACTTACGATATGTCTTTCTCTGGTCTAAAGACCAATGTTATTAATTTAGTTCATAATCTAGAGCAAAAAGGCGAAAAGATTAGAGTAGCGGATATGTGCCGTAGCTTCCAAGATGTCGCTGTTGGCATGGTTATATCTAGAGCGGTCAAAGCCATCCAAGAATACGACGTTAAACAAGTCGTTTTAGCGGGTGGAGTTTCCGCTAACTCATGCTTAAGAAGTGAAATGGTGAAAGAGTGTGAAAAACTCAATGCCCACATCATCATTCCACCAATGTGGTGTTGTACAGATAATGCTGCGATGATCGCAAAAGTCGCTGAGCATTTATACGATATGAAAGTCTTCGCAGGACTAGATTTAGGGGTTGATCCTAACTGGTCTATCGAAAAATGGGCAGAATTCCAAAATTAAAGTGACATTGTTACTTTAAGTAACTATGATAATAACAAGGAGCATTTATATGGAACCTATGAAAATTACTAATTTTGAACTCTATGACATCGTTACAAACGGTGACCAAGAAGAGATTAATTCCCTTGAAACATTAGAACTCCAAGGTTGGGTTAAAACTAACCGTGATAATGGTTCAATTGGTTTCGTTGAATTTAACGATGGTACATATTTCAAAAGCGTCCAACTTGTTTATACAGATAAATGTCAAAACCATGATGTCTTATCTTCATTAAAAACAGGTGCCGCGATTACAGTTACTGGTAAGTTAGTTTTAACTCCAGAAAACAAACAACCATTTGAAATTGCTGTTGAATCATGCGTTTTAGAAGGTGATGTTGCTGATGACTATCCTCTTCAAAAGAAGAGACACAGCTTTGAATTCTTAAGAGAAATCGCTCACATTAGACCACGCGCTAATACTTTCCAAGCGGTCTATCGTGTTAGAAGTGTTTTATCCTTCGCGATTCATGAATTCTTCCAAAACAATGGCTTTATTTATGTGCATACACCATTAATTACCACAAATGATGGTGAAGGCGCAGGTAACGTCTTTGACGTTGTCACACATGACACAAAAGATCCAAACAGTTTCTACGGCCGTAAAGTTAACTTAACCGTGACTGGTCAATTACACGTTGAACCATTTGCTTTAGCCTTTAGAGATGTTTATACATTTGGTCCTGCCTTTAGAGCGGAACACTCTAACACCGTTAGACACGCTTCTGAATTCTGGATGGTGGAACCAGAAATGGCTTTCACTGATTTAGAAGGCAACATGGATGTCATTGAAGACTGTGTTAAGTTCTGTATCAACTACATCATGTCCGCTTGCCCACAAGAAATGGAATTCTTTAACAACATGATTGATAAGACTTTATTAGAAAGACTCAATCACGTTGCTAACAGTGACTTCAAGAGAATGACATACACTGAAGGTGTTGAACTCTTAAAGAAAGCTGTTAAAGAAGGCCATAAGTTCGAAAACAACAATATCGAATGGGGTATGGACTTACAAAGTGAACACGAAAGATATCTCACAGAAGAAATCGTTAAAGGTCCATTATTCTTAACCGATTATCCAAAAGAGATTAAAGCTTTCTATATGAGAGAAAACGACGATGGCAAGACCGTTGCCGCTTGTGACTTATTAGTCCCAGCCGTTGGTGAACTCGTCGGTGGTTCTCAAAGAGAAGAAAGATATGATGTCTTACTTAAGAAGATGCAAAAACTCGGTAACGATAAGGAATTAGATTGGTACTTAGACACCCGTAGATATGGTGGTTGCAAACATTCTGGTTTCGGTATCGGCTTTGACCGTTTACTTATGTACATCACTGGTATGCAAAACATCCGTGATGTTCAACCATATCCAAGAACAAGCAATAGCATTAAATACTAGGAGGTTATTATGATTGAAGAAGTTGTCGATAGCGAAAAAGAGGCCCGCAAGGCTAGAATTAAAACAAGATTCCTCTGGGTTATCATTATCCTAGACTTACTTTTATTTGGCTACGCAGCTTATGAAATCGTAATGATTATCATTAACTTGGTTACTAAGTAAAAAACAAACAAAAAAAAGAAACCCCGTTACGTTAATTCGGGGTTTTTCTTTTACATTGGTTGAGCAGGATTATTTGGTTGTTGAGGTTGTTGTGGTGGAGTGTTTTGATCAAAGTTATCTAAACTCTTTTCAAACACTTTCTTAGAAAGTTTAATCGCTCTGATGGTTCTCGCTAAATAGGCTTGAGCAGCGATGAAATACCATGTGCCACCTATGACCATACAAACGATATAGACATAACACCAAATAGCGTCAACGGAGAAATGTGGTTCATTAACAAGTGGTGGCCACTCCGCTAATAAGGTTAAGCCCCAAATCTTTTTGTATGAATCTGAATTTTTAAAGTCCCAAATCCAAAGTAGTGTACCAAAGCCTGTACCACCTTCATTTTTAGTACCATTATTGTAGTTAAGTAAGTCATAAGACCAATCTTTAGTAATAGCGTTTCTAATAAGGATAGTGCCAACACCAACGAGAATAATAATAATTGGTATCCAAGCTTGCTTTAAGAAATGACGGATATTCTTTTTAGCCGCGTATTTTCTTAATTGGTGAGGTGTTTTAACAATGTGATTAGTGACAACATCGCTCACTAAAGTATCACATTTCTTACCTTGCCATCTCATTGTTCTAACAATAAGTGAACCGAGTAAACCGATAATAACGAAAAGAAGAATAATCGCAAAGAGAAGAGCGATAATTACTCTTTTGTCATTTTCCGTTAACTTAATTAACAAATTAAAATTCATCGTTTACCCCAATCATCAAAATTTATATTCACACCAGAATCGGTGTCATC
>CAMJEC010000019.1 GCA_946404585.1 uncultured Caryophanales bacterium
AATACTTAAAAGAAATCGAACAATTCCTTAAGGAATATATTGAAAAAGCCCACTGCAAAACATATGTGCTTGGTATTTCTGGTGGTGTTGATTCTTCTTTATGTGCGGCTTTAGCCAGAAACGCTGTCGGTAAAGACCGCTTATTATGTTTAATCATTCCAATTGAAAGTCAAAAAGCTGATGAAGATGACGCTCTTCTTTTAGCAAAAGAATTGGACTTAAACTATGTCACAGTGGACGCTACTGAAATCTTCAATGGTTATGTTAAGACGTTTAAGAGCCTTGGCCAAGATTTCGATAGAAGCACTTTAGGTAATTTAAAAGCGCGTATTAGAATGAGCATTTTATATGCTTATGCGCAAAAATATAATGGTTTAGTTATTGGCACAGATAATGCTGATGAAAGATATACAGGCTACTTTACCAAGCATGGTGATGGAGCATGCGATATTCTTCCTATCGCGCATTTGTTAAAAGGCGAAGTCGTGGAAGCAAGTAAGCTATTAGGCATTAGCAACCATTTAGCGGAAAGAGTTCCAACAGCGAGCCTATTTGAAGGCCAAACTGATGAAAAAGAAATGGGTGTAACCTATAAAGATTTAGATGCTTATATCTTAGGCGGGAAGGTCGATGAAGAAGTTGAAAAGCGCATTCAACATCTCCATAAGATTAGCGAGCATAAAAGAGTGCCTACACCTATGCCAAAAGAGTTTGATAGAGGTGAATAAATGAAGGTTAATAAATTAGAGGTAATTTTCATATCTAGTTTATTAAGCGCGCTTGCTGTTCTCCTTTTTCTTGTTCTATTTATCATCGTTAATTTGTAAAATTAAGGAAGGTAATTACTATGATTTATTCTTTAAAAGGCAGAGTTTTAATGACTGATGGCGATACCGTCATTGTCGATGTTCGTGATGTCGGCTATCAAGTTTTAGTCAGCCATATTAGTGACTACGAAGTTGGTCAAGAAGTGTTTTTATATACATATAATGTTATTAGAGAAGATGAACAATATCTCGTCGGCTTCTCATCTTTAGATGAAAAGAAAGTCTTCTTATCTTTAATCAAAGTTAAAGGCTTAGGACCAAAGACTGTTATTGGTGCTTTAAGCGCGACAACCGTGGATGGAGTAAGAAACGCGATTGCCTCTAATAACGTGGCTTATTTAAAGAAGTTACCAGGCATCGGGGCAAAAGCCGCTAGCCAAATCATTCTTGATTTAAAAGGCGAATTAACTGGCACTAAAGGTGATCCAGGTGTTTATGATGAAGTGTATGAAGCCTTAAAAGAATTAGGCTTTAAAGGAGCGGCTATTGACCGTGTTTTAGCGACCATCAATGAAAAAGATGCTGCCCCAGAAGAAATCTTACGCTTAGCTTTAGCTAAATTAAGGAAATAATATGTCCAGATTATTAGACGCAAATAGGAATAGTAACGAAACACAAGAGGAGTTATCACTTAGACCACAAACTCTTGATGAATACGTTGGTCAAAAAGACTTAAAAGCCAATTTAAAAGTCTTTATCGGTGCCGCTCTTCATAGAGATGAACCATTAGACCATATTCTTTTTTATGGCCCTCCAGGTTTAGGTAAAACAACCTTAGCCTATGTTGTGGCTAACGAGATGCACGCTAACATCCATTTTGTGAATGGTCCAGCCTTAGAAAAACCAGGTGACTTAGGCGCCATTTTATCTAACTTAAGTAAAGATGGTGGAGATATTCTCTTCATCGATGAAATCCATAGACTTCCACGAATAGTGGAAGAAACACTATATAACGCCATGGAAGATTTTAAATTCTCCGTCGTTATTAACCGCGATACAAGCGCGAGAACTTTAACTATTGATTTACCACCTTTCACACTCATTGGTGCGACCACCCGTGCGGGTAATTTAAGCGCTCCACTTAGAAGTAGATTTGGTATTTCTGAAAAGCTCAATTTCTATGATATTGATGAATGTGTCGCTATTGTCAAAAGAACCGCAAAAGTCTTTAATACCACAATTGAAGATGCCGCCGCTTTAGAAATTGCTAAACGTTCACGTGGTACTCCTCGTATCGCTAATAGATTATTTAGAAGAGTGCGTGACTTTGCTAACTATGCTGGTCAAGATCACATTACTATCAATGATGCTTTACAAGCATTGAAGGCCTTAAAAGTGGATGAACTTGGTCTTGATGATGTCGATATCAAATACTTAAAAACCATCATTGAAAGATTCAAAGGTGGACCAGTTGGCTTAGATACTTTAGCAAGTGCAATTGGGGAAGAAATTGATAACTTAGAAGACGTTTATGAGCCATATCTTCTTCAAATCGGCATGATTGATAGAACCGCTCGTGGACGTGTTGCCACAGAGAAAGCTTATAAGCATCTTAAAATTGGTCACCAAACAACATTATTTTAATAATGTTATAAATTAACTAGTAAAATTGGAACAAGACTCGTCTTGTTCTTTTATTTTCTCATTTACTCATACAAATATATTGAATTACTTATGTAATTAGAGTATATTATTCAATGACGTCGCCTTACGAGCGAATGCACATACACGTATTAGGAGGAATAAATATGCGTAGATTATGGTCACATATTGTCATAGCGGCTACTTCGCTATTGATGGTTGGGGCAACATTTGCCACCGTAGTTACAAATATGAACAGTAATATCGAATTCGAGAGAGGTCGTGAATTAACATTCCGCATCAATGCAAAAGATGATGATGGTAATCCAGACAAAGACTATGAATTCACCGATGATGAAGCTGTTAAAGAAACCGCAAAAATCATGGAAAAGAGATTAGCAACTGCTGATATCTCTCGTTATAAAGTTGAAACCGCTGGTTTTGATACAATTAAAGTTTCTTTCGTTCAAGATACAGATCAAGAATACGAAATTATTCAAAACTACCTTTCATTTAATGCCAGTTTGGCTATCTCAAACTCAAAGGAAACATATGCTTTAGCAACTGAATTCCTCGACACAAATAAAGAAGCATATTGGACCAGTGATAAGGGCTATCCAACAATCATCATTCCAATCAATTATGATAATGAATTATTCCAAGCTGTTTACACAGAAGCTAAGGAAATGAGTGATAACAATACTGGTGAAGTCGAAGAACAACACCAACACGAAGAAGGTGAAGAAGAGGAAGAAGAAGCCAAAAGACATGCTTATCTCTACCTCTGGTACGACTACATCGAAGACTATTACTCATATGATAAAATCAATCAAAATTCTCAAGATACATATGATGCAGCTATCGCTAGCAAAGTCTTAATGACTTTCGATGCTGCTGATCCATTCTTAGATGAAGAACATACCGCTTTAAGAGCTTATGTCCAACCAGATGTTGGTGAAGATAGTAAAGTCTCTCCTGATGCTTTAAGAAAAGCATTCAGAAACGCTAAATACTATGTGAACTTACTCAATGCTGGTCAAATGGAATACCATGTTGACTTCATGTTCTCTAAGACCGCTAACTTATTCGTTGAAAGCTTAGTGGAATTAGGTACACATAAGACCATTGCCTGGAGTAGAACATTTATTGCTACAGTCGTGGCCATCGCTGTCATTAGCTTATTACTTATCTACTTCTATAGATTAGGCGCTAGTGGTATTGCGGTGACAAGTATCATTGCCACATTCTTAGGCTTCTTATTCGTCGTCTTATTAGGCGCTGAATTCAATATTGCCGGTATAGTTGGCTTAATCGCTTTAGGCTTAATCAGTGTCTTAAGCGGTGTCATCTATATGCAAAAATTCAAAGAAGAATGCTACCGTGGTAGAACTCTTAAGAAAGCTAATACAGAAGCTGCTAAGAAGTCCTTATTACCAATCGTTGACTTACACGTTGTTTTAGTGGCGATGGGTGTAGCTTGCTACTTATTAGGTGGCGTTATGATGAAATCATTCGCTGTCGCTAGCATCTTAGGTGGCGTTTCTTCCTTATTATTAAATCTCATCTTCTTGCGTGGCATGGAATGGCTTGTCACAAACGAGCAAGGCTTAGCTGGTCGCTATGACTTATTCGATGTCAGTAAAGATCAAGTCGCTGATGGTTTAGAAGAAAGCAAAGAAAAATACGAAGGCGCTAACGCTGATAAAGATTTCACAAAGCATAAGAAACCAGTTGGTATCCTTGCCGCTATCTTATTCGTCGCTAGTGTGGCTTCTATGATCGTCTTCGGTATTGCGCAAAAAGGCGCTATCTATAGTTCAGATTCCCCATATGGCAATAGCCAAGTCTATGTTGAATATGTCAGTGAAGTTGCTGGTAATACAACATTAACTTCTGACGTTAAAGAAAGAATCGATGCTATTTTAGACAATGCCACTTTAGAAGGCACAAGTTTAAAAGAAATTACTGAACTTGATACATATGAATACACCCCTAAGTACGATACCACTGCAAGTGGTACAGCTACTGTCTACTATGGTTACTACATCATTAACTTCAATAAACCATTGAAGGGTGATGAAATGATCAAATATGGTGATTTAAATCCAATCGCCGTTAGCGAATTCTTCACTCTTGATGAATTAAATAACGCTAGTGGTGCAAACCTCAATATGCCTGCTAATGTTAACGTTTCCTTAAAGGATTCCGTGAGAATTAGTGCGGATCAACCTTCTGTTACATCCTTAATCATCGCTACAAGTGTTGGTTTAGGTATCAGTGCGGTTTATCTCTTACTCCGTTACCGTTTAAGCCGTGGCCTTGCTTCCTTAATCGTAAGCTTTGGCGCCACTGGTATCAGTGCTGGCTTATTCGCGATGTTAAGATTCTTACCAGTCACTTCTTATGCTGGTTTAGCGATTCCGTTTATCGCCATCTTCTCCTTAGCGGTTGGCATTATCTTAATGAATAAAGAAAGAGAAATGGTTCTCGATGATCGTAATAGAGATAACTCCGTTGAAGCAAGAAATGCAATGATGATTAAAGCTACTGCTTTAGCCTCAACACCAATGACCATCGCCTTCATCATGGCTTTATACCTTGGTGTTAACTTCTTCGGCTTTATGTTCGCAAATGTCTCATACATCTTCTTAGCCGTCATCTTAGGCGTGAGCATTGCTACTGGTCTTACACTCGTCTGTTTCGGTCCATTAGCCCAAGTGTTCTTTAAAGCCTTCCATGGCGTTAGAATCATCAAACCAAAAGCCAATAAGAAGAAAGCACGTCCAGTACGTGTCAACAAATCTGCGGAACCAGAAGAAGCAATCTTCATTGGCATTAACGATTAATTAATGAAAAGGCTGCTTTATAAGCGGCCTTTATTTTATAATAAGAGTAGATTATGGAAAGTTTACTTAAAAGACTTCTAACATATTTTCAAATTAGTGAAAGCGAATATCAAAAACTCCTCGCTCCAGTGAGTGAAGAGAATTTCGCTATGGGTCACTCTTTTAAAGACATCGATAAATGTGTCGAAGTCGTAAGAAGTGCAATGAAAGAAAATAAGAGGATTTATATATATGGGGATTATGACTGCGATGGCATCATGTCGATCTCTATTTTAGTTAAAATGTTCTCTTATTTTTCTTATCCAGTTAGCTACTATGTTCCTAGCCGTTATCTCGATGGATATGGCTTAACCCTCAAACACGCTGAGGAAATCGTTAAAAATGGCTATGATTTATTAATTACCGTTGATAATGGTGTGACCGCTTTTGAAGGTATTGAATATTGTAAGAAAAACGGCATGCAAGTCTTAGTCTTTGACCATCATCAAACTGATGAAGTTTTACCTATTGCTGACTATATTCTTCATCCAGTAGTTTCTAACTTTGGTGAGACCCCCACAAGTGCGGGTTTTGTGACCTTTATGTTTGCTAAAGAATTCTTAGGAAGATATGACCAATATCTCGCCACTTTAGCGGGTATCTCAGTGGTCTCAGACATGATGCCAATTAGAGAATATAATCGTAACTTATTAAAACTAGTCATTGAAGAGTATGAAGAAGGCCAATTCTTTAATATAGATTTATTAAAAGAAAAAGAAAGCTTCACTGAAAGCGCGATTGGCATGAAAATCGCCCCAAAAGTCAACGCTGTTGGCCGTTTAGTGGAAGATGAGGATTCTCTTATTAAAACCGTGCAATTCTTCACTAGCGAGGACAAAAACCTTCTTTTAAACTACAATGAATGGATTAATTCCGTGAATAGTGAAAGAAAAGAAATCACTAAAATCGCGACAGAAAATAGTAAAGAAGTTGATACAAGTAAAGCGGCAATTATCGCTATTATTAATGAAAAAGAAGGGGTTATTGGTTTAATCGCTAATAACTTCGCTAAAAAATATTTAAAGCCAACAATCATCTTTGCCTTAGACGCTAGTGGTGAATATTATAAGGGCTCATGCCGCGCTCCTAAGGGCTTTAATGTCGTTGATGCTTTTAACAAATTAGATAAATATATGCTTACCGCAGGTGGTCATGAATCCGCAGGTGGTTGCTCTGTTAAAAAAGAGTTATTTGATGAATTTAAAGAAGCTTTTACTAAGCTAGCCGCACAAACAGAAATAAAAGAAGAAAGACCACAAACAATTGATTTATATTTAAACGAAATTACTCGTGAAAACTATGATTTAATTCAATCATTTTCTCCATTTGGAGAAATGTGGCAATCTCCTAAGTTCAAATTATCACGTATTAGAACACAGTCTTTAATGTATTCTCGTGATACCCAACATATTTTAACAAGTATCGGTCAAGCCGCGAGATTAACCGGCTTCTATTTCCCAAAAAGTGAAATCAGCCAATATCAATTTGTTGATATGATTGGTACATTTAGATTATCGACATATTATGGTAAAACCACAGTGGAATTCTTAATTAGTGATATTTATCAAAGCGAAAAATAAAAAATGTGTCATAATATTTCTATGAAAAAGTCGAGATTATTGCTTATCCCATTAGTGATTCTTCTTGCTGGTTGTAATAACCAAATAGAAATTGGTTTTTCTAATGGTGACACTCATTCCGCTGGACCAGATCGAGAAACATCATCTAAAGAAGGTGGTGTGATTAGCTACTCTTACATGGATAACGCTGCTTTAGATAACACTGGTCTAAATATAGCGACTTTAACATTTGCCAATATCAGCACTTCAAAAAGTGATATCGAAGATAAAGAACTCATTATGTCTTATCTAAGTGTGAATCAAGACATCTTAACAGGTGTCGATAATCCTCATTATGTGAGCACTAAAGATGATGGCACATTCTTCATCGGTGCGGATTCTTCTTATGTCGATGGCATGCTCACTTTATATTTCAACGTCAATATTAAAAATATTGAAATAACTGCAAAACCATATTATTCCATTTCTACAGCCTTCAATGAAGAAGTCTTAACTTATGACCACGAAGTCTGTATTGCTATTAATAATACTGGTTACATTAAATTAAACGAACAAGTTAACGAAGAGAATAAAGAAGTTTCTTCCAGTAAACTTAGCTACCACTTAGAACAAGCCGCTGGAGCGGTCACTATAAAAGTTGGTAAGCGTCGTGCAATTTTCGAGAAAATTGACTTATATTATTAAATTAATAAATTATTAACGCGTTTGGTATTGTTTTAACATTTTGATATGTTAAGATTTTTCCAATAGAGATTTTTTATGTTATTCGGAAGGTACATTAATCGTTATTATCTCAAATATGGCTGGCTGTTTCTTATTGGCATCCTGGCTTTAATCGCGGTCGATTATATCCAACTTAAGATTCCTGAATATCTTGGTGAAGTCGTTTATATCTTAGAACATAATGGTGACACTAACCGTATCTTTACTTTAGGTTTATATGTCTTAATCGTGGCCGCAGGGATGTTTGTGGGTCGCTTTATTTGGCGCATTGCTTTATTTAATGCTTCTTTCCGTATTGAAGCGGATTTACGTCATAAGATGTTTTTAAAGGCAGAGGCTTTACCAAGACAGTTTTATCACGACACGAAAGTCGGTAGTGTGATGAGCTGGTTCACTAATGACTTAGAAACAATTAGTGATCACCTTGGTTGGGGCACAGTCATGATTGTAGACTCATTATTCTTGTCGGTCCTTACTATTGTAAAGATGATAATGCTTGATGGCATCATGTCTTTTATTTGTTTTATTCCAATTGTTTTAATCATCATTTGGGGTGTCATTAATGAAAAATTCATGGCCATGAAATGGGATGAAAGACAAAAGGCTTATGATGAACTCTATGATTTCTCGCAAGAAAATTTCACCGGTATTCGTGTTATCAAAGCCTTTGTTAAAGAAACAAAAGAAATCCATGCTTTCGCTAAAGTCGCTAAAAAGAACGCGAATGTAAATATCTCATTTGCCAGATTATCCGTCATCTTTGATGTCATTATTGAAATTATTATTGCCCTGATGATGGCTATCGCCCTCATCTTTGGTGGCTGGTTTGTTTACGCTTTTAACCATGGAAGCGCGATTACTTTATTTGGCGTCACCGAAGAAATCACTCCTGATAAATTAATCGTCTTTATTGGCTATATGGATATTCTGATTTGGCCAATGATTGCTTTAGGTCAAGTCGTACCAATGTATTCTAGAAGTAGAGCTTCTTTAAAGAGAGTCAGCGCTTTTTTAAGCAGTGAAATCAATGTTAAATCACCCGAAAATGCGGTGAAGTTAGAAAAAGTTGAAGGTAATATTACTTATCGTAATTTTAGCTTCTCTTATCCAACATATGACTACGCTAACTTAAAGAACATCAATCTTGAAATCAAAGCCGGTGAGTCTATCGGTATTGTTGGTAAAATCGGTAGTGGTAAAACAACTTTAGTTAACGTCTTATTAATGATGTATAACGTGAAACCAGGTACTTTATTTATTGATGGACAAGACATCATGACTTTAGATATTGATTCACTAAGAGATCATATCGCTTATGTCCCACAAGATAATTTCCTTTTCTCTGATTCTATCGAACATAATATTAATTTCGGTTTAGAAAGTGGCACTGAAGAAACCGCCAGAATGGGCGCCATATTCGCGGGTGTTGATGATGATGTTCGTGGCTTTAATAAAGGCTATCAAACTGTTTCAGGTGAAAGAGGCGTGACTCTATCTGGTGGACAAAAACAAAGAATCTCTATCGCTCGTGCTTATGTTAAAAATGCGCCTATCTTAATCTTAGACGACTCTGTTAGTGCGGTAGACACTAAGACAGAAGAAACAATTTTACACAATATCACTAATGAAAGAAAAGGTAAGACCACTTTAGTGGTGGCGTCTCGTATTTCAACAGTTTCACAGTTAGATAAAATTATTGTTTTAAACGATGGTGAAGTCGAGGCTTTTGACACGCCTCATAACTTGTTAAAGATTTCTCCAACTTATCAAAAGATGGTGAAACTTCAAGAACTCGAAAGTGAAGCGGAAGGAGGTAATAGCTAATGAATGACGATAGCGAGTTGCTTTTTGGCGATAAAAAGATTCCTTTTAAAGTGATGATGAAGCGCATTGGCCATTACGTCATTCCTGAATGGAAAGCTTTTGCTTTGGCCTTCTTTTTAATTTTATTAAATGTCGGTGGTGATATCTTGTTACCACTTATCATCAAGCAGTTCGTGGATAGTATTGCCGTGACTGAAGAAGCCCCAATAATTATGACTTCGCTTAGTACAATTCTAGGTATATCTTTTGGCTGGCTTGCATTAAGCATCTTGTCACAAACCTTCATTTACTTTGAGAGTATGATTCTGCAAAAGGCTGGTCAAAGAATTGTTTATAAATTAAGAATGGAAGTCTTCACGCATATTGAGAACATGTCACAAAATCAGTTCAATATGATGCCTGTGGGCTCTTTAGTTACGAGAGTCGCTAACTATACGACATCAATGAGTGATTTATTCACTAATGTTTTGGTTATGTTACTGCGTAACATTTTAACCATTATTGGTGTCTATATCATCATGTTCATCTTGTCTTGGCAGCTTTCTTTAATTCTCCTTGCCTTTGTCGCCGTTGTCTTTGTGGCTTCGTTCATCTTCAGAAATATTGTCACCAAGTTATTCCGTAAAGAAAGACAATACACCAGTGATATGAACACATTCCTTAACGAGAATCTTTCTGGTATGAAGATTATTCAAATCTTTAACCAACAAAAGCGTAAGGAAAATGAATTCAATGTGAAGAATAAACAGCTTAGAAACACTAAGTTCAAAGTCTTAATGGCCTTTGCCATTTATCGTCCATTTATCACATTTGTCTATTTCTCCGCTTTAGCGGTGACTTTCTTCGTGGGTATTAAGCTTAACTTTACTCCCGGTATTATCGTGGCTTTCTACAACTATTTGAACAGGTTCTTTAACCCAGTACAAAATATTGCGGACCAAATCAATCAAATTCAAAAAGCCGCATCATCTAGTGAGAGATTATTTAACCTTCTTGATGTGCCTCCAGAAGTCTTAGATAAGCCAAATCCAATCGTTATGGACCACTTTGAAGGTCGCATTGAATTTAAAAATGTCTGGTTTGCCTATGAAAAAGATGAATGGATCCTTAAGGATGTCTCATTCGTAATTGAACCTCGTCAGACTGTCGCCTTTGTGGGCGCTACTGGCGCGGGTAAAACCACAATTCTATCTTTGATAGTGAGAAATTTCTCTATCCAAAAAGGTCAAATCCTTCTCGATGGTATAGATATTAACGATATTGAAATCCATTCTTTAAGAAAAGCCGTGGGGCAAATGCTTCAAGATGTTTTCTTATTCACTGGCACAATTCGTAATAATATTACCCTTCATGATGATGAATACAGTGATGAAGAAATCAATAAGGTTTGTGAATATGTCAATGCTGATAAGTTCATTAATAAATTAGATAATGGTTTAGACACTGAAGTCTTAGAAAAAGGTGAAAACTTCTCCCAAGGTCAAAGACAGCTTCTTTCGTTCGCAAGAACTGTTTTACATAAGCCACAAATACTTATTCTTGATGAAGCAACTGCAAATATCGATACAGAAACTGAAAAGCTCATTCAAGATTCTTTAGAAAGGATTAAAAATATCGGCACAATGTTAGTGGTGGCTCATAGATTATCAACCATTCAAAACGCTGATCAAATCATTGTCTTAAATAAAGGTGAAGTCATTGAAAAGGGTACACATCAATCCTTACTTAGACAAAAGGGCTATTACCACAAGCTCTATCTTTTACAGTTCAAAAACGACTAATTCTATACTGTTTTATTAATAAGAGTTCTTTATTTTCTTGAGAAAATTAAAGGAAATGATTTAAGATAATATGTATGGAAAATAAGAAACCTCCCATTAATGGTGGCTATCCACTGCACACTTTTCAAGAAGTAGAAGATATCTATATGCTTTATATCTCTTCTCCTGAGGACAGAAGAAGAATCGAAGAGGCATATAATTTTATTATTGAAAAGCATAAAGGCCAAGTAAGAAAAAGTGGTGAGCCATATTATCATCACCTCATTGAAGTTGCCTATATCTTAGCAAGTCTTCAATCTGGTCCTAATACCATTATCGCTGGTTTATTACATGACGTTGTCGAAGACACTGATGTCACTGTTGAAGATATCAAAAAGAGATGGGGCGAAGAAGTCGCTCGTATCGTTGATGCTTTAACAAAGATTCAACGTTTAAAATTATCCAAAATCACTAGTGAAGAGTTTGAAGCGGAAGATCACCGTAAGATTTTCATTGGCATGGCTAAAGACATCCGTGTCATTTTAATCAAACTCGCTGATAGATTACATAACTTAAGAACATTAGGCGCTTTATCTCGTGAAAGACAAATCGCTATTTGTAAAGAAACAATGGAAGTCTTCGCACCAATCGCTGAACGTCTAGGTTTAGACATCATCAAAGGCGAAATGGAAGATTTATGTATTTCTTATCTTGAACCTGAGAAATTCGCTGAAATCAAGCGTTTACTTAGTAAAAAGACTAAGATTTTACAAAAGTCACTTGATGGTTTAAAGAAAAGAATAGCTGATGTCTTATTTGAAAAGAAGATTCCTTTTGAAATCTCATCTCGTGTCAAATCCATTAACTCTATTTATCGTAAGATGTACATCAAAGGCCATCCTTTTGAAGAAATATACGACATTTTAGCGTTACGTATTATTACGGAAACTGAAATTGAATGTTATGAAATACTTGGTTTGATCCATCAAATGTATAAGCCAGTTCCTGGTAGATTTAAAGATTACATCGCGATGCCTAAACCAAATATGTATCAATCATTACACACCACAATCGTCGGTGGTGATGGTAACTTCTATGAAGTCCAAATTAGAACTAAAGAAATGGATAGCATCGCTGAAACCGGCATTGCCGCCCACTGGGCTTATAAAGAAGGTGTCTATAACTCCCAACAAGAACAAAAAGAAATCGAAAATAAACTTCACTGGTTTAGAGAATTTGTCTCCTTATCAAGCGAATCGGAAAACGATAATGCTTCTGAATATATGGACAATCTTAACCGTGATATCTTCGAATCACATATTTATGTGTTCACCCCAAAAGGTAAGGTCGTGGAACTGCCAAGTGAAAGTACACCAGTTGACTTTGCCTATCGTATCCATACGAAGGTGGGTGACCAATGTACAGGCGCTCTTGTTAATGGCGTGATGGTGCCACTTAACACTGTCCTTAAAACCGGTGACATGGTGGAAATCAAAACCAATAAGAACTCACCAGGACCAAGTGAAGGTTGGCTCGACTTTGTCGCTTCTAGCTCAGCAAAAACTGCGATTAAAAAATATATCGCTAAAAAGAACGCTGAGATGATGAGGGAAGATAGAATCGCTAAAGGTAGACAAAGCTGTGTTGATGCCTTCCATGAACGCGGCATTGAAGAAGATGAAATGATGAAACTTCTCGATACCGATAAAGTCTTGGATTATTACAATTTCCAAGATGTTGACTCATTATTTATCGGTGTCTCTGGTAGAAAACCAACCGCTAGTGCGCTTATTGACTTCTTAAAGATTAAGCGTCCAGTGAGCTTAGAAGTTAACTTCACGAAACGTAAAACTGATAAAAACGATCATTGTCCAGTCTATATTAAAGGTGCTGGTAAGATTGCCATTGCTTTAGCAAATTGCTGCACTCCAGTCCCAGGAGACGACATTATCGGCTACATTACACGTGGTAAGGGCATCAGCGTGCATAGAAAGAACTGCCCAAACATCGCTAACGAAAAAGAAAGATTAATCGATGTCTATTGGAGAGACGATATTGAATTCGCCACTTATCCTGTGGATATCATCATCGAAGCGAGCGATAGAAATAACTTGCTCATGGATGTGATGGCGGTCTTCCAAAACGCGAAAGTAGGCGTGAATAACTTACACGCGAGAAGTAACAGCCAAAACTTATCCGCGACAATTAGCGCGACTATCATGGTTAGCGACGCTAAACGTCTGCATGATATCTTTGTTTTGTTAAAAGGTATTACCGGCGTTTATCGTATTGACCGTGTCATTCATTAAGGAGAAAAGATATGTTAACAAATAATGTTAAAGGTACTCACGACATCATTGGTGAAGAAGCCAATGGTTTCGCTTATATCGAAAATGTTTTAAAACAAATTTGTGAATTATTCGCCTATAACGAAGTTAGACCTCCAGTTATGGAACATAGTGAGTTATTTGTGCGTGGTGTGGGTGAAGGTAGTGACATCGTCCGTAAGGAAATGTACACATTTAACGATAAAGCTGATCGTTCTATCACCTTACGTCCAGAATTTACCGCGGGCATTATGCGTTTAATCGTGCAAAATAAATTATTAGCCACGAACGAACTTCCATTTAAGGTTTATTATTGTGGCCCTGTTTTCCGTTACGAAAGACCACAATTAGGTAGATATAGACAGTTCAACCAATTCGGTGTCGAAGCAGTGGGTAACAACTCTCCTGAAATCGATGTTGAAGTCATCACCTTAGCATATACCATCTTAAGTTCTTTGAACTTAGAAAACGTTAAAATCGCCATTAATACCTTAGGCGATGATGAATCACGTAATGCTTATAAAGAAGCACTTAAAGCATATTTTGCAAAGCACTTAGATAAGATGTGCCC
>CAMJEC010000020.1 GCA_946404585.1 uncultured Caryophanales bacterium
GAAATCTTATTATTCGCCACAAAGACATGTCCAAACTGTAAGATGGCTAAGATGCTTCTAGATAAAGCTGGTGTCAAATACAGTGTTGTTGACGCTGAAGAAAATGCTGAACAAACAAAAGCATTTGGTGTCAGAAAAGCTCCAACATTAATTGTTCCAAAAGAAGATGGCACTAACGATGTCTTCGAGAACGCTTCCAATATCAAAGGCTACATCGAGAGTTTAAACTAATATGATTGATGTCATTGTTGTTGGCGGTGGTCCCGCAGGGATGAGTGTGGCTCTGAACTTACTCAGGGCCGGTCGCTCAGTCTTAATCTTAGAAAAGGAAAATTTTGGTGGTCAAATCGCCAATTCTCCTCGTGTCGAAAATCTTCCAAGTATCAAAGAGATTTCTGGTCTAGATTTTGCTGGTAATCTCTTTGAGCAAATCCTTGATTTAGGCGCTAAATTTGAACTCGAAGAAGTCCAAAGAGTCTTAAAGGTTGATGATGTTTTTGAAGTCACCACTAATTACCATACATATCAAGCAAAAGCTGTTGTCTTAGCTAACGGCGTTAAACACCGTAAAATGGGTCTTCCAAACGAAGAAGAGTTCATCGGTAAAGGTATCTCATTCTGTGCGGTGTGTGATGGCGCGTTCTATAAAGATAAAGATGTTTATTTAATCGGTGATGCGAATACCGCTCTTCAATACGCTTTAATGCTTGCACAAACAAGTGCTAATGTTTATGTCTTCACTTTATTTGACCGCTTCTTTGCTGATCAAATCTTAGTGGATCGTTTAAGACAAAAAGATAACGTTCACATTACTCACAACATGAATCTTGTCGCTTATTTAGGACAAAACGAATTAGCGGGTTTACGTTTTGAAAACACCATGGATCACACTATCCATGAATATCCAACTAATAACGTTTTCGTCGCTATCGGTCAAGTTTCACAAAACGATTTATTCAAGTCCTTAGTGGAAACTGACGAACATGGCTTCATCATTACCAATGAGAGAATGGAAACATCTCTTCCTGGTTTATTCGCCATAGGCGACACAAGAAAAAAAGACGTCCGTCAAGTAGCAAGCGCAGTTGGCGATGCTTCTATTGCTAGCGTCTTTATTGATAAATATTTGATGCTTAAGCGTTAATAACCACGTAGATTCACTTCTGGAATAAATCCAGAAAGATAATCTCTTAATTTACTGGCTTCCACTACGTCAACTTCGTGGAGGCCTTTTTTAATGCAACCCTCTCTATCCACGAACTTTTGTAAGAATAGACGCTTTGCGCCTTTGATCAAATCTTTAAAGGCATCATAGTCCATTCTTTCATGGAATTCTTTGACTAAGGTTGTTCTAAATTCATAGTCAGGAGCTTTATTGATAATAAGAGAAATACTCTTTTTGATATTATCGACATTGATGAACTTTAGGCCACATGTTTCCGCGTATAAATTAGGACAGTTTTTAATGTCCATAGCGACATAATCTAAGAGCCCTTCATCAAGTAATTCTTCAAGTAATTCTGGGTTAGTACCATTAGTGTCTAATTTGATTAAAAAGCCAAGGTCGCGAACCGCTTTGATTTTAACCTTCAAATCTTCTAACATTGTTGGTTCACCACCACTGAAAACAACGGCATCTACAAGGCCAGTTCTGGTCTTTAAAAAAGCTAAGATTTCATCAAAGTCTAGTTCGTCTTCTTTGCTCGCGCCTAATACGGCTGCACCATTATGACAAAACGGGCAACGCATGTTACAGGCTTGGGAGAATAAGACCACAGAAACCTTGTCTTCATAATCTAGTAATGAGAGTTTATCAATACCAACAATTGCCATAGTATTAATATTGTAATATTAAGTTGCCTTAGAATCAAATATCGTTATAATAATTCTTATATGGAACACAATAATATTTCTTGGGATGAATACTTTATGGGTATCGCTTCTTTGAGCGCTTTAAGAAGCAAGGATCCCAATACAAAAGTAGGCGCATGTATCGTCGATGACGATAATAAGGTCGTATCTATCGGCTATAACGGTATGCCAAAAGGTGTTGATGAAAGTCAACTCTCTTGGAACAAAGGTGAAGGCTTAGATTCTAAATATCTCTATGTCTGTCACGCAGAATTTAACGCGATTTTAAATACGCGTAACGGAAGCGCGCTTAAGGGTTGTCGCTTATACGTCACGTTATTCCCATGCAATGAGTGCGCGAAAGCATGCGTACAAGTGGGCATTAAGGAAATAATTTATTTAGAAAATAAATACGCTGACACAGTTGGCGTTCAAGCTAGTAGAAAAATGCTTGAATTAGCTGGCATCAAATTAAGACAATTCAATGCGAAAGAATTGAATGAAATTGTAAAGTAATATGACTATCAAAGAATACGTTGCTCTTCGTAAGGAAGAGATTAAAAATTTAGTAGCGGGTTTAGAAAGAAAACCATGCATCGCTATCGTCCAAGTGAATGAGGACGCGGCTAGCTGCGCATATGTGCGCGGGAAGCTTAAAGATGCTGATGAATTAGGCATCAAAGCAGACTTAATTAAGTTACCTTTAGAAACAACTCAAGAACAATTATTGAAGGTTATCAATGAATTAAACAAAGATGACATTCATGATGGCTTTATCGTCCAAATGCCTTTACCAAAAGGTATTGATGAAGAAGTCATTAAATTAGCAGTTGATCCTAAAAAAGATGTTGATGGTTTCCATCCATTATCCTCTCTTGTTCCATGTACCCCAAAAGGTATTATTAACTATTTACACTTTGAAAAGATTCCTATGCAAGGAAAGAATGCTGTCGTTATCGGCCGTAGTAATATCGTCGGTAAACCAATGGCAAAACTCCTTCTTAAAGAGAATATGAACGTAACCGTTTTGCATAGCAAAACCACTCCTGAAGATATGGCTTTCTATATCGCTCACGCAGACGTCATTGTTGTGGCGATTGGTAAGGCTGGCTTCTTAGATAATCGCTTCACTTATAAAAAAGATGCCGTTATCGTTGATGTTGGCATCTCTAGAACTGAAGATGGTTTAAAAGGTGACGCTATCCCAGGACTTCCAGTTGGTCTTCAAACTCCAGTTCCAGGCGGTGTTGGCCTAGCCACTAGATTAGCTCTTTACGAAAACTTATTAGAAATCCACGGCGTTAACAAGTAGGTTAGCGCCTTTTCTTTAAGAAAGTAATTTTTCCCTTCTCTTTTTTGATGAGATGGCGTTTTACTAGACTCGTCAATAAACGAGACAAAGTTTCTCTTTGTATACCAATTTGAGCGGCTAATGTTGTAACGTTTTTAAAAGTAATCACATTGTCGTTTTTACTTGCGTAATAAACGAGTCTTTCTTCCGCATTAGTAAATGATAATAATTGTATACGCGCGTTAAGAAATTTACCAAAGTCAGATTGAGCTTTTAAATAGAGAGTTAGAAACTCTTGGTTATTTTGTAATAGATAAAGCAAATTCTCTTTATTGATAAAAGCGATAACACATTTTTCTTTAGCGATGACATCCCCACGATAAATAGGTTCGCTAGAGAAAATTAAATTGTTACCAAAAATATCTCCCGCTTTAAGAGAGTTAAGAATCTGTTCTTTACCTTGGAAGGAATAAGAAACAATATCGACTTTACCAGAAATGATGACTCCGACGTTTTCGCAGAGATCACCTTCATGATTGATAACACTGTTTTTGGTGACCTGGTAACCCTTCACCAATTTGTGTTCTTTTTTAGTTAAAACTTGTAAAAGTGGTATTTTCATAATAATTGTGTGACCTACATCACATTTTATTATAAAGAATTATTCTATAATTACCAAGGAGGAAAATCTAAAAATGAAAAAATATATATCACTCATGGCTGCCGCACTTATGCTCGTAGCCTGCAACAGTCAACCAGCTACATCTAACTCTGAGTCAAAGGCACCAGAGTATGATCGTACATCTTTAAGTATCATCGCCCCAACCGGCGCTCCTGCTTTAGCGTTCTATAACTACGCCAAGGTTGAAAAGTTTGAAACTAACTCTAACCCAGCGGAAGGCATCTTACCTTTAATGGTCGCTGGTAAGAAGGATGTCGTTGTCTTACCAACTAACGCTGGTATGCAAGCCATCATCAACAAGAAAGCTGAATACCAAATTGCCGCAACAATCACATTTGGTAATTTCTATCTCGTAAGTTTAGGTAACGACACTAACAACGAACTCGATGCTAATGACAAAATCCTTTTATTCCAAAAAGGTAATGTCCCAGACAAAATCTTCCATTATGTTTATGGCGATACTTATGACGCTAACATTTCTTATGTGAGTGCTGTTAGCGATGCTGCAGCCGCAGCGACTTCAGGATCATTCGTTGATGCTGAAGGTAACAATGTTGTTCCTAACTATGTCTTATTAGCCCAACCTGTTTTAACAAACGTTTTATCTAAAAAAGAAAACGTTAAGGTCTACGCTGATATCCAAGCCAAATATAAAGAAAAGAGCAATGGCTTAGATTTATTCCAAGCTTCTGTTTTCGTCAAGAAATCAGTGGCCAGAGAAACCGCTCAATCTTTCTTAGATTCTTTAAAAGGCGATATTGAAACAGTCATCGCTAATCCAGAGACATTTAATACTGCTTTAGAAGGAGTTGAAAACGCTAATACCGTCTACGGTATTGCGCCAGCTGCCGCTGCTAATGTTACTAAGAATAACAACGGTATGGGCTTAGGCTTTAAGGCCGCTAAAGAAAATAAAACAGCGGTTGAAAACTTCTTAAAGCTCTTTAATATTGAGGGAGTTAATGAAGAAGTTTATTTCTAATAAATATACTCTCTTCGGCTTAGGTACATTATTTGTAATTGCCCTATGGTTTATTCTTTCAGCATGCTTTGATACCAATAATGGGATATTCCCTTCTCCAATAGCGACATTCCAAGAATTTGGTGTTTTATTAACTAAGCCATATTCATATCAATGTTTAGGCTATACATTCTTAAGAATGCTTATTGGTTTTGCGATATCATTTGCCCTTGCCTTAATTATTGGCATTCCTGCGGGTAATCACCCGCAAGTCCATACATTTCTAAAGCCACTCATGACCACGATTAAAAGCATACCAACTGTGGCTTTAGTCTTCCTATTTGTGGTCATGGTAGCCCCCAAAAATGCCCC
Source organism: uncultured Caryophanales bacterium (assembly GCA_946404585.1). Taxonomy (GTDB): domain Bacteria; phylum Bacillota_I; class Bacilli_A; order RFN20; family CAG-826; genus RUG14515. The sequence goes on from CAMJEC010000020.1 coordinate 5,158, forward strand.
TATCTTCGTAGTCGTTATTGTTTGTTTTCCAATCCTCTACGAAGCTGTAGCGGGCGGTATTAGAAAAGTTGATCAGCAAGTTGACTATGCTGCTCAGATTGATGGAGCTGGCTATTTCCAAAGAGTTTTATTTATAAAACTCCCACTATCTATTCCTTATATTTTAGTCGGTATTGCTTCTAGTTTCTCTTTATCTTTTAAACTGGAAATTATGGCGGAAGTTATTACTGGTTTTACGAAGAATGGTTTAGGTAGTGTCATCCACTTTGTAAGACAAGAAGACCCCACTAATTTGACTGGGGTTTTTGCCTATTCATTATTCGCAATTATTTTCATGCTTTTGATTAGTTTATTAGAAACTGCTATTAAACAAAAATTTAGCAAGCAAACAAATTGATTAATTGTTATTAATGCCATAAACTATTTGTATAGGAGACAATACATATGGAATTAAAAGGTAGTAAAACCGAAAAGAATTTAGAAATGGCTTTTGCTGGTGAATCACAAGCCCGCAACAAATACACATATTTTGCAAGCCAAGCCAAAAAAGAAGGCTATGAACAAATCGCTGCGATTTTCTTAGAAACAGCAGAGAATGAAAAAGAACACGCTAAGATGTGGTTCAAGTACTTACATGATGGTCAAGTCCCAAGCACCGTTGAAAACTTAAAAGCGGCCGCTGAAGGCGAAAACTTCGAATGGACTGACATGTATAAGAAGATGGCGGAAGAAGCAAAAGAAGAAGGCTTTATGGAAATCGCTGCTAAGTTTGCTTTAGTCGCTAAGATCGAAGCGGAACATGAACAAAGATATCTTAAACTTTTAGAAAAAGTTAAAGCCAATAAGATCTTCATCGCTCCAGACGTCGTCGTTTGGAAGTGCCGTAACTGTGGTCATATCCACGTTGGTAAAGAAGCACCAAAGGTTTGCCCAGCTTGTGGACACCCACAATCATATTTCGAATTAAGAGTCGAAAATTATTAATCTTTAATGTAATTAAAAAGACGCTGAGAAATGTCTCGGCGTTTTTTTAATATTTTGATTAATTTACTATTGCATTTAATTTATTTTTCTATGATAATAATAAAGCGCGTTAACACGGATCTGTGGTGTAGCGGTTAACATGTCTCCCTGTCACGGAGAAGACCGCGGGTTCGATTCCCGTCAGATCCGCCAGCGCTTTTTTAAAGAAATGGCTCGGTAGCTCAGTTAGTAGAGCATCAGACTGAAAATCTGAGTGTCGCCGGCGCGCTCCCGGCCTGAGCCACCACTGAATATAAAATGACATCGTAAGATGTCTTTTTTTACGTCTTTTAAGGCAACAAAAAACCGCTAGCGGATGCTAACGGTTTTTAATACTCAAGAGAGACAATTAGTCTTTCTTTTGTGTTTCTTTTGGTTCTTCGCCTTCTGGTCTTGGCATGCCAATCTTAGCCATTAAATCATCGACGAGTTTCTTTGCTCTACGATAGGATAAGTCGCTCTTAATGCGGAGTAAGCATGGGAGATCTTCGTACTTCTTAGCTTCAGCTTGTTCAACTGGGATTGTGCTATAAGCATAATCTTGTGGGTTGAGTTGTAAGTAGATACGGAGATGTTTACCAACGATTGTAACGAAGGCATAACGTTGTCTCTTATAAGAGAATGTATCGCCTGGGATAGAGACACGGTTTCTTAAACCATACCATTTAATATAGTCACGGAGATCATAGTATTTATGACGTAAGTCAAATTCACTATTTCTTAAACGGGTTTCGAATGGTTTTCTCTTTCTCTTACCCTTAATGACTAAACCATCAGCACCGACTTCGGCAGGGGCTTCATCGTCTTCTTCTTCCTCTTCCTCGTCTTCTTCTTCAGGTTCTTCTTCTGGCTCTGGTTCTGGCTCTGGTTCAGGTTCTTTTTCTGGAGCTGGAGCTGGAGCTGGTTCTTCTTCTTTTTCTTGGTGATATTCTTCGACGTGTTGATCAACGCCTTCTTTAACGAGAGCGCGAACTTCTTCTTCACCTAAACCGGCTTCACCGCAGCAGCATTCTTCTTTCTTTTGTTCTGCACCAGCGGCTTTGTCTAAGAGACCAAGTAAGTCTCTGATGACTGGTAAAATTGCAAAATAGATAGCAAATAAGTTAAGACCTGTAGCACCACCCATAAGGAGCATTGGAACAGCTCTCATAACACGCATTTCCACCATTGGGATAACGAAGATGAAAATGAATGGTAAGAAACCAATAGCAATAATTTCTGTTAATGCTGTAAGTAAAAGGACTGGTTTCTTTTTCTTAATTGCTAAAACGATTGTTGCGATACCCATTGTGAGGGCAACAAAAACGAGCACTACGCCAACGTAGGCTGTTGGATGACTGAATTGAGATGGTTTCCACATTAAGCAGTAATATTGAATAGAGGCACGTAAGCCATATGTGAATAATTCGCTATTCAAGACACCGACGCCGCCGTTACAGAGATCGCTGACACCTAAAATACCTGTGATTAAAGCAGCGATTAACCATAAGACGAAAGCAATACATGTGGTACGCAAAATTTTCTTGTTTTCCATATATAGATTCTCTCCTTATTTATTTATAATTTAGTGCGCGCATTAATTAATTTCAAGTTTTTATTAAAAAAATAAAGAAAAAAGTACCATATTGGGGGTATTTAACCTTGTTTTGTTACATTTTAAGGTGTTTTGTATTGCTTTTTCATGTATGACTTTTGTGCTAAACTAATGCACTTGTCCCCTCTTTTTTGTCCCCGAAAATAGCCGACATGGTATCGGTTTTAAAAAAGATATCAAATAAGGTATGTTATTTCCTGATTAATTGGTTATCATATAAGCATGTTAATTAAATTAAAGGTACAAAATTTCGCAATCATCGAAGATATCGAGATTGACTTCAAAGATGGTTTAACTGTCTTAACTGGTGAAACCGGCGCTGGTAAGAGTTTAATCATCGACTGCATTGGCCTTCTTTTAGGCGAAAGAGCCGCCTCTGAAATGATTAGGCAAGGGGAAGAAAAGGCTGTTGTGCAAGGTGTATTTGATAATAATACCCCATTACTTCGCGCCGCTTTAGAAAAAGCAGGTGTTCCTGAAAAAGATGGACTTATTGAGATCAAAAGAACCATCTCTTCCACGAAGAATGTCGTTAAGATCAATGACACCACCATTACTTTAAACGAACTTAAGTACATCATGTCATTAATCGCTGACATCCATCAGCAATTTGATATGGTAAAGCTATTCAATAACGAGAACTATTTAGCTATGGTTGATGGTTTTAATTCTCGTTTAGTTAACCAATACCTTGATAAGTATTTAGTGAGTTTCAGTGCATTAAAAGAACAAGCTAGTTCCTATAATGCCTTGGTCAAACGTATTGATGAATTTAATCGTAATCAGGAAGAATATGAATATGCCTATAGTGAAATCAAAGCACTAGGCTTAAAAGAAAATGAAGAGGAAGAAATTAATTCTGAAATCTCTTTATTAGAGAACTACGATAAGATTTATTCCTTACTTATGGAAAGTAAAGAATTAATGGATGGGGATGCCCTTAATAACATCTACACCATTAAGGAAAACGTTAGTAAGTTATCTGAATATCAAAATGAATATCAGGATTATATTGAAAGACTCAATAATGCTTATTATGAGTTAGAAGATATGTTTGAAGAAATCAAAAAGAAAGCGGACTATCTTAACTATGATCCAGAACATCTTGATGTTTTAATTGAAAGAAGTCACGCAATCAATGCCTTAAAGAAGAAATACAATAAGACATTTGATGAACTAAGAGCGTATGAAGATGAACTTAATGCCTTATTGAAATATAAAGAAGATTACTCCATTCTTCTAAAAGAAGAAAAAGATAAACTTCAAGCAGCCTATGATGAAGCTTATACGCGTGCATTGGACTTACACAAAGTCAGAGAAGATATTGGCTTAAGCATCACTAAAGATTTAGAAAAGACTCTTAACGAATTAGCCTTATCTTGTCGTTTCAATGTCGCAGTTATCGGTAAAGAAAAAGATGCTGATTTAGATATCTCTATCTTCAATGAAACAGGTATTGATACGATTGAATTCTTTATTGAAACTAATATCGGCGAAGGTCTTAAACCATTAGCCAAGGTTGTCTCTGGTGGCGAACTTAGCCGTATCATGTTAGCGATTAAACTTCTTTATGTAAAAGCCCAAAAGATTGGCACAATCATCTTTGATGAAATCGATACAGGTATCTCTGGAGATGTCGCTAGTAAGGTCGCTAAAAAGATTAAAGAATTATCATATGGTCATCAAGTCATTACCATAACCCACTTACCACAAGTGGCAAGCTTATCTGACCACCATATAAGAATCGCTAAGAAGGTATCTAATAATCGTACCTACACCACGATTAAAGAATTATCTCTTGATGAAAAGATATATGAAATTGCTTCACTTATTTCTTCAGGCAAGGTCACTGATAAACAGTTAGAGTACGCTAAAGAAATGGTGATGGAAAGAAAATAGAACCCTTATAAAGGGTTCTTTTTCATTATTTAAGTTTGTTGCCTTCTCTAAAGGCTAAGGCCACTGTTTCACCAATCTTACGATATTCATTAGCGATTGGATCAAATGATACGAAGTTGATTCTCTTTGTGTCGACTTTGCCGTTAGCGTCAAGGACACTTTCATCAGCGCTGACATTAACGATTCTAGCGATGATGTTTCCACCACCTTCACCTTCATTAATGATATCAACGACTTCACATTCTAGAGTTAATGGATAGTCAGTAAATATTGGAGCGTCGACATGTTTAGCCTTTTCATATTTAAGACCGCTTTTAGCAATCTTATCTTTTTCTTTCTTTTGGCTAACAATACCAACATAATCACTCGCGGTAATTGTTTCCACAGTGGCAAAGCTCACTGTTAAGGCTTTTTTAAGTCTAATGTTGTCTGTGGTTTGATGTGATGATAAACAAATCATAATTTGATTGTAATCATAGGTACCACCCCAAGCGGCATTCATCGCATTTGGTTCATTGTTTTCATTATAAGTACCAATGATAAGTACTGGCATTGGGTAAACCCATGTTTGTGGTCCAAAATCTTTACGCATATTATTTTCCTTTCAAGTATGCACTTAAGCGTGACATTGCATCTTTCACATTATCTAAACTAGTCGCAACGTTAACTCTAATAAAGGCTCCACCATTTTTACCATAATGGAGACCATCATTAATGAATAGACCAGTTTGTTCTCTAAGTTCTTTAGCGAATCTATCGCTAGGTAAACCGTAATAAGATATATCAAGCCATAATAAGTATGTCGCATGGCCTGAAACATATTTAACATGTGGGAGATTATCTTTTAGATAATTCTTAACATATTCTTTATTAATTAATAGATATTGATTAAGTTCATCAACGTATTGAGCGCCTTGTGTATATGCTGCAATAACCGCGGGAACAGCGAAGTAACTAGCTTCACCAATATCATCGTGATAGAAAGCCGCTTCAATCTTGTTCTTTAGTTCAGGATTATTAACGACTGTAAGCGCACTATGTAGACCCGCTAAGTTGAAGACTTTAGAAGGTGCGATACAGGTAATGATATCATTAGAGATACTTAATGCTGGGACATATTTATAGCCTGGATCAACAATATCGCAGTGAATCTCATCAGAAATCATTTGGACATTGTATTTGGCTAAGATGTTATATAGTTTTTCGATATCTTCTTTTTCCCAAATCTTACCTACTGGGTTATGAGGGTTACAGAAGATAAATAGTTTGACATTGTGCTTTTTAACCTTTTCTTCAACGTCTTGATAATCGATATAGAAATTATCATTTTGATAAATCAAATCTGAGACAATCAGGTTTCTTTTGTTATTTGTCACAACTGTAAAGAAGTTGTTATAGACAGGAGAAAGAATCATCACATTATCATTTTCATTAGTTAATGTTCTCACTAATGAGTCTAAAGCGGACACCACACCAGTCACATAAATCATAGATTTAGTGTCTAGTTCTAAATCATGACGGGACCTCCACCAGTATTGATATGCTTTAAAGAATTCTTCTGTGGGATATGAATAGCCATAACTACCATCAGTAGCGGCTTTCTTAACTGCCTCTTGTATTTCAGGCATGACCATAAAGTCCATGTCAGCGACCCACATTGGTAGTTCATTATCTTTCACATTCCATTTTTCAGAATGCGTATGTCTTCTATTACTTAACTTATCAAAGTTATATTTCATATTATTCCTTAACGATGATTTGAGCATCACCGCGTTTATTTTCATCAACGATTAATTCTTTATAGCCCTTGCAGCGGATTACTCCACTTGTGGGGTTTTTAATTGATTCAATGACATCAATAATATCAGCGTCGATATCTTCACAGTATTCAAAGCTTAATGAAGTATCAAGTAACTTGCAGTTCACCATTTTTAAACCTTTGATATAACAAAGTCCTTGTAAGGAAGAGATTTCGCAATCAATGAATGTGAGGTTCTTGCTATTCCAACCAAGGTATTCACCGTTTATCTTGCAGTTAATGACAGTGGCGTTTTCTACATTCCAGAACGAATCTTTACTATTGAGAATAGAATTCTTAATAACGATGTTTTTACCACCATCGAAGAGATAGTTACCATCAAGGGTGAGATTATCAGCTTCAATGTTTTCGCTATTCATACCAAAGTAGTCGCCTTTAACAGTGACATCTTTAAGTTTGATATTAGTGCATTTCCATAAAGTTTCACTAGCGTTTGGTAGTTCACAGTCCACGAGTGTGATGTCATTACCCCTTCTAAAGGTCTTAGGAGCCGAAATAAGACACTTTTCCATCAAAAGGTGGTTAGTATACCAAATGCCACTTCTCGCCGTTTCTAAAAGGGTAGAATTAATAACTTCTACATTTGTGGTGTACCATAAAGGGTACTTCCACTGGAAAGTAACATTATTTAGTTTTAAATCAGAGCTCTCTTTTAAAGGAGATTCCCCATCATGAAATAAGCAACTTTCAATAACCGCATTATGGGTGTTGAATAAGGCTCTTTCACCGGTAAACTTTTGATTCTTAATATTTAATGGTTCTTTTCTCATGTTGATATTTTAGCTTTTATTAGAATTAATTTCTAATTAAATGCAACTTTATCGATAGTATTTTTCGAAAAATAGTTTTTGATATAAAGATGGTATTAACTTATGGGTGGTTGGATCATATTCCGATTGTGTGCCACCACTATAGGAACTGGTGCCTTCTTTGACACCACTAGATTTGATGTAAAGATTATTAAACCATTCACCGATATCTCCTAGTAAGTTATGTTTCTTCCAGAAGTTACTCACATAACTTGTTGTCTTATTAAAAGCGGGATCTACTTGATGTAAGCCTTCTCTTTCACTTTCAGTGAGATAAGTGCCACTCGCCATTGTTTTCATTTGATAAAAATAACTTGTGTAAGCACTATATCTAAGAAATGGACTTTCACTATTTAAGCAGACATAGAACGCTAGTTTATTAGCGTCATCTTCTCGCATCACTCCTTTAGTGTGGGCAAGTTCATGAGCGATAGTAAGTGGGAAATTAACTTTAGTGTTAAGCACATTGATATTAGCCTCGCCTAAGGCGTTAAAGGTAACACCAGTGATTTGGAATTCACGATAGATGAAAGAAGACATCATTGGTTTAACCGCTCCAAAGTAAGGGGCAAAATAATCATCAGTGATAATCTTATATGCTTCCTTAACTAACTTAGTGGCTTCATTTAAATCATAGCCTTTGACATCGCCTTCTTCGGTGAACTCTAATTGACTAATGCATAGATTGACATCATCAGCGAAGAAGTTATAGATATCGACATATTCGGTTCTTTCCACATCACCTTCATAATATGGAAGAGGCATCTCTTTACGGTTATAAGCCATTTGACAAGATAATGAATACAAGGCTACGACAGTTAAAACCATCACTGGAATAGTAAGAAACTTACTAATTGCCTTTAAAGGACGGATTTTAACTAAGTCTCTAATGACTAGAACGATTAATACAATACTTACAATTACAATTGTGATAACCACTAGTTCGGTAAGAGACACAAATGGGATTAATCCACTTATAAAACTAGTAACTTGAATATAGCCTCTAGAGAATCCTTTTGTCATGGCTTCAGCTGCTTCTGGGTTCTTTTTAATAACGGCAATTAAAACAATCGTTAAAACTAAAACGATTATTACTAAAGCCTTGATGATGATCGAGAGGAATCTTTTCATTGTTAATCTAATTTATTAAGTTCTTCAGGATATTTCTTTGGATCCTTAAGGAAAATATATGGCGTGTTTGGATATTCTTTATTAATGCGCTTAACAGCTTTTTTACCTTCGCCACTACCAGAATAGAAGACAAAAGATAATTTCTTATTAGATAAATCTAAAAGACTTAAAACACTGTTGATGGCAGGAGTAAATGCTCCATTCCAAATTGGTGAGCCAATAACGATTTCTTCATAGTTGGAAATATCTTGGTCAAATTCTTTAAGAGCGGCTTTCTTTTTGGCTCCCGCTTGGAAGCCACCAACCATCATGCCCCAAAAGAATGATTTAGGTAAACTCTTCACTGTTTCAACTTTGCGAATATCATAGCCTTTTTCTTGCATTTTTTGAGCAACGATATCACCACGACCAGTGTATGAGTAATAGATAAATAACTTTTTCATATTGTTCTCCCTTTTAGCAA
>CAMJEC010000021.1 GCA_946404585.1 uncultured Caryophanales bacterium
ACAATATTGATAAAGGCTTGGAAGGCTTTAACATAGCTCTTTTCATCTTGTTTCTTTAAGAAGATGGAGGCTAGTCTATAGACTTCTAAGATTTGTTCTATAAGATCATCACTATGTTTAGTGTAGTGATAAACTTTCTTACTAGCTTTAATATCAATACCTAGAGAAAGGAAGAAATGTAAACCATCAACATATTCGTCCAAGACGATATCTTGTGCTTCACTTGGTTTATTAGACCAATATTTGAAACATCTAGTAGCGTTAGCGAATTCCCCAAACTCTACGAGAAGAGCGAGGATTCTTCTGCTTCTAGTTGTTTCATAAGTAATGTGATGATTATCCGCGATTCTAGCGTCTAATTCACTTTGTTTTTGATATAAATTTGATAAATCTATGGCCATAATTATTTAACCTTCTCTAAGTGCCAAATCTCTTCAGCGTAACTCTTGATAGTTCTATCACTGGTGAAGAAACTTGAATTAGCGATATTCATTAAGCACATCTTGTTCCAATGCTTTCTATCCTGATAGAGTTCTTGAATCTTTTCTTGCGCTTTAACGTAAGACTCAAAGTCTGCGAGGATGAAGTATTCATCATGTTTATTCATGATTTCATCAAAGATGATGGTGAATTTATCATGACGGAAACCAGACCAAGGACCATTGAATAAGGAATCTAAGACCGCTTTGATGCGGTGATCGTTATTATAGATATCCCATGGATTATAGTCGCCCTTAGCGTAATGGGCTTCTACTTCTTCGCTTCTTAAACCGAAGATGACGTTATTTTCTTCTCCACCACGTTGGACGATTTCAATATTAGCGCCATCCATTGTGCCTAAAGTAATTGCCCCATTCATCATGAGTTTCATATTAGATGTACCACTTGCTTCTTTACCAGCAGTACTAATTTGTTCACTGACATCAGCGGCAGGAATAATGAGTTCGGCGAGAGTGACACCATAGTTTTCAATGAAAACAACTTTGAGGTATTTATTTGTTTCTTCATCGTTATTAATGACTTCGGCAACAGCAAGGATTAATTCAATAATCTTCTTCGCATAGACATAGCTAGGCGCAGCTTTCGCGCCAAAGATATATGTATGTGGGTAGATTCTAAATGATGGGTCTTCCTTCATTCGTTGATATAAGTAGATGACATGGAAGATGTTTAAGAGTTGACGTTTATAAGCGTGGAGTCTTTTAATTTGAACATCAAAGATGGAGTTAGGATCTACTTCAATGCCGTTATTCTCTTTAATATAGTTGGCTAAAGCCACCTTATTAGCGTATTTAATATTGCCAATGGACTGTAAGACTTTTTCATCATCTTTGAATTTTTCAAAGCCTTTGATTAAGTCCATATTAGTAATCCAATCTTCCCCAATACAACTATTGATTAATTGAGTGAGTTTTGGATTAGCGTTAACTAGCCATCTACGATGGGTCACACCGTTAGTCTTATTGTTGAACTTTTGTGGCATGTAGTTATAGAAGTCTTTAAAGGTGATGCTCTTTAAGATTTCAGTGTGTAAAGCGGCAACACCATTCACAGAGAAGCATGTATAAATGGCTAAGTTACACATATGGATTTGACCGTCTTTAATGATGCTCATTTGATATCTAGCGTCATTTGGGACATTATTGTTTGCCATTTCAATCGAGAAACGACGATTGATTTCTTCAATAATCATATAGACACGTGGGATTAAATCTTGCACATATCTAACAGGCCATTTTTCTAAGGCTTCTGGCATAACTGTATGGTTAGTGAACGCCATAGATTGGGTCACTTCTTCCCAAGCTTCATCCCAACCCATATTGTATTCATCCATCATGATTCTCATCATTTCTGGGATGGCTAAAATTGGGTGAGTGTCATTGAGTTGGAAGACATATTGTTCATGAATACCCTTTAGGGTACCATGGTGTCTGTAATAGGAACAAAGAGTGGATTGTAGACCCGCACTAACGAGGAAATATTGTTGTCTTAATCTAAGGATTCTACCTTCTTCAGTGGAATCATCTGGATATAGACCATGACATAATTCTTCTAAGCCGTTGCAATATTCTTTGAATGAGACACCTTTTGGTAAAGGATCACTTGTTGGTTCAGCATTCCAAAGTCTTAATGTATTAGTTACATGGTTACGATAGCCCACAACTGGGACATCATATGGAACGGCGCGCACATTTAATGTGTTTGCGGTTCTAATACCATATGTGCCGTCTGGCTTAAGATAAGTTTCAGGAGTACCATATAATTTCACTTCAACAGCGTATTTCGCTCTTCTAACTTCCCAGACGTTACCATTAGTTAACCATTGGTCAGGTAATTCAACTTGTTTACCTTTGACAATCTTTTGACGGAAGAAGCCGTATCCATAACGGATACAGTTACCGTGACCAACATAGCCTAAAGAGGCAATACTATCTAGAAAGCAGGCCGCTAAACGACCAAGACCACCATTACCAAGACCAGCATCACTTTCTTGTTCTTCTAGTTCATGGATGTTGATGCCATAATCGGCTAATCCTTCTTTAACTACATCATAAATACCCATGTTTTGGAGATTGTTGACTAAAAGTCGACCAATCAAGAATTCCATGGAGAAATAGATTAATGTTCTTTTACTATCAATTGTTTTATCGTGAGTTTTACCCCAGTCCACGTTAGCGTAGTCTCTGACCATTTCTCCTAAGACCGTATATCTTTCAGAGATGTGACTGTTTTCAACACTCACGCCATAACGTTCGACGAGACGACGAGCATATTCTTCTTTAAACTGTTGTTTATTTTCAAACATATAGTCACTCCTTATTTTATTTTCTTAAAGATACAAGCACCAAAGCTTGCAAGTTTGATGTTCATATGGGCTGGTAAACCTTCAAAGCTACCTGGTTCACTATCAACAGGTAAGCCGTTATATTGGTTATCACCACCATAAACATCTTTATCCGAATTAAATATTTCCTCATATGTACCACTTTCCATAAGTGGAATGCCATATGATTCATAGTAATTAGTGGTCATATTAAAGACGAAGACTAAAACATCGTCATTAACTTTCCTTTGGAAAGCATAGATACTATCATTCGCATTATCCACCATTAACCAGTGGAAGTGTTCTGGATTGTGTTCTTCAAAATACATCGCTGGTTCATGTTGATAGATTCTATTTAAGTCTCGCATTAAACGAGACACACTGTCATGAGCAGGGAAGGTCTTTAAAACCCATGGTAATGATTTATTCTCATCCCATTCATCAAAGGAAGCTAATTCATTACCCATGAAGTTAAGTTTCTTACCAGGATGCGCAAATTGATATGTATATAAGTTTCTAATTAAACAGAACTTTTGATAATAGTCACCCCACATCTTATTGATAATGGTGCCTTTACCATGGACGACTTCATCATGAGATAAAGGAAGCATGAAATTATCACTATAGAAATAGGCCATAGAGAAGGTGATGTTATAGTGTTCCCATTTCTTATAAACTGGGTCTTTTGAATAATACTTCAATGTATCATTCATCCAGCCTAAGTCCCACTTATAGTCAAAACCAAGACCACCATATTCTGTTGGTCTAGTTGTACCTGAGAAAGCGGTACTATCTTCGGCGATCATCATCACACTATCATGGGCGATATGGAGCTTAGCATTTAATCTCTTAATGAATTCGACCGCACCATCGTTTTGACCGATTGAAGAGTCTCCATTGTAATAAATGATGTTACTAACAGCATCCACTCGGACACCATCAAAATGGAAATAATCGACGAAATAATTCATCGCACTCATTAAGAAACTTCTCACTGGGTCTTTACCTAAGTCAAATTGATAACTACCCCATGGAGAGATTCTCCATTTATTAGAATATTCATATAAGTATGAACCATCATACTTCGCTAGTGCCCACTTATCAGTGGCAAAGTGCACTGGAGCAAAGTCAATAATGCAACCAATGCCCGCTTGATGGAGACGGTCCACTAAAGACATGAGTTGGAAAGGATTACCATATCTGGAATCTACAGAAAAGAAGCCAGTTCCTTGATAACCCCATGAGCCATCAAATGGATATTGAATTAATGGCATGAATTCCACATGGGTAAAACCTGCTTCTTTAATATAAGGAATAAGAGTATCCGCCACTTCTTCATAAGAAGGTTGATGACCATCTTCCGCTTTACCTTTCCATGAACCTAAGTGCATTTCATAAATGGACATAGGTTTATCAAAATTTCTAGTTCTAGCTTTCATCCATGGATCATCATGCCAAGCAAAATTTCTAATATCGAATAAACGGGAACAAGTTCCTGGTCTTAATTCACTATAAAAAGCATACGGGTCGATTTTATCGACATATTTACCTTTGGCGTTTTTGAAATGATATTTATAGCATTGATAATTTTGTAAGCCTGGAATAGTTACTTCCCAAACACCTGAGTCATCAATCTTATTCATTTTGTCTTTACCGACATCCCAGTTATTCCATTCACCGATGACAGAAACATCATCCGCCATTGGAGCGTATAAGCGGAAAGTGACATAGCCCTTTCCATCTTTTTCAATAAAATGTGCACCGAAGTAGTTGTGAGCATCGATGCATTGACCATTGAGGAAGTCGTATAATAAACCAAAAGCCATAAGAAAGTCCCCTATTATTTAATTATAATTAAAAATGAAAATAAATAAATTGAAGATTGAAAAAACTTTTCATAGAAAAGAATCGCCATCTTAATAATGGTTTTTAGTTTTTTATCTATTTTTTAACCTATTTTTCAGTGTTATCAATGCCTACTGTGACCTTTGTTTCTGGATCGGGCCACATGACGCCTTCAGTATAAGTAGAGACTTCTATTGTATTAAGGCCAATATTGTCTTTATTCCAATCATCATACCTGGTCCAACGGATAGCGAAAGTATAGCTTTTATATTCGCATTCAACTTGGAATTTATCATAAATATTGACTCTCTTTTTGCCTTTTTCATATTTAGTGTTACTAGCGCTTCCACCACGTAAAATCCACTTTTTAAAAGCGCCACCTTGATAATAGTCACACAATGAGACTATTTCATCCCTTAAAGTTGGTATTTCATTCTGTTTATTTTTCGAGAAAGTATCAAAGATATCATCAATTTTCTTTTCATTAATCTGAGTAATCAAAGTTTCAACTTTCTTAGTCATAAACTTTTCATCGCTAGAGGAAGTACAAGATGATAATAGAAAGACAGGTAATAACGCAAAAAGTAATGAATGTTTCATAACTATATTTTTATGATTAGCACTATCAAAATCAAGTTTTATTAATTCGCTATTCTAGCAAGAATTAGCAAAAACACATTAATTCATATAATGAATTGAAACAAAAGGATAACTATGCCATAATATGTAGTGCTTTGAAAGGATATTATTATGGCTAAAGTAATGACAATTAACTCTGGTAGCTCTTCATTGAAATTCAAACTTTATGAAATGCCAGAAGAAAAAGTTTTATGTTCTGGTAACTGTGAAAGAATTGGTTTACCAGACGGTATTTTTACAATTAAATATGGTGATAAAAAGGATGTCACTAATCCAGCATTCCCTAATCATGGTGTTGCCGCTCAATTAGTGGTTAAATCTTTTATCGAAAAAGGTATTATTAAAGATTTTAATGAAATTAAGGCAATCGGTCACCGTATCGTTCAAGGTGGTAAGTACTTTAGTGCTTCTGCTTTATTTAACGAAGATACAGAAAAGAAGATTGAATCTTTAATTCCACTTGCCCCACTTCATAATGCTGCGCACTTAACATGTTTCAGAGCCTTCAAAGAAGCTCTTCCAAACTGCCCAGCGATTGCGACATTTGATACTGCTTTCCATCAAACAATGGAACCAGCGGATTATACATTCCCAATTCCTTATGAATTAACTGAAAAATATGACATTCGTAGATATGGTGCTCATGGTACATCTCATAAATACTTAGCCCAAGAAGGCGCTAAATATTTACCAGGTGTGGAACATCCACGTATTATCTCTTGCCACATTGGTTCTGGTGCTTCCATTACCGCGATTAAAGATGGTAAATGTGTTGCTACATCAATGGGCTTAACACCTTTAGGTGGCATCATGATGGGTACACGTACTGGTGATATGGATCCATCTGTTTTCAACTATGTTGTTAGTGTGACAGGTAAATCCGCGGAAGAAGTTTACCAAATGTTTAATAAGAAATCTGGTTTCTTAGGTGTGTCTGGCATTTCTAATGACTCTAGAGATGTTTTAGCCGCGGCTGAAGCTGGTGATAAACACGCGATCTTAGCTAACGAAATCTTCAATAGAAGAATTGCCGATTTTATCGGTCAATATTATGTGAGATTAGGTGGTTGTGACTTAATTATCTTCTCCGCTGGTATTGGTGAAAATGAACCAAGAACTAGAAGAGATGTTTGTAAGTTACTTGAAGAAGCCTTAGGTGTGAAGATTGATAATGATTTCAATATGACATTACATGGTAAAGAAGCTTTAATCTCCACTACTGATAGTAAGATCAAAGTGGCTATCATCCCAACTGATGAAGAAGTGATGATTGCTCGTGATGCCTACAATATGTGTGTGAAGGGTAAATAATATGAAACTTGATTCCACTCTTGCTAATTTCCTTAAACCAAACAAGAAAGAAATCACTCGTATTTTAAGCGCGATTAAACGTTACGATAGAATCGCTATTTTTAGACACGCAATGCCTGACTTTGATGCCCTTGGTTCACAAATGGGTTTAGCCACTTGGCTTAAAGATAATTTCCCAAATAAAGAAATCCATGTTCTTGGTGATAACCATGTGACATTCACCCCACGTCTATATCCTGAAATGGATCGTTTACCTGAGGAGTGGTTCAAAGAACCATTCTTAGCCATTATTTTAGATACAGCAAACACTTCTCGTATTAGTGATCCAAGATGGAAAAAGGCTAAATTTAAAATTAAAATCGACCACCACCCAGAGGTGGAAAAATATGGCAAAGTGCAAGTTGTGAGAACTGACGCTTGTGCCGCTGCGGAAATTCTTACTGATATCTTACTCTCCTTTAAAGGAAACTATGTTTTAAGTAAGCAAGCGGCATCATACCTATATTCTGGTATTGCGGGTGATTCTGGTAGATTCCAATATTCTTCTACTTCTAAAGCCACATTCGTCACTGCTTCTTATTTATTAGAAGCTGGTATTGACTTAAGTGATGTCTATAACAGAATGTATCAAAAGAAACTTGATGACTTAAAAGTCACCGCTTATATTCTCAACCACTTCTCTGTTTCTGAACATGGTGTGGCCTATTACGTTCTTGAAGACAAGATTCAAAAAGAACTTAATATCACCACTGAAAGAGGCAAAGAAAACGTTAACCTATTTTCTAACATTGAAGGTGTCAATGCTTGGTGCTCTATTACTGAGGATCCAAAAGATAACTGTTGGAGAGTCTCGATTAGAAGTAAAGGCAAAGCCATCAACGGTGTTGCCGCTAAATGGGAAGGTGGCGGTCACGCTCAAGCCAGTGGCGCAAAGATTGATAACTTAAATCAACTCCCAGCCTTTATTAAAGACTTGGACGATTTGTTCCTTGATTAATAAGAAATTTTGAACTTAAAAAGGTGCCATTAAGGTACCTTTTTTCTTTCTCTTTTATGCGCAAGTGCGCTACAATAGGAGCATGAATAACTTCGTCCCACTACGTGTTGTCTCTTGCTATTCTTTTCTTCAAAGTGGTTTGACTATTGAAAGAATTACTACAGGTGTTACTAAAAACGCCTATTTTGGTGTGGGACTATGTGATAAGGGTGTCATGTATGGCGTTCCTTCTTTTATCAAAGCGATGGAAGCTTTAGGAAAGCCCACTATTATTGGTTTAGAAATCAAATTAGATGATGATACTTTAGGTGTCTACGCTATTAACGAAGAAGGCTATCGTAATCTATTAAAGATTTCTACAGCGATTCAAAAGAAAGAATTCGATAGGAAGTTCTTAGAAGAACACACTAAAGGATTATTAGCGGTTATTGAGACATCTAACGGTAGATTTAAAGAACTTTTCGTAGAAAACAACGATGGCTTTAATAGATATTTATTAAACTGGAACAATCTCTTTAAGAGTGGTTTCTATTTAGGTATTGAAGTCGTTAAGAAGGAAGATGTTAAATACGCTAATAGCATTAGAAAGTTTGCGAGTGAACATTCTTATGAAACAGTCGCGTTCCCGACTATTAGATATCTTAAAAAAGACGATGCGATTGTTTTAAGAATCGCCGAAGCTATCGCTAATGAAGAGCAAATTAAAGAGAAGAAAGCCATTGGTCAAGAATACTTTATGAGTATTACTGACTATCAAAAGATTTATACTCCTAAAGAAATCTTAAATACCCAAAAAATCTTAGAGAAGTCTAAGTTTGATTTCCATCAGAAAAGAGGGGAATTATTCCACTACCCTGTGGAAGATAGTCCTAAGACTTTAAAAGAAAACTGCTATCAAGCATTAAATAAACTTGGTTTAGATAAAGACAAAGAATATACTAAGCGTTTAGATTATGAATTAGAAACGATTAATTCATTAGGTTACGCTGATTATTTCCTTATTGTCCAGGACTATGTTAGCTATGCTAAAAACCACGATATTATCGTTGGTCCAGGTAGAGGAAGTGCGGCTGGTAGCTTAGTGTCATATTTACTAAATATTACTGAAATTGATCCTCTTAAAAACGGTTTACAATTTGAAAGATTCTTAAATCCATATCGTAAGACAATGCCTGATATTGACGTTGACTTTATGGATATTAAGCGTGACTTAGTTGTGGACTATATGCGTGAAAAATACGGTAATGAGCATGTCGCTAATATCGTGACTTTCCAAACCATTCAGGCTAAACAATCTCTTAGAGATATTGGCAGAGTCTATGGCTACTCTAATAACGATATCGACTTATTATCTAAACGCATCACTAATCCAAAATATTCTCTTAGAGAAGCTTATAAGAAATTACCAGAATTTAAGAAACTTGTAGATAGTGATAACTATTATTTAGAAATTGTCTCTTTAGCGAGTAAGATTGAAGGTCTTATTAGACAAAGTGGCTTACACGCCGCTGGTATCATTTTAAATAATGATTCCTTAGAGGAGGCTTTACCAATCCTTACTGATTTTAATAACCACTACATCTCGCAATATGAAATGGGTTACTTAGAAGAACAAGGTTTCTTAAAGATGGACTTCTTAGGCTTACGTAACTTAACCACGATTGATTACTGCATTGATTTAATCAAGAAGAACAATCCTAACGCTGATATTGATGTTAAGCATATTCCTTATGATGACCCTAATGTTTATAAGCTAATTGCATCTTTACAAACAATGGGTGTTTTCCAACTTGAAAGTTCTGGTATGAAAAGAGCGATATCTATTCTTAAGCCAAGTTGCTTTAACGATATCGTTGCGTTATTAGCCTTATTTAGACCAGGACCAATGGATTCCATCAATACTTACGCTAAACGTAAGGAAGGTAAAGAAAAGATTATCTATGATGATCCATGTTTAGAGCCAATCTTAAAAGAAACTTATGGCATTATTGTCTATCAAGAACAAGTCAATATGATCGCCACCACTATGGCGGGTTTCTCGATGGGCGAAGCCGATATGTTTAGAAGAGCGATATCAAAGAAAGATATCGATAAACTTTTAGAAAGTGAAAAAGCCTTTATTGAAGGCTCTATTAAACAAGGCCATAATGAAAAGACCGCGAAGAAAGTCTTTGACTTTATTAAGAAGTTTGCTAACTATGGCTTTAATAAATCTCACTCTGTGGCCTATTCTGTTATCGCTTGTCAAATGGCCTATCTAAAGTACTACTATCCACTTGAATTTTATGCCGCTATATTAGAAACAAGTAGCTCCACAAGTGACACTAAATTTAATGAATATGTTAGTGAAATGAAGCAAAGAAATATTGCGATTATTTCTCCTAATATCAATAAGTCTGCGAAAGACTTTGTCGTACAAAAAGAAGGTTTATTATTCCCATTAAGTGCTATTAAAGGCATTAATGAATTATTTGTTAATGCAATATTAGAAGAAAGAAATACTAACGGTGAATATAAGGACTTCTTTGATTTTGTGGGAAGAATGTATCGCTACAAGATTAATGAAGCCCAAATTAATAAATTAATTGACGCTGGATGTTTTGATACATTCAATCCATCAAGAGCGTCCTTTAGAGCGAGTATTAGAAGTGCATTACAATATTCTGAACTCGTCTTTAAAGAAAATGACCAACTTAATATTGGATTCTCTGATTTGATTACCCCATATCTTATCGAAGATCATGATGATCCATTAGAGAATTTAGATAAAGAATATGAAGTTTTAGGAATTATGCTTTCTAATAATCCTCTTCACTATAAGACCGATATCTTAAGAGCGAAGAAAGTCACCCCTATCATCGAGGCTAAAAACGAATTTAACGCGGTTATAGCCGGTATGATTAGAAGTGTGAAAACAATCACCACGAAAAAAGGCGCCACAATGGCGTTTATCAAGATTATGGATGAGACCGATGAAATCGAACTCACCTTATTCCCTGAAGCTTATCAGGAAGCTATTTCATTATTAGAAAAGAATTCTTTAATCATCGCCACGATAAAGAGAGAAAAACGCGATGACAATTATGACTTTATTTGTAATAAAGTAGAACCATTAGAGGAATAGATTATGCCAAAGATTACAATCATTGATGGAAACTCCTTGCTCTTCAGAGCATACTTCGCTACAGCCTATCCTGGTGTCGAGATTATGCGTACACAAGATGGGACACCTACTAACGCTATTTTTGCGTTCTCTAGCATGATTAATAAGATCCTCTCCACTTTGAAAAAAGATGAAGGTTTAATGGTCGCTTTTGATGCGGGTAAAGATACATTTAGGAAAGAACAACTTGAATCATATAAGGCAAATAGAAAACCAACGCCAGATGATTTAGTAAGACAGTTCCCAATGGCTAGAGACTTCTTAAAAGCTCTTGGTATTTTCCAATTTGAACAACACGGTTATGAAGGCGATGATATCGCTGGTACTGTCGCTAAACTCGCGGAAAAAGAAGGCTATCAAGTTACAATCTACACAAGTGATAGAGACTTCCTTCAACTCGTTGATAATAACATCACTGTTAATATCATTAGAAAAGGTATGTCAGATATCGTGGCTATGACACCTGAAGTCGTTAAAGAAACATATGGTTTTGAGCCACTTCAAATCATTGACTATAAAGGTCTAAGAGGTGACGCGAGTGATAACCTACCAGGTATTAAAGGTGTTGGTGAAAAAACTGCGGTTAAATTAATTCAAGAATATGGTAGTTTTGATAATATTATCGCTCATGCGAGTGAGATTAAAGGTAAACTTGGTGAGGCTATTATCGCTGACCAAGAAACAGGTAGATTATCAAGAGATTTAGCCATCATTAAAACTGATGTTCCACTTCCGTTTGGAATAAATGAAACAATCTATCAAGGTTATGACTTTACTAGTGTTAGTGAGTACTGCCAAAAATATGAACTTAAACAATTTATGTCTAAGATTGTCCAAAAATGGAAGAAGGTTGAATTAGAACAAACTGAAATTAATGTTAAGACCGTTAATTCATTAAAAGAATTAGGTGAAGTTAAAGAAATTGGTTTAGCCTTAGACTACGCAGATGATAACTATACAGTTGGCTCTTTATATGGTTTAGCCGTTGCCTCAGATAAGGGCAATTACTATATTGCCTATGATGATTTTAAAAACGATCAAGCAACATTAGATATTCTTAAAAATCCCGATATTAAGAAATACTGCTATGACTATAAGGCTATTAAAGTAGCATTAGCGAAAAATAACATCGCTATCGCTGGTTTATATTTTGACTTATTAGTGGCTTCTTATCTTGTTGACTCTTCTTTAAAGAATGATGTTGAAGTTGTCATGAATATATATGGCATTGACCTTTCTAATAACGGAGATACTTTATCATTACTTAGTAATGAAGATAGCCAAAAGACTGGTAAGATTGCTTTCTTTAGCTGGAAACTATGTTCTAGAGTGACTGAAGAACTTAAGAAAACTGAATCATTAAAACTCTATCAAGAATTAGAAACACCACTGACTGACACCTTAGCGGATATGGAAATTGAAGGCTTCCCAATTGACGTTAAAGTATTGGATGAATTTGGTGATGAATATAAAAAGAAAGCTAAAGAGTTAGAAGAAGAAATCTACGCTTTAGCGGGTGAGAAGTTTAACATTGCTTCCCCTAAACAAATCGGTGAAATCTTATTTAATAAATTAGGTCTTTATGCAAATAAGAAGTTATCCACTTCTGTAGATTCTTTAAAAGAAATCGCTAATGAACATCCAATCGTTAATAAGATTTTAGAATATCGTAAATATTTCAAATTAATTACTACTTATGTTGAAGGTTTAAAGAAACATATTTATCCAGATGGTAAGATCTATGCGAAGTTCAATCAAGCGCTTACCACTACTGGAAGATTATCTTCTTCTGAACCAAATTTACAAAATATATCTGTTCGTGATGAAGAAGGTAAGCTCATTAGAAAAGCCTTCTATTATCCGGATGAAAATTATGAGATTTTATCTCTCGACTATTCCCAAATTGAATTAAGAGTTTTGGCCGCTTTAAGTAACTGCCAAGGCTTAAAAGATGTCTTTCTTTCACATGAAGATATTCATAGTGCGACCGCTAAGAAGATATTTAACCTTCAGGGAGAACCAACACCATTACAAAGAAGAAAAGCTAAAACCGTTAACTTTGGGGTCGTATACGGCATCTCTGATTGGGGCTTAGCAGAGCAACTTGAAATCGGTCCAAAAGAAGCTAGAGAAATTATTAATTCTTTCTATAGTTCATTCCCAGAAGTGGCCACATTCTTCCAACGTATTGTAGCAGATGCTACTAGAGATGGTTATGTCTCTACATTACTTGGAAGACGTAGATATTTAAGAGAATTACATGACGCGAATTATAACGTTAGAGAATCCGCAAAAAGAGCGGCCATGAACGCTCCTGTTCAAGGCACTGCTGCGGACTTAATCAAATATGCAATGAATAAAGTCCATCAAGCTTTGCTTGATAATAAGTTAGAAACTCGTATGATTTGTCAAATCCACGACGAACTTATCTTTAGAGTGCCTAAGAAAGAAAAAGAAACTGCTTATAAATTAATTAAGGATATTATGGAGAATGCCTTACTTATCGATGTGCCATTAGAAGTTGATGGCGGGTTTGGTAGAGATTGGTATTCCGCAAAATAGGTTTATAGTTATGCCAGAATTACCAGAAGTAGAAACAGTTAAAAATGTCTTATTACCGATTATTAAAGATCGTAAGATTCTTTCTATCGAAGTTTTAAGAAAATCAATCGTTAACGGTCTAGATAAGGAGTTTATTTCATTCTTTAAGAATGAAACATTTTTAAATATTACTAGACGTGGTAAATTCTTACTTATTCATTTAACTAATGATAAAGTACTCATCTCCCATTTAAGAATGGAAGGTAAATATATCGAATTATTAGAGAATGAAGAAAACACTAAATATGCGCGTGTTGTCTTCCACCTCGATAACGGGCATAAGCTCTGCTACGACGATTCAAGATCTTTTGGCAGAATGATTATGTCTAATGAAGAGAATTATTTAAAAGAAAAAGAAATCGCTAAATTAGGACCAGAGCCTTTTGAAGTTGATGATGTTTCTAACTTAGT
>CAMJEC010000022.1 GCA_946404585.1 uncultured Caryophanales bacterium
AAACAAATCAATTTCGGTAATTATTTTGATACCCATTCACGTGATAACTATCCTGAAATAGTGCGCAATTTCCATCAAGAATTCAGTGGTCTTTTCTTAAGAAAATATGCGAAATTCTTTGAATTCCCAAGCGAAGAACATTTATTCGCTATTATTCAAATATCTAGAGGCCATCGTAAGACTGATTTAAATGATGAAAAAGAATATCCACTTAATCTCAAAGTCCCAAGTGGTAATACAATTTGCTTACCATATTTAGCGGCGTTAGTGAGACTTTCTGATGAAATCGATGTGACAGCCTCACGTAACTCTAAAGCTATTTATGATTTAAATAAAATAGTGAAAGAAATCGATTTAATCGAATTCATGAAACATGAAGCAGTGCGCTCTCTTGATATCACTGATAAGACCTTTATTATGGGCATTAAGAGTGATGATCAAAAGATTATAGAAGGTCTTAATATCCTAGCAGGAAAGATGAAAAAAACACTCGACTATTGTCGAAGTGTGGTTAATAATCGTACCTCTTTTACAATCACACAAGAGGATGTAATTATTAAAAATCTCTAGTTTTCGATGTTTAAAACATCTAAGAAGCCAGTTAAGGAGAAGATCTCCATGACTTCATTATTAGGATGACGGACAACCATGCCGTCTTTTTTCACCATAATTTTCTGGGCCACGAGTAAGGCGCGAAGACCAGCAGAAGATAAATAGCTTAACTTCG
This sequence comes from uncultured Caryophanales bacterium, assembly GCA_946404585.1. Lineage (GTDB taxonomy): Bacteria > Bacillota_I > Bacilli_A > RFN20 > CAG-826 > RUG14515. The sequence goes on from CAMJEC010000022.1 coordinate 728, forward strand.
CTAAATCGATGATTAATGAATCGACATTATTTAATTCATTTCTAATGACTTCTTCAAATTCAGGAGCGGTCACGCTGTTGAGTTCACCCTCTAATTGAAGAGTTAATTCTTTATTGTTTAATTGCTTTGTGATTTTCATGTCAATGATTATAGCATTGCTTATGTGAATTATCATATTTTTTAATATAAAAATGTGAGTTTCTATTTCAAAAAGTGTATAATTCAATTATGAAAACCATTTTTAAGAAAAGTCTTATTCTTTTAGCAACCATTCCTTTTATTATGGGATCTTCTACTTTAAAAGTTGTTCATGAGCGATTATATAAAGACAGTGAAACAACATACCTAAGAGAAGAAGTAATTGGAGATTACGCCTACTATTATTTCGACTTGTTCAATAAGGGCGATGGTTTCATTAGTTATGTCTATTTTAGTGCTGACGATTCTTCTAAAAACGTTCAGTTAGATGATTACTTTTATCTTTTTGATAACGCTCTTCTTGGACCAAATACGCATCAAGAGGTGGCATTCAAAGAAGACTACTTGTTTGATAAGCCAGAAAAGGTCCGTTCTACAACGTATGGTTATAATGATATAGATGATAAGTTACAAGTTAATGGCAGCAAAAGCATTACTTTTTCAAGCAGTGGTGCTGACTATTTTTCTTATACAATTGATATAAATTTACAGGGTGAGCGCGTTAGCAATTATCGTTATGGTGTAGTTGCACAATTAACGTATGAGAGTTCAACTTATTATGTAAAAATCAACGAGAGCAGTGCTTTCACTTTTAGCACTAAAGAGAAACTCGATTTAAAAAAGTTAACTCTTGGAAATATTGCTGTTATTAAGAGCACACCAAACCGATCAGTTGATGAAACCTTAAACATATATTTAGGTATTGTTCTCATATTCTTCTTTACAGTTGTTCCTTTAACCGTTTTCTTAGCAATTTTCATTCCTGCTAGATTAAGAAGAAAAAGAAGAAAAATGAGAATACAACAGGTAAAATAATCAATGGACTCTGAGGAAAGCTTAAACGGAAATAGTGAAAGCAACGAGCGCTTTGTTGTGGCTTATCGCGGTGATCCGCGAGGAATTCTAACTTTTTATATTATTTTGTTTTCCACTTTATTAATTGGCAGTCCATTAAACACTTTTATTGCCATCGAGTCCAAATTATGGGTACTCCTGTCTATTGCTCCAATTGAATTATTTTTAGTTATTGTGCTCATATGTAAATTTATTCAAGTTGGATTTAATTCCAAAAACCATAATGAATGCCTTATCTTTGATTATGAAACACACAATTTCATTGCCTACACAATTAGAGGAAAAGAAGTAATTATTAAAGATAAGGATTTTATCGCTGTGAAAGATAATTTTTCTTCAGACTTTATATTGAAATTAACATATCGTTTGCCAAATGGAAAAAATAAAAAACTCTCCCTTGGATATTGCGAAAACCGCCAAACTTTAATGGAAAGATTAGATAAAGTTTTGCGCTAATTTTACTATCAAAGCAAGCATCTACAGCCGATTAACGGTTGTTTTCTATATATCCTTTATTTTCAAAAAAATTATCGTTTAATTTTTACAATTTAAATACGGGTGTTATAATACTCACATAGATTTAGTTAGCAAAGACTAACTCTATAAGTTATTGCAAAGCAATATCTCCCGATGAAAACGGTAATCTAAATACCAATTAATGTTTGACAGTGTGGTTGTCATCATTGAGTATTGCCCTCCTTAGCCTACCCTTTATTGATTACCGTTTCATTTTTCGTTAAGTTTCTCCAACAACGGGAAATACCTCGTCTCAAAGCGGGGTATTTTTTGTTACAGATCCATATAAATCCTTATTCTATATTATATATAAATTTAAATTATTAGCAGATAATGCTTGACAGTGCTAATAAAACAATTAAAATGTAGTTAGCACAAAAAGAGATAGAGTGCTAAAAAGGAGGAGAAAACCATGGCTTTAACACGTAGCGATACGATCTTAAAATACATCGTTGAATACTTTATTAAAAATGCCCAGCCAGTTGGCTCTCATACCCTCATCGAAGAATATAAGCTTCCATATTCCTCAGCGACTATTAGAAATGAAATGTACGCTTTAGAAAAAATGGGACTTATCGAAAAGACTCATAGTAGCAGCGGCCGTGTGCCAAGTGCGAAGGGTTATCGTTATTATTGCGATAACTTAAGAGATGGTTCTGTTAACGAACAGCTCAAGAACAGCATTCAAAACGTTCTTGATCAAAAAGTTAAGTCCATTGATGCGGTGATTAAAGAAAGTTGTGAGATTTTATCTCATATGACTAACTTAGTGACTGTGGTTATGGGTCCAGATGAAAACAAAGAAAAATTAGCGTCTATCCAAATGGTGCAGATCTCTGATAACACAATTACCGCGATCTTTGTGACTGATAAAGGCTATGTTGAAAACAAAACCTTCATCGTCCCAGAGAACTTAAAAGCGAGTGAAATTGTTAACTGTGTCTCCTTACTTAATGACAGATTAAAAGGTACACCAATCGTTGAGCTCGTGGAAAAGACCGAAGCTCTTAAACCAGTATTAAATGACTATATCGTTGGTCATGACCTCGTTTACCAAGCTCTGCTTGAAACATTCATGAGATTCGCTAGTGACCGTTTATCTTTATATGGCAGGGATGAATTATTCTCTCGTGAAGAATATAAAAATGATACAGAGAAATTAGAAAGAGTCTTCAAGTTATTAAACGACCAACAACTTCTTAAAGAAGTTAAAGAAGAGATTAAAAACGATGACGAAGACCGAATCATTCGCATCGGTGATATCGAAGGTAATCCTGATGTCTCAATGGTGACCGCGAAAATTGACTTAGGAGACGAAGGTAATCGTGCGATTACATTACTCGGACCAACAAGAATCGATTATGACCAAGCCTTATCCGCTTTGGAATATATCGCTGAAACATTAACCGATTACTTCAAAGGATTAAATAACAAAGGAGGTAAAGGTGATGCCTAAAGAAAACAAAGAACAATTTAAAGAGGAAAAGAATAAAGACAAGAAAAAGATCCAAGAACTCGAAGAGCAACTTGAAAAAGCCAAAGCCGATGTCGAGCATTGGAAAAACGAATATTATCGCGCTTACGCCGATACAAAAAACTTGCGTAACAATTTAGAAAAAGAACAATCCGATATTAGAAAATATCGCGCAATGGGATTTATCGAAGAATTATTACCAGTTCTAGATAGCTTCCATGTCGTGCTTGAAAATGAACCACCAAGTGAAGAAATTAGAAACTATTTAGTGGGATTCCAATTCATCTACCGTAACTTAGTGAGCGCTCTTGAAAACGAAGGCGTGAAGGAAATCGCTCCAAAGGTGGGAGATAAATTCTCCGATAAGAATATGGATGCGGTGGACATCACCGTCCAAGAAGGTGAAGAAAACCTTATCACTAAAGTGTACGCGAAAGGCTATGAATTACATGGCCGTCTCATTAGACCCGCGAGAGTCTCAGTGAGCAAAAACAAAAAAGAAGAAGAAAACAAAGCGAGCGTCAAAGCAGACGCTTAATAGGAGGACATAAATTATGGCAAAAGAAATTATCTTAGGTATCGACTTAGGTACCACAAACTCAGTCGTCAGTTACTTACAAGCTGATGGTACAGTCAAAGTTATCCCAAACCCAGAAGGCACAGTGACCACACCTTCCGTCGTAGCTTTTAAAGCTAACGGTGAAGAAATCGTTGGTAACGCTGCGAAACGTCAAGCCGTCACAAACCCAGATACAGTTAGTTCTATTAAGAGAATTATGGGTAGTGCGGAAAAGGTCAACATTAAATGTGTTAACAAACAATTCACTCCGCAAGAAATCTCCGCTAAAATCTTAGCGTACATGAAGAAATATGCTGAAGCCCACTTAGGTCAATCAGTGCAAAAAGCAGTTATTACTGTTCCTGCTTACTTCAACGATGCGCAAAGACAAGCGACAAAAGATGCTGGTCAAATCGCTGGCTTAGATGTCGTGCGTATCATTAACGAACCAACCGCTGCGGCATTAGCCTATGGCTTAGAAAACGATAAATCTGAAAAGATCTTAGTCTTCGACTTAGGTGGTGGTACATTCGATGTCTCTATCCTTGATATTGGTGATGGCACATTCGAAGTTATTTCTACCGCTGGTGATAACCACCTCGGTGGTGATGACTGGGATCAAGTCGTCGCTGATTGGATTAAAGCCCAAATCAAGATTCAATCTAATGTCGATATCACAGATAAAGGTTCCTTACAAAGAATTAGAGAAGCTGCTGAAAAAGCAAAAATTGAACTCTCTGCTTCTATGGAAACAGTTATCTCCTTACCATTCATTAGTATGACAAGCGCTGGCCCAGTTAACTTCGAAGTTACCTTAAGCCGTGCTAAATTCCAAGATTTAACAAGACATCTCTTAAATAGATGTGAAGAACCAGTGAGACGTGCTTTAGCTGATGCTCATATGAGTGCTTCTGAACTCAACCAAGTCTTATTAATTGGTGGTTCCATCCGTATGCCAGCCGTCCAAGAATTAGTCGCTAGATTAACAGGCAAGAAACCAAACTTATCCGTTAACCCAGATGAAGCTGTTTCTATCGGTGCGGCTTATCAAGGTGGTGTTGTCTCTGGTGATGTTAAAGACGTAGTCTTATTAGACGTCACTCCATTAACCTTAGGTATTGAAACCTTAGGTGGTGTTATGACTCCATTAATCACAAGAAATACAACCATTCCAACCACTAAGAGTCAAATCTTCTCAACTGCTGCGGATAATCAACCAGCCGTTGACATCATGGTCTACCAAGGTGAAAGACCAATGGCTCACGATAACAAATTATTAGGTCACTTCCAACTTAACGGCATTAAGCCAGCAAGACGTGGTGAACCAAGAATTGAAGTCACATTCTCTATCGACGTTAACGGTATCGTTAAGGTCAACGCTAAAGACTTAGATACACAAAAAGAACAAAATATTACCATTTCTGGTAGTAATGGTCTTTCTAAAGAAGATATCGATAGAATGGTCCGTGAAGCTGAAGAACACGCTGAAGAAGATGCCAAACGTAAAGAAGACATCGAACTCAGAAATAAGGCTGAAAGCTTAATCAATGATATCGACATTGCTATGCAAGAAAAAGGCGCTAGCATGGATCCAGCCCAAAAAGAACAAACACAAAAATTACGTGATGAATTAAAGACCGCTTTAGATAACAACGATATGGCGACTTTAAAACAACGTATTGGTGAACTTGAACAAGCCGCTGCTTATATGCAACAAGCACAAGCTAACGGTGGTGCTCAACCTAACGGTCAAGCCGATGCTGGTCAAACAGCTGGCACAAACCCAGATGATGTCGTTGACGCTGACTTCACAAAGAAAAACTAATTATTAATTAAACAACAATTTTCAAGCATGGTAGGGGCTCAAAGCCCCTCTATGCGTGAATAGAAAGGATTATCATGGCAGAGAAAAGAGATTTTTACGAGGTACTAGGTGTTTCTAAGAGCGCCTCCAAAGACGAAATTAAAAGCGCTTATCGTAAACTCGCGAAGAAATATCACCCCGATAACCATGAAACTGGTGATGCGGAGAAATTCAAAGAAGTTCAAGAAGCTTATGACGTCCTTTATGATGATCAAAAAAGAAGTGCTTATGACCAATTTGGTCATGCGGCATTCGAACAAGGCGCTGGTGGCCCAGGCAGTAACCCATTTGAAGGTGGCTTTGGTGGATTCGGCGCTGATGGTGTAGACCTTGGCGATATCTTCTCATCCTTCTTTGGTGGAGGCCGTCGTCAACAAAGAGCCAGTACTGGTCCAAGAAGAGGTAACGACGCTATTGTGCGTGTTAAAGTCGACTTCATGGATACCATTCTTGGTCGTGATATAGAGATTCCACTTACAATCGATGAACAATGTTCATCATGCCATGGTACAGGCGCTAAAACTCCTAATGATGTCAAAACCTGTCCTAACTGTGGTGGGCATGGCTACGTCCGTGTACAAAGAAGAAGCTTATTTGGTGTGATTGAACAACAAGAAGTATGTACACGTTGTAATGGCGCAGGTAAAATCATCTCTAATCCATGTCCAAACTGTGGTGGTAAAGGCTATAACAGAGTTAAAAAGAATATCAAAGTTCATATTATCGCTGGTATTAATGACGGCCAACAAATCCGTGTCCAAGGCATGGGTGAAAGAGGGGCCAATGGTGGTCCAAATGGTGACCTCTTCGTAGAAGTGAACGTCAAACCGCATCAATACTTCAAAAGAGATGGTAACGATATCCATCTTACCGTCCCAGTCGACTTCATTGATGCCATCTTGGGCACAAGCGTTGATGTTCCTACAGTATACGGGGAAGCCACTCTTAACATTCCTGCGGGCACACAACCTGGACAAATATTCAGAATGCGTGGTCAAGGCGTGAAAGACTTAAGAAGTGGTAAGCCTGGCGATCAATATGTCCATCTCGATATCAAGATGCCAACTTCCTTGAATAGAAAACAAAAAGATTTATTAACGCAATATCGTGATGAAATCGGAAAAGATGATTCATTGCTTGCGAAATTCAAAAAAATCTTTAAAAAATAAATAAATAATCCTTACCTCAAATGGTAGGGATTTTTATTTTAGTGGTTGATTATAAAGATATATCTTTTTATCATTTAATTAAGTTCATTCATGAAGGGAGACAGTTATGAAGAAGACTAAATTAATTCTTTTGCCTATTTTCGCTATGTCTTTAGGCATGCTCACTGGTTGTAACGACGAGATTAATAGTGCAATTTCTAACATCCAAAGCCATATCGATGATATGCAAAGTGATATCGATGATTTAAAGAACCAAATCAAAGATTTAAAAGATCAAATTGCAAAACTTGAAGGCGAGATGAACGACAAGATTGCCGCAGTTAAACAAGAATATTTACAAAAAATCGCTGCGGCAGAAGCTGAAATTGAATCTCTAAATACAGAATTAAATAATCTTAAGACTCAATACGCAAGTGACAAGAAAGCAATAGAAGATGACTATAACGCTAAGTTAGCAGCATTAGAAGAAAAGCTTCAAAACGCTGATCAAGCTTTAGCTACTCAACTTCAACAAGAAAAAGAAGCTTTACAAGCGGACTATACATCTAAAATTAACGCTCTTCAAACAGCGTATCAAAGCAAGGTGCAAGAAATCGAATCTAACATTGCAACGCTCAATACAAGCATCTCTAATTTACAAACTGAATTAGCGAATCAAGTTACTGCTATTCAAAATGACTATAATGGCAAGATTAACAATTTGACTGAACGTGTCTCCGTTTTAGAAGAAGTTCAAACACATACAGTGAGCTTTGACACTAAAGGTGCTGGTGAAATTGATCCACAAGTTATTGTCCATGGTGAAAAAGCTAGAAAACCAGAAGACCCTGTTAGAGCGGGTGCTACTTTCAAAGGTTGGTCAAATCATGATGAACCATGGTATTTCTATAGCTCAGTAGTCACTGAAGATATGGAGTTAGTGGCCCAATGGGAACTAATTGATTATCGTGCGACTTTTAAAAACGATGATGGCACAGTCTTGGAAACAGTTGAAAATGTTCACTATGGTGAAACAGTCACTTATAGTGGTGAAACTCCCATAAAACCTAATCAAGAAGAGCATTATGACTATACATTTGCCGGATGGGATAAAGAATTGGTAATTTATGGCGATACGGAATTTATCGCTCAATATGACAAGGAATACTTACCATTCGAAGAAAGATATTTGGATGCTCAAGGCAACATCTTATATCAAAGATATGTTCCAGAAGAAGAATCATTAACCAGAGTTAATTACAATGATAAAGATCTTGAGTTAGTCGATGGCCATTATCGTTTAGAAGCCGAAAATGCTATTCTTTCTGGTGATGGTGTGCGAGTAGATACTGCCTATAATGCAAGTGGTGGCAAAAGTGTTGGCTATTTTGATGTTGGCACTTATGTGACATTTAATTTTAACGTTTCTCAAGACACTGTCGCCAATTTGGCTATTGGTTTAGCTAATGGTGGTGGCTATCCTTTAAAAAAGTTTGTTAGGATAGTTCTTAACGGCGAAGATTATCCAATTAGTGATGGTGTTCGCATTACAGACACACATGACTGGGATACATATTTGAAATTTGTAATTGGAGAAATTCATCTAAAAAAGGGAGAAAATACCCTTATTCTTTATACTGAAGGCGGCATTAATCTTGATTATCTTGATATTGAAAACTGTGCTTTTGATCTTGCTCAACAAGGCATTGAAGAGCCGACAAAGGCTAACGAAGGAACTTTGAAGTTTTCATTCCGCCATTGGGAATTAGTTAGCAATGAAAATGATATCATCATTTATCGTCCTGTATTTGATGAGGCCACGATTGGTTTAGAATTTCTTGATAACATAGTTGATATATATCATGGTGAAGTCACAGAAGTGTTTGTTCCGGAATATTGGAATGGTAAAGCTATTACCGAAATCGGACAAAACTCTTTTGGAAGTACCAAGGTGGTAAATGTTCATCTTCCAGATTCTATCAAATTAATTAGCGGTGGGGCTTTCAAACTGGCAACAAAATTAACAACGATTAACTTTCCAAAAAACCTTAAAACTATCGAATACGAAGCTTTTAATGAATGTATCAAACTAAAAACAGTTGAATTCAACGATGGCTTAGAGTTTATCGGCAATAGAACGTTTCAATCATCAGGCCTTGAAGAAGTCACTTTCCCATCTTCAGTAAAGCACTTAGGTGACCGCTGCTTCGCAAATATTCACGCTAATTATATTTACGTCCCAGCAACAATTACCGAGATTGCCTGGGGATGCTTTCAATCTGATGATGAGTACAGAAATGTGATTTACTGTGAAAGAGAATTTAGACCATCTGCTTATGACGCTTATTGGGCAGAGAATTCAGAAATTGTCTGGGGCTTTAAAGCAGAAATTGAAAAAGATGGCTATAAATTCGCTACATACGAAGTAAATGAAATAAAGGGCGCTATTCTTCTTGGCTATGATAGTTCAATTGTTAATTTCGAAGTACCTGAAGAAGTAAATGGCTATCCAGTAAGAAGAATGAGTGTTTCGTTTAAAGGAAATGCGAAAATTAAATCTGTAATTCTTCCAAACTTTATTGAAAAAATTGATAATGATGCTTTCCGTGGATGTTCTTCTCTTGAATATGTTTATATTCCAGGGAGTGTTAAGACCATCGGAGATAGAGCGTTCAAAGATTGTATCAAACTAAAAACAGTTGTGCTAAATGAAGGACTTGAAGCTATAGCATACGAAGCGTTTGCTACCTGCTATTCATTATCATCAATCAATCTTCCTGAGGGTTTGTTAAGATTACATGGCCATGCTTTTGATACTTGCACCTCTTTGACTGAAATTACTCTTCCTGAAAGCCTTGTCGCAATGGATGAAGCTGTTTTTTGTCAAACAAGTCTCAGATTCGTTGCTATTCCGAAGAACATTAGAGTCATTTCAGACTCCCTCTTTAGTCAATGCAGCGCATTAAGGGCCGTTGTTTTACCTGACACTCTCGTTTCAATTTCTGTCTATGCCTTTTATGCTGATCCAGCTTTAGAAAAAATCTATTACGAAAGCACCGAAGAACAATGGAATTCTTTGCCTCCTTACGATGAGGGTACTAATTATTCGTTGAGGGATGCAACGATGTACTTTTATTCCGAGACAGAGCCTACTACTCCAGGGAACTTCTGGCGCTATGTAGAAGGTACTCCAACGATTTGGTAAAAAATCTTCAAAAAATAAACCGGATTTATCCGGTTTTTTCTTTTCCTAAAAATTTTTTGCACTTTTTTTGGACAAATTTGAAAAAACGCCCCTATTTCATCTATAGGAGGTGTTAAATGTACTATATTCCACAATTAAGTAATTCAAGCTGTGGTGTGGCATGCCTAAAAATGCTGCTCGCCATAGTGCAAAAAGATGAAAGGTATCTCTATCTGAGCGAGGAAGAGGAGCATGGGCAATACAACTATCAAGACTTAGTTTTGATTGCTGAGCGCTATGACGTCACCTTATTTGGCGCAAAAATAGACGATAAAGACGATTTAAGGCACTTTGATAAGTTTCCTGTGATTTTAACCGTCGTTGGACCAAACGAAACGACACACGCCGTTTTAGTAAGTCAAAGAAAAGGTAATAAAGTCAAAGTGCATGACCCTGCTACAGGCATCAAGTGGCAAAAGATTGATACGCTTATTAAAAATTGGGATGGCACCCTTTTAGCAGTCAATGGCTTTCAAAAGCATCCATACCCCTATAATGTCATTGACTCAAAGGACCCAAAAGGCACATTGGTTTCATCAATCTTACAAGTCCTTACCGCAGTATTTATCGCTGTCGCTACATTCTTTATCAAACCCGATGGCAACATTGTTCTACCCCTAGTGTTTGCGGGTTTAGGTATCGCAAGTGAAATCTTGTTAAGATTTACTTTGCTTAAAAGAATGCAGCGCTTCGATAAATATCTAAGACGATTCTTGCCTTACGTACGCAGCCATGATTATTTCGAATTCTATAAGCGCGGACAAGAATACAAGAAGTGTTCTCTAAGTAGTGGCCTAAATCTTCTCTTCTCTTTGCTCATCGTTATTCTCATCATTACCATTTCGATTATCAACTCGCTTGATTATCTCATTTTGATCTTTGCTTCCTTATTAGCCGCTTATCTCGATGTCTTCTTTTTCTCCCCTTATAAAAACAGTCTCGGGAAAGAAATCTATGAGGAGGAATGTGAACTCAGAGGCACAAGTGATGTTGATGGTGTGGAAATGAAGGTTAAAACTATGGAGGTTAAGGCTTATCGCTTTGCCTACATGGAATTTGCTAAAAAAGGAGTAGTGGCGCTTTTCTTAGTTATCGCTAGTCTCGCTCTATGTGTTGCTGAAAAGTCATTCTCCATTCCTAACATCATTTTCTATACGTGTTTATCTATCTTGCTCTATCAGTCATTAACCCCATTATTTGGTTATGATCAGCGTTTAGAAGAGAACTTACTTTGTAAAGCGAGAGTGAATAATATCGTTCATCAAGATGAAATTGATAGAAAACATAAATAATTAATGTTATGATTTCATCATGGAACTCGATTTTAACTCTTTCGACGAATCATTAAACGATTATCAAGAAGTCTATGAATCATTAGTGGTGAAGACTCTTAACCATCTCGGTTTAGAGTTTGATCCTTATATCAGTGTCACATTCGTGGACAATGAATTTATTCATAACATCAATAGAGAATATCGTAAAATTGACCGTCCGACAGATGTCATCTCCTTTGCTTTCTTAGATGGAGATGAAAATAAAGATAAAATCTTTCACTCTAAACAAATGGTCGTCCTCGGTGAGATTTATATCTCATTCGATAAAGCCAGAGAACAAGCTACTGCATATGGCCATAGTCTAGACCGTGAACTTAAGTTCCTATTCGTTCATGGATTATTACATCTTCTTGGCTATGACCATATGACAGAAGATGATGAAAAAATAATGTTTTCTTTACAAGAAGAAATCTTAGCGTGAGGTAACCTTATGAGAGATGAAGAATTAATGCAACAAGCCGTGGAGGCTAGACAATTATCCTATAGCCCATATTCCAACTTTAAAGTAGGCGCCGCTTTACTTTGTAAAGATGGTAAAGTCTTCTTAGGGGCTAATGTTGAAAACTCTTCCTATCCTTTATGTATGTGCGCTGAAAGAAACGCCTTATACAACGCGATGATGAATGGCTATAAGAAAGCTGACTTTGTAGCTCTAGCCATCGCCGCGGACACAGACGCTCCATGCTCACCATGTGGTGCATGTAGACAAGTGATTAGCGAATTATTCCCAAGAGATGGTGAGATCTTACTCACAAATCTCAAAGGTGATAGTTATAAAACTAACATTGATGAACTTCTTCCATTAGCGTTTTCAGGAGATGATTTGAAATAATGAAATCCGGATTCGTCGCTATTTTAGGTAGACCAAACGTTGGTAAATCTACGCTTTTGAATGGTTTAATAAACCATCATGTCTCAATTGTCACTGATAAATCACAAACCACAAGAAACAATATCATCGGCATTTATAACGATGAAGAAACTCAAATTGTCTTTTTAGATACTCCTGGTATCCATAAGCCAATGCAACAACTTGGTAAAGAGATGAATAACATGGCCTATAGCGCCGCCCATGACGTCGATGTAGCCATCTTAGTGGTGGATGCTTCTAAACCATTCGGCACTGGCGATACTTTTGTTATCGACCATTTAGACATCCATAATGTCCCATTAATTATTGTCTTCAATAAGATTGACTTAGCTAGATTAGATAAGACCGAGGAACTCAAGAAGATTTATCGCGCTTATTTTGAAAAAGCCACATTTATCGACGCTGTCGCTAAAGAAGGCTTCAATATCGATGAAGTAATTAAAACAGTCAGAAATATGCTTCCTGAAGGACCAGCTTACTATCCTCCAGAAATGATTACCGATAAAGATGAAATCTTCCAAATCAAAGAAATCATCCGTGAAAAGGTCTTGAAGACTCTTAGAGAAGAAGTTCCACATTCTGTGGCAATTTATATGGACCATATTGAATGGGAAAAGAAACCTATGCAAATATTCGCTTCTATTATCGTGGAAAAAGATAGCCAAAAAGGTATCGTTATCGGTAAAAATGGTAGCCGCATTAAAGAGATTGGCACTAAAGCGAGAATGAGTATTGAAAAATTACTTAATCAACATGTCTTCTTAGAACTTCAAGTGAAAGTGGATGAAGGCTGGAGAGAATCACCTTCTTCTTTGAAGGAATACGGATATAAGTACGAAAAATAATGAAAATAATCGTTCTTTCAATAACCCCATATAAAGAAAAAGATGGGATAGTGAACGCTATCTCAGAAAATGAATCTTTGACCTT
>CAMJEC010000023.1 GCA_946404585.1 uncultured Caryophanales bacterium
CCACTGCTTAATTCTTCTAATTTCTTATCTTGATTTAAATTAAATAAACGACACGCTTCATCAAATTTCTTTTGATCAAACTTCTTATAAAATCTTTTAGTGACGTTTACTAATTGACGAATGGTCTTATTTGGATAGTAATTGAGTTCGCTTAAAGCAAAACCAATACGCTGTTTATTTTCTAGTTCGTTTTTACTCATGTCCGTTTCAAAAGCGGAAATCTTTCCACTTTCATAATGGATGAGATTCATAATGCATTTTAAAGTTGTGGTTTTACCCGCACCATTACGGCCGATAAAACCCATAATTTGTCCTGGTTTTACGCTAAAAGAAACGTCTTTTAATGTAAAAGAAGGATATGTTTTTCTAACATTTTCTAATCTTAATATGTCGCTCATTTTATCTGGCCCTCCGCGATATGATAGAAGGCATCCGCTTTTAATATAGCGATTCCTCTTTGCTTATCACCTAAAACCATTAATGTTTCGCCTTCTTTGATATCAAACATTTCTCTAGCTTCTTTTGGGATTGTGATTTGACCTTTAGGTCCCACTTTCACACTGACAATGAAACGGTCTTGATCATTATTGTTCATATTCTTACTTTTCTTACCTTTCTTACATTATTATAATCATTATTTAAATAAATAAAAGGTTTTTATTAAACTTTAGTTTATAGCATGTATAGTCGGTGTTGCCCGCTTTTACCGAGCGCTTCAAATGGTCTTCTTTTTTTATAAATCTTAATGTTTTACATTAGCTTTTTTTAATTATATTTTTTATCAACTTTTTTGGACAAATTTGAAAAAACGCCCCTATTACATTTATAGGAGGTTCTTTTATGCATAAAAACATCGGCAGACTCAAAGAAGACGAATTTGTCTTCGCTATTAATGGCAAACGTGCAGAAGATTTGTCACACAATTTCAAACACATCTTGAGAGAGATGTTTGGTTTATTCGATGGAAAGGAAATAATCAAATGCGGTCTTGTTGAAAAACTACAGAAGCCAGATTTCTACATCGAATATAAAGGTATCAGAAAGTATGTTTCTTTGAAAACGGGGCGCGCACAAACTGTTGCTGAAGGTGATTTAAAAGCTTTCATAAATTACTTAAGAAGCTGGCATTTGTCTGTTGAAAGCCAAAAAACATTTCTCTACTATCACTTTGGAGATGGGACGATGGACGGTTCGGGCGAAAAAAGAATGGAATACTTTGAACTTGTGCAAAAATTAAGTAAAAGAATTGTCCTTCTTAACGAAGAACTAAATAGGAATAAGGATTTCATTAAAGATGTCGTTCATCGCTTAGTGTTTAAAGGTTGGGCGGAAGATAGCCTACCTGCAGACTACATTTATTTCGGTGACGTTAATTATGGTGTTGTTTGTAGTGAAGCGCAGATTTTTAAACACATTGATCGAAGAGATTGGGCGTTCATGGATAATCCCCATATTGGGCCAATTCAATTTAGGCCACACGCTCGTTACATCAATTCCCCTATTAAGAAAGAAAAATCACGTTGGAAAATTGATTTTTGGTGGGCAAACCTTTCCGCTGACTTAGAATATATTGCCGAACGTTATGATGGATAATAGCATAACCTAGGATGTCGCAGTTATCAGCCTGCAACCACAAAAAAGACCCTTTTAAAAGGGTCTATTGTTTTTTGTTTGGTTGCGGAGGCAGGATTTGAACACTGCGACCTCCAGGTTATGGGCCTGACGAGCTACCACTGCTCTACTCCGCGATCTCGCCCGGAGTTTAGTCCAGGCAATTGATTACTTGCGATTTTTACGACGAGCGTTTTCGCTTTTCACTTTTCTCTTAAGAGATTTTTTTAAGAAAAATTCTCTCTTACGGGCTTCTTGGATAGTGCCAGCTTTATTAACTTGTCTTTTGAATCTACGAAGAGCATCATCTAATGTTTCGTTTTCACGAACTGAAGTCTTTGGCATGTCTATTCACCTCCTTGAAGCTTTTCGCAACGTGTCTATTATTGCAAAGTAGTCTAACTATTGCAAGTATTATTATTAAATAATTTTCGCACCACTGGATGTGCCGATGCGGTTAGCACCCGCTTCAACCATGGCAATTAAGTCTTCGTGTGTACGCACACCACCACTGGCTTTAACGCCCATTTCTGGACCAACCGTTTCTCTCATGAGTTTAACTGCTTCAACAGTGGCACCACCAGTTGAGAAGCCTGTACTTGTTTTAACAAAGTCAGCACCAGCTTCTTTAGCGGCTTTACAAGCACGAACGATTTCATCGTTATTTAATAAGCATGTTTCAATAATCACTTTTAAGATGATATTGTGGCCAACGGCTTGTTTGATTTCTCTGATTTCTTCTCTGACATAGTCATCATGACCGGCTTTTAACATACCGACATTGATAACCATATCAACTTCATCAGCGCCTTGTTTAACACATGTTACTGCTTCTTCCACTTTGGTTTTGGTTAAGTTCATACCAAGAGGGAATCCAATAACTGTGCAGACTTTAACATCACTAGTTTCTAAGCATTTTGCGGCTAATGGGACATAAGCAGGATTGACACAAACTGACATGAAGTCGAATTGTTTTGCTTCTTCACAAAGTTTCACGATTTGTTCTGGTTGGGCATCTTGCTTTAATAAAGTATGATCAATAAGTTTATTGTATTGCATTGTAATTTGCTCCTTTGCAAGTATTTTATTATAACACAAAAAGAAAAAGTCCAGTTAAGGACTTATCTTACAAAGTGTTAAGAATAATTACTTTTCAGCTTTCTTAGCGGCTTTTTTGGCTGGCTTTTTAGCTGGGGCTGGTTTTTCTTCTTTAACGAGTTTGCCATTAACTAAAACGGCTTTACCAGCATAGTAACCACATTTTGGGCAAACATGGTGAGCTTTGATCATTGCACCACATTGTGGGCATGTGACTAAACCTGTAACGTTTAACTTGAAATGTGTTCTTCTTAATCTTTTTCTTGTTTTACTAATTCTTCTTTGTGGGACGGCCATAGTGTCTTCCTCCTTAGCAACGGGAATTAGTATATATAAATAGTATTATTTAGTCAATAGATTTTTAGACATCTTCTAAACTATTGTAATTTATTTAGATTATATCATATCTTTTTGTAGTTTTATTGTCTTATATTCCCCTACTTTAGATTCCAAAGGAATCTTGACCTCCAAATAATTGCTTGTATGACCAAAATATGTTTGTTGCTTTTCATCATATTTTTCAATTAAAACAGTGACATCTTGACCAATAAACTTACTAGCGTAGGCATGATATAACTCGTTAGATAATTCTAATAAGCGTTTACTTCTATCTTTCTTCACTTCTGGAGAGATTTGTCCTTCCATACGAGCGGCGTATGTACCTGGGCGTTGACTATACGGGAAGACATGGAGCATATCAAAGCATTCTTTGCAAAGATTATATGTTTCCATGAAGTCTTCTTCACTCTCTTGTGGGAAACCCACGATTACATCACCAGAGATCATCACATTAGGAACAAGCTTTTTGATTTCTTGTATACGTGACATGAACTGTTCACGTGTGTATTTACGGTTCATCATCTTTAAGACATGATTAGAACCCGCTTGGAGAGGGATGTGTAAGTGCTTGGCTAAGTTATCTCTTGTTTGGATTAATTTTATTAACTTATCATCAATTTCGCTTTCCTCTATAGAGGAGATTCTTAAACTCTTAAGATTTGGAATATTACTAAGTTCTTCTACGAGGTCACTAAAGGAACAATCTTTTAAGTCTTGACCATAGCCACCGACATGGATACCAGAAAGAACGATTTCTTGATAACCTTGTTCCACAAGATATTTGGCTTCTTTAATGACATTTTCTTTATTTCTGGAGCGCATCTTACCGCGTCTAAAAGGCACGATACAATATGTGCAGAAATTATTACAGCCATCTTGAATCTTAAGGAAGGCTCTGACGTTTTCACTATAGGAAGTGATACCAAGTTCTTCATATTCAAACTGTCTAGTGTTTTCTTCAATTAATGTTTTATATTGATGGTCGTTTAAAGCTTGCTTTATGAGTTCCACGACATCTTTACGGTGAGATGTGCCTAAAATAATTGTAGGTTTAATCTCTTCTTCAATAAACTTATAGTTTCCTTGCGCATAGCAACCCATCACCGCGATAATAGCATTTGGATATAACTTTTGCATCTTACGGATATGTTGACGGCTTTTTTGATCCGCGGTCGCGGTTACTGAACAAGTATTGATAATAACGACATCTGGGTTTTCATTATCTTCTTTAAAGCCTTCTTTAATGAGTAATGACGAAATAGCGCTTAATTCATAAGCGTTAACTTTACAGCCCAAGTTGTATACGGAAAATGTTTTCATAATTTGGCCCAATCGTGGAATCTAATTAAGTGTAATAAGTGGCTGGAAATAAAGCCATTATCGTATAAAGCGTTAATAAAGCCTTCTCTATCAAAATTGAAATAAGCGTCCACGACTGGTCTAATTCTTTCTAGCATATGCGAATAGGAAGGACGACGTAAATAACGGTCAAATAACACTACTGTACCATCTAATCTACCTTGTTCATTCACAAAGTAAATGGTGTTGGTATCGTAATGGAAAAATGCAGCTTCTTTATCTTCTTGTTTGACTTTAACAAGTCTAGAGAAGTGAGAGTTATATAATTCACTACCATATGTATCAAAAGGATCCACGACTGTATCTTGGAATTTATCTTTAAGTCCAGCGTAAGGAGAGGTTAATAACTTCTCAGGTTCTTCAAAATAGATTTGGTTTAATGAACGAGAGAAGAATGGGATATAAATCTTCTTTTGCCCTTCTTGATAATATGGTTGTTCAGAAATGATTTCGTGGAATGATTTCACGAAGTTAGCGTGGTTATTCTTGTTGTTTGTGTTGATATAACCTTTAAGGTTTTCGGTTTCATTTTCCATCACTACTTTATTTAAGTAGCCATAAAGAATGACATTAGCCCTAATAACATTAAATGGTTCATCACCTGGTTCATAGAAGGCGACAAAACGTGGGATTTTAGTTAAATGATGACGGTTATCTAAAAAGAAGCGATATTCTTCGCTTTGTTCGAAGTCTGTTCTTTTCTTAGCTTTGCTAGCAATGTATCTTAATAATCTTTTCATTTTTCTAATAGATATCCTAACACACTTAAGGCATAGATGGCTGCGGTTTCCGCGCGTAAGATGCGCTTGCCTAATGATGTTCTGATGAAACCTTGTTTTACAAGGTTATTAACTTCTTCTTCTGAAAAGCCACCTTCTGGGCCCACAAGGATGGAGATGGATTTATTCTTTGTGACATCCGCGAAAGCCTCTTTAGTGTCACCTGCTTCTTTTTCATAAGCGATATAGTTAAGATCACTGAAGGCTTCTTTAGGAAGTTGTTTTAAATTATAGATTCCAATGAGATTTGGGACCACTAATCGATGAGATTGTTCACTGGCTTCTTTCATAATCTTTTGGAAACGTTGGATCTTCTTATCGATATCTTTGTTATCGTATTTCACCACAGTTCTTTCACTTTGGATTAAAGCGATATTCTTCACGCCTAATTCAGTAGCCTTTTGCACCACTAAATCGATTTTATCACCTTTGGTGAGAGCGAATAATAAAGTGACATCAACAGGTAATTCAACATCACTTTTAAGTTCGTGAACAATATAAATATCAAGAGGATTCACACTCTTGATTTTACATAGATATAATTTGTCGTTAGCGACGGCTTCGATTTCATCATCCTTCTTCATGCGCATGACATGTAAAAGGTGATGCTCATCATCTTTAGTTAATTGGATATGTTCCGCATCTAATAAAGAAGCAAAGTAACGTTGCATTAAACAATGAACTCTCCTTCACCATCTTTAATATCAGGTAAGAAATTATAGATTGTGGCCACAACCGCATTAATAGCGTAAACAATTAAAATAGGAACAATAATTGCTACAGCGATATGCGCTTTAGCGGCGAAATAAAATACAGCGAATAAACCACCGATAACGGCCAGGTTACAAATAAGCCAAATTAAACCTAAAACATATTTCTTAATGTAGAAAAATGGTAAGCCTGTAAAACCAAGAGTAAAGAAATAGGCAATGAATTTTTTACGACGTCTAAGGACTTCTTGTCCTTCTTTCATTTCACTTAAATCTATTTGAGAAGTGATTTCGACGGTTTCACTACTTGTGCCTTGTAAAGGATTCTTGATTCCACAGACGGGGCAGAGATCTGTGTCAAATTTTGATAAACGTGCCCCACAGTTACGACAATTTGGCATAATTTTTGGCTCTTTCTACATTCTAATCTTTTATTAAATAAAAAGCACTAATAAGTAAATAATTAGGTGCTTGGAATTATATTTTACTGGTTTGGTGGTTTATAACTCAACAATATTTTAAAAATATTAAATTCTTAACTTGCTATGTCAAATTCTTTTCTATATAATTACTACTTGCTTACGTTGTAAGCGATTTGGCTGGATAGCTCAGCTGGCTAGAGCAATCGGTTCATACCCGGTCGGTCGACGGTTCGAATCCGCCTCCAGCTACCAAATTGTTAATATAGAGGTTCGAGAGTGAACCTCTTTTTTGTTTCATTTAAGGTAATTTGTTTTATATTTATATTAGTAAATATCGAAAAGAATTATGAAACCATTAATTAAGAAGAGCGTCATGCTTTTAGCGTTAATAGGAATAATCAGTGGATGCGAAGTAAATCCTAGTGCTTCAAATTCATCCTTTAATAGTGTTTCCCCTAATTCTTCTAATGCTTCTACATCTAGTGTTTGTGAACATGACTTTGTTTTTGCTGGGGATGTTAGTGACGCTCCAACGATTATTCAAAGTAAAGGCGCTAAATATGTGTGCAGTAAATGCGGACAAGAAAAATATGAAAACGCTAGTTACGATTTAAACGAATATGAATTTGCAGATCAAACATATATGTATGATGGTAAAGAACATCAATTAACTATAAGAGGGATGATTCCTTTTGGTTGCACTGTGGAATATGAAAACAATTCCTTAAAAGATATTGGTGAAAAAGAAGCCACAGCGAAAGTCTATGATGAAAAGCATCAATTAGTTGATGTTAAAAAGGCTAAGATTCATATTATTGAAAATACTGGTATGCCTAATATCAGAATTGACACTAATAATGTGCCAATTGAATCAAAAGAAACCTACGTTTCTATGACTTTATCCACGGATAACTGTGATGAGGCATATATTAAAAATAAAGTTCCTGGTGAAATTAGATGCCGTGGAAATGGCACGATGACTTATGATAAAAAGCCATATCGTATTAAGTTTACTAGTAAAAACAATTTATTTGGCTTAAACCATGGCGCTAGAGCAAAGAGTTGGGTCTTATTAGCGGAATATGCTGACCAATCGATGATCAGAAACTCCACTGCTTTCTATTTAGGTAATTCATTGTTTAATTATTCAAATAACTATAGTTCTGATTATATGCCCGTTAATGTCTACCTCAATGGTAGTTATAATGGTGTCTATGTTTTAGCGGAACAACAACAAGCTAATTCTAACCGTATTCAAATTAATGAAGCGGAAGATGGCTATACTGGCACTGATGTTGGTTATTTAATTGAATTAGATAGCCGTGCTTCCGAAGAAGATTATTACTTCTCCGTTGGTAAAGGTACTGACTGGAGTATGTTCCCTGGTATGCCTAGCGGTGGCTGGGGAGGAGGCGGTGAACAACCTGATAAACTTGATGGCGTTTCTCTTTATCGCAAGGACTACGCAGTTAAAACCGATGTCTTTGCCCAAGAGCAAGTTAACTTTGTTAAGAAATATCTCACTAATGTGTATTATGCTTTCTATAAAGCGGTACATGGTGATGGCTTATTTATCTTAGATGAAAATAATGAATTAGTGGCTAGTCCATACACTACGCAGTTTGAAACGCTTAATTCTATTATCGATTTAGAGTCAGTTTTTAAGATGTATCTCTTACACGAATATATGAAAGACGTCGATGTTGGTTTTGGTAGTTTCTATATGTTTGTGGATTTCTCCACCACTAGTAAATATAAACGTCTCACCTTTGGTGCACCTTGGGATTTTGACTGGAGCAGCGGTAACGTGAATACGAATGAATGCTATGGTAGTTCTGGTGAATATTGTTCCAAGAATCAAGGCAACTTCAATCCATGGTTCTTTATGTTCTCAAGAACTAACTTCTTTAGAGAGACTTTTAAGAAATACTATAGTGTCTTTAGCAGTTCACAAATCTTAGAAGGAGCGATTGCTCAGGCTAATTACTTCGCTGCAGCATTTAAAGATGACTATGTTAAGAACTATCAAAAATGGGATAACTTAGGAAAGATTACTCCTAAATACACTCCTGATATCGCTAGAACATTTAAGAGTCATCAAGATGCGGTTGATTACTTAACTAAATGGCTCACTGATAGAAAGAAATCACTCGATCAAATATTCAAATAGGAAAAGAGAATTAACTTAGTTCTCTTTTTTATTAATGCAAATCACTTGCTTTAATATTTATTAAGAATATAATTTTTGCCATGCTGAAGAAAATTGCTCACATCTTTAAACCACGCGATATGACAACAGGAAATATCTTCTTTAAGATTATTCTTTTTGCTATTCCTGCGATGCTTACAACGATGATGCAGTTGTTGTACACTACGATTGATTTAACAACTGTCCATTATGGTGATTCCGCTGAATCAATGGGGGCGATTGCTTCTAACACCGCTCTTATCAATTTGATTGTTATTGTGTTTGTTGGTGTCTCGCTTGGTGCGAACGTTGTTTTATCAGAAGCTAAGGGTGCAGGGAATCATAAAAAAGCGAGCAAAGTACTACACACCTCGCTTGTTTTTGCGGTCATATCCGGTTTCTTTGTCGGTGTTTTAGGCTTTTTTATTAGTGATAACTTATTAGAATTAATGGGCACTGAGGCCCACTATTTTGCTAAAGCGGCTTTATATTTAAAAATTTATTTCTGTGGTTTACCATTCTTAATGGTCTATAACTACGCCGCTCAATTATTAAGAGCGCAAGGTGATTCAGTTTCACCTTTCTTAGCGTTACTAATAGCTGGCATTATTAACGTTGGATTTGACTGTTTATTTGTTTTCCCAATGCATATGGGTGTTGCGGGTGTGGCCTTAGCCACGATTATTGCGGAAGCGATATCTGCAATTATTTGTGTCTTTGTTTTAATCAAAGGCAAACATAACTATGTTAGTTTGAAGGTCAAACAGTTTAGAATTGATGGGCCAGTACTTCTTGAAGTACTTAAGATTGGTTTACCAGCGGGTCTACAAGGTTTCTTCTTCTCTTTACCAAACGTCTTTATTCAATCATCGTTATATACGATTGACCCAGGTAACGTTAACTTAGAAAACGGGGCCACTGCTTCTGGTAATATTGAAGGCTACTTCTTTGCGGTTTGTGACGCGATTGCGGTATCCACTATGACTTATATCGCTGCCAATATCGGGGCAAAGAAAAAAGAGAACATCAAGAAGAGCATTCTCTTTGGTTTAACTTGGGGCGCAATATTTTGTTTGATTATCGCTATTGTGACCTTGTTATTGCATAAGCCACTTCTATCTTTATTCGTTGATAATCAAGAGTCTATTGACGCTGGTTATACTAGACTCTCCTTAATGGCGTATCTATATTTCTTTGACTTTACAATGGCTTTTACCGCCGCGGTATTACGTGGTATGAAAAGATCAACTTACCCAATGATTACCACACTCGTGTGCTGCACTGGTTTAAGAATATTGTTAATATTAACTGTTTTTAACAACGTTGAAATGTTCCATACAGTCTTCTGGCTCTATGCTTTATTCCCAATTACTTGGGTGGTTGCTACTATATGTAACGTAATTGCGATATTAATTACTCTTCCTAAAGATTTAAGAAAACTTGATGATTCTATTAAAAGAGAACCACAAATACTGCAAGAGCAATAAGAATGATACCGCCGATAATACCGGCGATTTCATATTTACCTTTCAGTAATTTCATTATTTGTTTGCCTAAGAATAGGCCCACTAAAGACATACCAAAAGTCACGGCTAAAATGATAAAGACGTGTAACCAAACTGTCGCTATATTTGACAAACCTGCGTGTAATGTGACACCTGCGGCTAAAGCATCGATCGCAGTTACAAAGCCATAGAATATGACTTCTTTATAAGAGAACTTCTTTGTTGTTTTTTCTTCTTGAGGTTTTCTTAATTCAATAATGGATTCGATAAGCATTTTGCCACCGATAAGGAGTAATAAACCAAAGGCGACCCATTTAACAACAATAGAGGCGATTTGACCGGCTTGTTCACCAGCGAGGTCTCCTGCTATTCTTTCCACGATTTCAACAAGCCAGAAGCCGATTAAAGGCATTAAAGCTTGCATGAAACCGAAGGTTCCGGCAATAAAGAATGATTTCTTTTTGTTAATATCGGTATAAGTTAAGCCATCAGTTAAGGCTACAGAAAAAGCATCCATCGCTAAACCTAAGCCTAAAAAGAAGATTGCTAATAATACTTGCCAAGTCATATTACTTTATCTCAATCCAATATCTTTCCATTGGCTTACCATCTTCCATAACGATGTTTTCTAAGACACCACCATTTTTAAGGATGGATTTCTTTGAGCCAATGTTATCAGAGTTACAGCATATTAAAACTCTATCAATACCGAGTTTCTTACATTCAATTAAGGCTAATCTAATCATCTCAGTAGCGTAGCCTTTTCTTCTTTCACTAGGTCTAACACCATCTCCAATATGACCACCATAGTTAAATAAGTGTTCATTTAAATAATGACGGATGTTAACAGCGCCAACTAATCTATTTCTTTCTTCATCTAGTAAGAAGAAAACAGAATCAGGAACAAAGCCTTGTGAAGTATCTTTAGTTTCTAAATGTTCTAGATAATAATCAAAATCACGATAATCGTTTTTAAAGATTACCCAAGGTGAGCCATCAGTATGATTGATTTGTTGATCTAGTTTCCATTCATCAATCATTTCACCGAGCTCTTTTTCATATTCTTTTGTGAGTTTGATTAATTTGACTTTCATAATAGCCATTATCATAGCACTTTATTTTCTAAAGAAAAGAGAAACAAGCAAATCAGTAAATCAGTGCTTTGTTTCAAAAGACTAATGTGCAATAATTGTTTTTGACTATAAAAAGTTAGAAACGGAGATACAATTAAAGAATGAATAAATCTTATTTTTTATCACTAGTTGCCTTGCTTTTAACAGGCTGCGCAGGTAGCCAATCTTCAAATGGTTCATCCCTTAATCCATCTTCATCTACTGGATTTGATGGTAAATACTCTAAAGGAGAATTGGTTTATACATTCGAACAAAATACTCCTGTCTCACATGAAAATGAAGAGATTGAAATCACAGTAGAACAATTAAAAGATCATAAGCTCATCTATAAAATCGATCGTGAGAATAACGACCGTTATTTAAAGTTTGATGATTATGAAATGAATCTCAATAAATTTGCACTAATAAACGCTTTTGTCGGTGACATTGACTGTGACAGTTCGCTTGATGTCTGTGTCAATCTACAACTAAGTGCTTCTAGTGGTATTAAGAAACGTGTCGTAATTTATAGTCTTAAAAAGAAAAGCATTATTTACGAAGCTAACGAGAACTATAGTGAAACATCGTTTGATTCTTACGAACTCAAAGTTAATGAAGAAAAAGAATTAATCGTTGAACAATATGATAAAAAGAAAAATGTTTCCATTTATCCTTTGAAGTATGGTCGTTTCTTGAATAACTACAATCAAGAAATGTCTCTTGAATGGGCAAATTATGATTTAAGAGTCTATAACATCGAACCAGATATGACAGACTCCGCGACTCAAAAAACGAGAACTCGTGTCAACGGGAAATGGGGCTTCACAGTATCTAAGGATACTTCATACAACCTTATGGTCTATGCTGACCTCGTTGGAGACTTTAATGAGAAATTCAATGAATACCGTGATGCGAATTTCTACACTCTATCTTATAAAGCAGATTTTTACAGTCAATTAGAGGCGAAAGACCATGGTGGTAATATCGTTTACACAACTTACGCGATTACTTTCAGTAAAACTGGCACCACTGAATTGATATTCACGATGTTAGGATATTCTGAGGCTGTTATATTCACAGTTCAATAATTCATAAAAATAATAAATAAAAAACGGCACTGAGTATTCAATGCCGTATTTTTTTACGTGGCGGAGAATTAGGGATTCGAACCCTAGCAGGACTTGCATCCTCTATCGGTTTTCAAGACCGACCCCTTCAACCGCTTGGGTAATTCTCCTTATGGTGGACCATCCAGGACTTGAACCCGGAACATAACGGTTATGGGCCGTCCACTCTAACCGATTGAGTTAATGGTCCATGTGCGTCGAAGTTTTAAGGATTAGCCCTTTAAACCTCTTGATTGACGATCCATGTCTTCGACAACGATATCGAAGATTTCGCCTAAAGTGGCACAATGTGAGAGTAAATCCCATGGTTCATTTGTGTGGAAATGGATTTTAATCATTTCATCATCACCAACACAGATAAGGGAATCGCCTTTCATGTTTTCTAAAATCCAATCTGTGATTTCATCTTCATCAAGGCCTTTACCTTCAATTAATAATTGAGTGTCATAACGGTATTGTAACATGAGTATTACCTCCCTATGTCTTATATTTAATCACAAAGTGATTATAAACAAATTGGTGGATCCGACGAGAATCGAACTCGCTACCTCCTGAATGCAAATCAGGCGCTCTCCCAGGTGAGCTACGGACCCATTGCTGTTAAACAGCATTAAATACATTAGCAATTTTATTGCGACTTATCAAGTAATTTATAGTTTAGTGACCGTAATTGTTGCGCCGTATTCGTCTAATGCGTTAACAGTAAATGTGAAACCAAGGTCAACATTGGAATTGAGTTTACCAGTTTTAACAAATTGGTTTTTCACTTTATTCATAGTGAATGAACTACCGCTTCTATAAACGTCAGTGGACTTAAAGTTCTGTGTTGGTTTGTAGGTTGCACTGTTATCGTTTCTGATGAGCTGCAAAATGTTCATGTTATAGTAGCTACTTCCAAGTGGAGATAAATAGTCAGTGCTAGAACCAAGTTTTCCACCTTGATAAGAATTACTCATCGCCATTGTCACGCGATTATAGTTACTAGGTGGGTTTGAAGTTAATGCATATGAGCCATAGCTATATTTTGCCAAGCGTGCATCGACGTGCCACACTCTAATACCACGAATGTTTGGTCCTTTTGGATATTGATAACCTTCGTTATATTGATGGTCACTATCGAATTTATTAAGACCAGTTGGTGTGTAATATTCTAAAAGTAAGTATTCTGCGAATGGTGAATTGTTACTATCTGGATTTGGTGAAAGAAGGATCATTTCACCACTATCTTGGAATGGTTTTAAATTAATTGTGGTTGTTTCAGTAGGAATATAGGCTTT
>CAMJEC010000024.1 GCA_946404585.1 uncultured Caryophanales bacterium
TCGCCGAAGCAGAAAAGAGCATTCTTTACGAAACATTTAAAGACAAAATCGGTACCATCATCACCGGTAAGGTTGAAAAGGTTGATGATCGTGGTATCAGTGTTAACATTGTCAAAACATCCGTTTTCTTACCAAAGAAAGAATTAATCGGTGATGAAAAATTCATCGTTGGTGAAACAATTAAGATCTACGTCGATGATGTCGCTAGTGGCACAAAAGGTGCACACATTGTTGTTTCCCGTAGTAAAGAAGGTTTCTTAAGATGCATCTTAGCGGAAGAAATCAGTGAAATCTACGATGGCACAGTCCAAATCAAAGCCATCGCTCGTGAAGCTGGTGAAAGAAGCAAAGTTGCCGTTTATAGCAAAGACCCAACCATCGATCCAGCTGGTGCCTGTATTGGTAGCAATGGTGCTAGAATCCAAAAGGTCGTCAGCCAATTAGGTAATGGTGGTATAAATAAAGAAAAGATTGATATTATCGGATATTCCGATAACACTGCTTTATTCATCATGGAAGCTTTAAAACCTGCTCGTGTTGTGGGCGCTATTGTTAATGAAGAAGAAAAGAGTGCAATCGCCATTGTTAATGATGATTCCTTCTCTTTAGCCATTGGTCGTCGTGGTGTTAACGTCCGTTTAGCCGTTAAGTTAACTGGTTATAACATTGATGTTAAGACAGAAACTATGGCCGCTGAAGAAGGTCTTGAATACATCTCTCTTGAAGAAGCTACAGCCGAAGAAAATGCTAAGAAAGCTGAACAAATCTTACTCAAGAAAGCCAACGAAGAAAATGCTGCTCAACCAAGTGTTTTACGTGGCTTACCAGAAGGCTATGTCGCTCCACAAGACCGTGTTTATGAAGAAGAAGCTACCGCTGAAGATAATGCTGACTTAACTGAAGCTTTAGAAAACGAAGCCGAAAAGAAAGAAGCCGTTATTGAAGCTGCTCCAGTTATCGAAACACCAGTGGAAGAACCAGCCAAAGAAGAAGAACCTGTTCCAGCTCCAGCGCCAGTTAAAGAAGAAGTCAAGGAAGAACACAAAGAGGTTAAAACAACAACTTCTATTGAAGACCTTGAAAAATCTCTTGCAGACGAAAGCGCTCGTAAAGCAAATAAAGGTGCTAAAAAGTCCTTCAAGAAGAACAACAAGAAAGCCGAAGAAGAAGCTGAAGAAGAAAATAAACCAGTTATTTCTACCGGTGAAAGAATGTCTATTTATACCGAAGAAGAACTTCGTGAAATGGAAGAAGAAGAAAAATACGAAGACGAAGTGGAAGATGATGATATCGACTACGATGAATTCGATGAATACTACGATGACGATGGTAGATAATGAACAAAGTAATTACTAGAACTTGCATCGTTACTAGAAAAGCTTTATCTCGGGAAGAGATGTTTAGAGTAGTTAAGACTCCTAATCACGAAATAAAGATCGATTCCACTTATAAAGCACAAGGTCGAGGCTGCTATATTAGTAAAGATAAGGATATAATCCTTCTTGCTAAGAAAAAGTCCTTGATCGAAAAACATTTAAAAGTCAGTGATTGCACCGCAATCTATGACGAATTATTAAAGCAATTTTAAAGAAAGAAGGTGTTGTTGATGGCAAAGAATAACAAAAATAATTTCTCCGCTCGTGAGACTAACGTTTCAACAAAAGTTAAAACCGATCGTAGCAAATCAAAAGTTAATGGTGGTGTCTTCGTTTACACAGGTGCTATCAGTGCGGGTGAACTCGCAAAAACCATTAATGTCCCAATTGGTGATGTAATTAAATTTCTCTTCATGCAAGGCAAGATGGTCACCATCAACACAATCCTTGATGATGAATTAATCGGCTTGGTCTGTTTAGAGTTTGGCTATGACTTCCAAAAGAAAGTTATTGTCGCTGCTGAACACTTTGAAGACGTCGAAATTAACGACGACCCAAGTAAGTTAAAACCAAGACCTCCAGTTGTGACCATTATGGGTCACGTTGACCATGGTAAAACAACCTTAATTGACGCGATTAGAAACTCTAATCTTGTCGAAGGTGAATTCGGTGGTATCTCTCAAGAAATTGGTGCTTACCAAAAAGAAATCAATGGTCAAAAGATTACATTCATTGACACTCCAGGACACGAAGCTTTCACCGCTATGAGAGCAAGAGGTGCTGGTGTCACTGATATCGTTGTTTTAGTGGTTGCCGCGGATGATGGTGTTATGCCTCAAACAATTGAAGCGATTGACCACGCTAAAGCAGCGGGTGTTCCAATTATCGTCGCCATTAACAAAATGGATAAGCCAGGTGCTGATCCAGAAAGAGTTAAAAACGAACTTATTGCTCATGATGTCATTTGTGAAGAGTTCGGTGGTGATGTTATCGCAGTTGAGATCTCCGCTAAAAAGAAACAAAATATCGATGGCTTATTAGAAAGTATCTTATTAGTCGCGGAAATGAAGGAATTAAAAGCTAATCCAGATCGTTACGCCTTAGGTACAGTTTTAGAAGCTAAACTCGATAAAAACGAAGGCCCTAAAGCTACGCTTTTAGTGCAAAATGGTTCCCTTAGAGAAGGTGACTACCTTGTCGTTGGTACAACGTACGGCAAAGCCAGAAGAATGACAAATGAATTTAGAAAAGTTCTTCAAGTCGCTACCCCAAGTACACCAGTATCCATTATTGGTTTAAGTGAAGTGCCATTAGCGGGTGACCGTTTCATGGCGTTCTCTGAAGAAAGCGAAGCTAGAAGCATTGCGACAAAACGTAAACTCTTAAAAGAAGCTAGTGAAAGAAATAAAACAAGTGCTGCCTCTTTAGACGATTTATTCAATCTCGCTAAAGAAGGTGAAGTCCAAAACCTTAACGTCATCGTTAAAGCTGACTCAACCGGTAGTGCGGAAGCTGTTAAAGCATCATTAGAAAAACTCACTAACGATCAAGTTAAGATTAATGTTGTAAGAGCTTCTTCTGGCGCTATCACTGAAAGTGATGTCCTTTTAGCGGGTGCATCTCATGCCATTATTTATGGCTTTAACGTGAGACCTGATGCTAAAACAAGAGCGAAAGCCCAAGAAGAAAAAGTAGAAATTAGATTACACCGTATCATCTATGCCTTAATTGAAGAAATTCAAGCAGCGATGAAAGGTATGTTAGCCCCAACAATGGTGGAAAAAGTCTTAGGACAAGCCGAAATCAGAAAACTCTTTAAAGTATCCAAACTTGGTACTATCGCGGGTTGTATGGTTGTTGATGGTGTGATTAAAGCCACAGGTGGTGTCCGTATTATGAGAGATGGTGTTGTCATCTACGAAGGTAAGCTTGCCTCATTACAAAGAGAAAAAGACCTCGTTAAAGAAGTCAAAAACGGCTATGAATGTGGTATGCTCATTGAAAATTTCAATGACATTAAAGAAGGCGACATCATTGAATCTTACGAAATGGTGGAACAAAGAGATTAATTATGGCCAATAAAGAAGAAAGAATTGCCGGTATTATTAGAAAAAGCATTTCTGAAATCATCACCATGGAATTAAAGAATCCACATCTTGGATTTGTTACTATTCCAGAAGTGAAAGTTAGTAAAGATTTCTCCTATGCTAAAGTCTACGTTTCCTTCATGTTTGAAAACGAAATCGAAGAAGGCATGAAAGTCTTAGAAAAGAGCAAGGGCTTCATTAGAAGTGGCCTTGCTAAAAGACTTGATACAAGACGTTGTCCTGAACTCGTCTTCATTCTCGATGAAAGTTTCAAAAAAGAAGCGCGAATTACCGAGCTCCTTAATAAAGATAAAGAGAAGTAATAACTTCTCTTTTTTTATGCTTTCTTGACCATTTTGATGTGCTTGATATTAGCCTCATAGAAGGTGTCACCTTCAGGAATGAAGCCCATTGCTTTATAGTAATCAAGTAGTTGATATTGAGCATTAAAGAAAATAGTACAAGGGTTATATTCTTCTTCAATTCTTTTAACTAAATAAAGGAAGGCTTCTTTACCATAGCCCTTACCGCGGTATTCTTTTAGGACCGCGAATCTTTCAAGTTTAAAAGTTCTATCACCCATTTCACGGTAACGAATAGTGCCCACTGGTATTTCCTTAAAATAAATTAAGAAGTGTTTAGCCTCGTTTTCTTCTTCTGGCACAACTTCAATATCATAAGGACAGTTTTGTTCACCCACAAAAACGATATTTCTAATATTTAAGACATTCATCATATCCATTGGAGTGGTGACTGGCTTTAAAGTTAAACCATCTTGATTAACTTGATAATAGATTTCCTTACCCCAGATATCTTCTTTTTCATAGTTAGATAACATTGTTAACAAGTTATCTTTTGCGACTGGCCACTTCTTATAAAGATCTTTTAAGAGGTTTTTCATATCCTCTCTTCTAGTGTGCATATTAGCAGGGCAGCCTGAGGCTAAAACAGGAAGATTCTCTTCTTTAACTAGCTTAATAATGTCGCTTTCACGAACATGAATAAGTGGTCTAATAAAAGTGATATCCGCGCGTTCTAAATGCATTTTTGGGGCAAAAGAAGCGACACGTCCACCAAATAAGGTGTTCATCATATATGTTTCAATCGCATCATCCGCGTGATGAGCAAAGCTCACTTTATTAAATCCAAGTTCTTTAGCGACCTTATTCATAGAGGCCTTTTTCATCCTTGAACAGATAGAACAAGGAAGATGTTCTTTATCCTTTTGTTGGATTTGTAAAATGCGATACACTTCAGTGTTATCCACAACGAGTAACTTAAGACCAAGAGATTCACAGAACTTATTCATTTCATAAGGATTAAAATCTGGGAAGCCTAAATCTAACATCACTGGTTGAATGACAAAGTCAGTATGGGAAAACTTTTGATATAAACTTAAGGCATATGTTAAAGCCACACTGTCTTTACCACCAGAAAGACCAATCATGATTTTATCCCCATGATTGATGAGATTATACATTTGATCCGCTTTACGGATACAGGCTAAAACAGTCCTAATTGCTTTCATAACGAAATAATTATATTATTTTCGTGTGAGTTATAAAAGATGAAAGATGGATTCTTATTAATCGATAAAGAAAGTGACTATACTTCTAGGGATGTTTGTAATATCATCGCTAAGATTTTCGATGCGAAAAAAGTGGGCCATGCTGGGACGCTTGATCCTTTTGCGACAGGCCTATTAATCGTGGCCTTAAATAACGCCACTAAAACACTCTCTTATATCGAAGGTCAATATAAGACTTATGAAGCCACTTTATTACTTGGCACTAAAACCAGTAGTGGTGATCTCACTGGTGAAGTAATTGAAAATAAAGAAGTGGGCAATATCACTAAAGAAGATGTTATGGACATCTTTTCTTCACTAATTGGTGAGTCTGAACAAACAGTTCCAAAGACTTCCGCTGTACATGTAAACGGCCGTAAATTATATCATTACGCTCATCTTAATCAAGAAGTCGAATTACCAAAAAGAACCATCGATATTAAAGAGTTAGAATTATTAGAATTCAATCTTCCAGTTATTAGATTTAAAACCACAGTTTCTAAGGGCACATATATTAGAACTTTAGGGGAAACAATCGCTGAAAAACTAGGCACAGTGGGGCATCTCACAGCTTTAAGAAGAACGAAGATTTTAGATTTAGAAGTTAGTAACGCTAAAACTATTAAAGAATTAACTCCTGATTGCTTAATTCAAACTAGTGATATTGTGCAAAAATTCATCCCACTGATGTACTTACCAAATGAAGTTGAATTAAAGAAAGCGAGACATGGTGGAAAGCTCTCGCTTAAATTGTTCCCAGAAACAATGGACTTATTCTGTGTCGTTGATGATAAAAAAACCGCTATCGCTATTTATAAATATAGCGAATTAGGGTATTATGAATGTGTACGAGGCATAAATCGTGAAGATAATTGAGTTTGATATCAGTAATACTCCACCTAATGATAAAGACCTAGTTTTATGCTTAGGCTTCTATGATGGTTTACATTTAGGTCATCAAGATCTTATCAAAAAAGCTTTAGCGACAGGTCTACCAGTTGGTGTCATGACTTTTGATATTGCCCCAAGAGTGCTTCTTGGTAAAAAAGAGAATTACTGTATCACATCGACCTTTGATAAAGCGGACTTCCTTGAAGATATGGGCGTTAAATTCCTCTATCTCATGCACTTTGATAATGAAACATTAAAGGTCACTAAAGATGAATTTATCAATCGAGTCTTAAAGGTTCTTAGTCCAAAGAAAATCTATGTTGGTGATGACTATAGATTTGGTACTGGTGGAGAAGGTAATGCTGAATATTTAAAACGTTTCTTTGATGTGGAAATAGTCCCATTAATGCGTATAAATGATATTAAAATATCTTCCAAGAAGATAAGAGAATACATTGAAGCGGGACAAATGGAAAAAGCTTCTTATTTATTAGGTAGAGATTATCGTATCAGTGGCACAGTTGTAGAAGGCCAAGGTAACGGCCATAAAATTGACTTCCCAACAGCGAATCTAGACCTATATTATCCATATGTTTTTCCTAAACAAGGTGTCTACATGGGCTATGCCTATTTCCTAAATCGTAAAAGAAAAGCAATCATCGCTGTGGGCACTCATCCCACAATTAATCAGCTCTTAAAACCAATCATCGAAGTGCACATTATTGACTTTGATGAAGTCCTTTATGGTAGAGAGCTTTATGTTGATTTTGTTTCCTATATGAGACCTATAGAACAGTTCGCCTCTATGGATGAGCTAAGAGAACAATTAATAAAAGACGAAGAAAAAGCAAAAAACACTTTGCAATAGTGTAAAAAGAATATAAAATATTCATTGCGACTTTTCCCTAGGATAAACGAGTCCCTAACGTTATTCCCGGAGATAAGTTAAGAAAAGAATTAGGAGGGTATTTCAATGGCGTTAACCAAAGAAAGAAAAGCCGAGCTCGTTAAAAAGTTTGGTAAAAACGAAAAAGACACTGGTTCTATCCAAGTTCAAGTTGCCTTATTAACCGAACAAATCCAAGCTTTAACCGCTCACCTAAAGAAGAATCACAAAGATGCCGCTAGCAAACGTGGCTTAATGATTCTTGTCGGTCAAAGACGTAGTTTATTAGACTACTTAATCAGAACCGATCGTGAAGCTTATCTTAAATTAATCGTTGAATTAGGTTTAAGAAAATAGTTATTCACAACTAGGAAAGAAGACCGCTGAAAGGCGGTTTTTTTCTTTTTTAAAAATAGTTTTAATCAAACATCCCATATTTATATTTATCTATCGATAGATGAGTATATGTATACAAGCAAATATAAATATAGGGATGGTGGTCCAATCATTAAAATAATCTTTGATTATATCTGGATAAATCGTTAATATATAACTCGACAAAGAAAAGTCACTAAAACTCGGAACGGATACCTCCTGCACATTGTGAAAGGAGGTGATAGTAATGAAACAATTAAAAGAACTAAAATTCGTTTTAACTTTAATTGTTATTTGCCTCTTTCTATGCCTTTTGTTAAAACTGGTGTAAAAAAAGAATCCCTCGGGACCAATTAGCCTAAAGTGTCACAGGAGGATTCGTTCTTCGGCTTTATTATAACATATTATCCAAAAGTGTAAATACTATGCTAGGTTGTCAAAGCCTAGCTTTTTTCTTTTTAAGCACAAAGTGTTTAACAAAGTTAATGGTATCTTGTATAATACTCTCGTTGAAAAATTTAAAAGAGGTAAAAAGATGAAAAGAGTATTCGAATTAGAATTCGAAGGAAAGAAGTTCGTTGTCGAAGCTGGCGAAATCGCTAAACAAGCTGATGGCGCTGTCTTAGTCAGATTAAACGAAACAGTTGTTCTTTCCACAGCGTGTTGCTCAGATGAACCTAAAGAAGGTGATTTCTTCCCATTAACCGTTGGTTATGAAGAAAAGCAATACGCAGTTGGCAAAATTCCTGGCTCATTCTTAAGAAGAGAAGGCCGTGCAGGGGAACATGCCACCTTAACCGCGAGACTCATTGACCGTCCAATTAGACCAATGTTCTCCGAAGGCTTCCGTAATGAAGTCCAAATCGTCAACACAGTGATGTCTGTTGACCAAGACTGCACACCAGAAATGACCGCTATGTTAGGTTCAAGCTTAGCATTAGGCATTTCCGACATTCCATTTGATGGCCCAATCGCTGGTGTCTATGTTGGTAGAGTGAATGGCAAATTCATTATTAACCCAACAGTGGCGGAAAAAGAACAAAGCGATATCAACTTAGCCGTTGCTGGTACTGAAGAAGCGATCAACATGGTTGAAGCTGGTGCGAACCAAGTGAGCGAAGAAGATATGCTCGACGCCTTAATGTTTGGTCACGAAGCTATCAAAAAACTTTGCCAATGGCAAAAAGAAATCATTAAAGAAATTGGTAAACCAAAAAGAGAAATTGAATTATATCAATGTGATCCAGAAATCGAAAAAGATGTCACAGATCGCGCTGAAGCTCGTTTAAAGAAAGCTATTTCTATCTTTGATAAGTTAGAAAGACAAGACGCTATCGACGCTATTGAAAATGAAATCTTAGACGATTACGATACACGTAAATATGAAGATGAAAAGACTCATCAAAAAGTCATGCACATGGTTAATGAAACCTTAGAAGGTCTCGTTGCTAAAGAAGTGCGTAGATTAATCACTGATGAAAAGATTAGACCAGATGGTCGTAAAGTTGATGAAATCCGTCCATTAGACGCTCAAGTTGACTTATTACCAAGAACTCATGGCTCTGCCATGTTCACTCGTGGTCAAACCCAAGTCATCTCTATCACAACATTAGGCGCTAAGAGCGATGCCCAAATCATCGACAACTTAACCGAAGAAGATACCAGACACTGGATGCATCACTATAACTTCCCACCATATTCCGTTGGTGAAGTTGGTAGAATGGGTTCTCCAGGTAGAAGAGAAATCGGTCACGGTGCTTTAGGTGAAAGAGCGCTCTCCTATGTCATTCCAAGTGAAGAAGAATTCCCATATACAATTAGAACAGTCGCTGAAGTCGTGGAATCTAACGGTTCCTCCTCACAAGCCAGTATCTGCGCTTCCTGTATGTCCTTAATGGCCGCTGGTGTCCCAATTAAAGCCATGGTTAGTGGTATTGCAATGGGCTTAATCAGTAGTGGTCCATTAGATGGCAAACACCCATATACAATTCTCACCGATATTCAAGGTTTAGAAGACCACTTTGGTGATATGGACTTCAAAGTCGCTGGTACAGAAAAAGGTATTACCGCCTTACAAATGGATATTAAGATTAAGGGTGTGACCCGTGAAGTCTTAAAAGAAGCTTTAGCCCAAGCTCATGTCGCTAGAGCGCAAATCCGTGAAGTCATGGCTAAAGCCATCGCCGAACCAAGACCAGATGTCGGTAAATACGCTCCTAAGATGGATACATTCTTCATTGATCCAGATAGAATCAGAGAAGTTATTGGTACCGGTGGTAAAGTCATTAACGAAATCATCGCTCAATGTGATAACGTGAAGATTGATATCGAAGATAATGGTCAAGTCACCATTTACCATATGGATAGAGAAACCATCAATAAGGCTAAAGGCATGATTCAAGACATCATCCGTGAAGCTAAAGTTGGTGAAGTCTTCGAAGGTGAAGTCAATCGTGTTGAAGACTATGGTGCATTTGTCCACTTATTCGGTAATGTTGATGGCTTATGCCATGTCAGCCAATTAGGTTATGGCTATATCGATAGAGCCCAAGACGTTGTCAAATTAGGTGACAAACTCAAAGTTAGAGTCATCGAAATCGATGAAAAGGGCAAAGTGAAAGTCTCTCATAAAGAATTCGCCGAAAAGCCAGAAGGCTATGACGAAGAAAAAGAAAGAGCTGCACGTCCTGAACACATTCATCGTCCAGACAAGTCCTTCAAAGGCCCAAAGAAATTCAAAAAGTAATTGAATAAAAAACAAAACAGACCATCCTCGTGATGGTCTTTTTTCTATATAATCATTGAAATTTTACTTCTTTATTCATAAAATGAATATGATAAGTGAATATATTAATATGAAACAAATACATGATGTTTTAATTATTGGTGCGGGTGTAACCGGCACAATGATTGCTAGAGAATTAAGTAAATATAAACTAGATACCGTTATTATTGATAAAAGTAATGACGCTGGTAATATGACTAGTTCCGCAAATAGCGCAATCATCCATAGTGGTTATGATCCAGAACCAGGCACAAATAAAGCCAAATTTAACGTCTTAGGCAATAAGATGTACCCACAAATAGTGAAAGACTTAGATGTCGAATACATTCCTTGTGGTTCTTTAACTGTGGCCTTAGAAGAAGAACAATTAGAAACTCTTAAAATGCTTCAAGAACGTTCTAGAATTAATGGTGTTCCTGTTGAACTTCTTAGTAAAGAAGAAGTCTTAAAATTAGAGCCAAATATCAACCCAGAAGTTAAAGGTGCTTTATATGCGCCTACCGCGGGAGTTATTGACCCGTTCAACTTAGTGGTTCATGCGATGGAAAACGCCATTGATAATGGCGTAACTTTCTTAAGAAATCACGAAGTTAATAATATTAAAAAAGAAAACGACTACTTTGTAGTCAACACTAATAAAGAAGATTTATACGCGCGTATAGTGATTAATGCCGCTGGTGTTAAAGCTGATAAGATTGCTTCTATGATTGAAGAAATCGACTGGGCCATTACACCAAGAAAAGGCGAATATTATTTATTAGACCACTATAAAGCAGGCTTAGTTAATAGAACAATATTCCCATTACCTAGTAAGAAAGGTAAAGGTATCTTAGTGTCTATTACCTCATCTGGTAACTACATTGTTGGCCCAAGTAGTGAATTAGCAGATCCTGATGATTTATCTACTGACGCTCCAACATTAGCCAACATCAAAGCTTCAGCCTCCTTAATGGTGCCTTCCATTCCATTTAAAGAAACAATTAGAGTCTTCTCTGGTTTAAGAGCGACTTGTACTCGTCACGATTTCATCGTGGAACCTTCAAAAACTGAAAGAAATTTCATTAATGTCGCCGGTATTGAATCCCCTGGCTTTGTGAGTGCTCCTGCAATCGCGGAATATGTCGTTAATGAATTAATTAAACCAGTGATGAAGTTAGAAAATAATCCTTCATTTAATCCAAAAGTTAAACCATATCACCGTATGCATTATTTAAGTGAAGAAGCACAAATCCAAACTATTAAAGAAAATAGTGATTTTGGTGAAATAATTTGTAACTGCGAACATATCTCCCTAGGAGAAATTAAAGAAGCCTTGTCTAGAAGCTGCCCTCCAGTTTCTATTAAAGGTGTTAAAAGAAGAACAAGAGCAGGATTTGGCAAATGCCAAGGTGGATTCTGCCAACCCAAGATTCTCTTATTGCTCGCTAAACACTATGGTGTTTCACCAACAGAAATACCATTAAATGAAGATGGTAGTTATATCATTGATCACTTAATCAAGGAGGCCAAATAATTATGAGACAAATTGATTTAGTGGTAATTGGTAGTGGCGCGGCTGGTATGGCCGCCGCCATTGAAGCCAAAAAGAATGGTGTTAATGATTTATTAATCTTAGAAAAAGATGAAAAGTTAGGTGGTATCCTTAACCAATGCATTCATAATGGTTTTGGTTTAACCGAATTTAAAGAAGAATTAACTGGTCCAGAATATTTACAAAGATTTGTTGATGAAGTTAAACGTTTAGAGATTCCTTATAAACTAAATGCGCAAGTCATCGACTTAACAAAAGATAAAGTTATCACTTATTCTTCTAAAGAAGATGGCTTAGTTAAACTTCAAGCTAAAGCCATTATTATGGCCACAGGCTGCTATGAAAGAAATGCTGGCGCAATTATGCTTCCAGGTGATAGATGTAGTGGCATTATTACCGCTGGTACAGCTCAGCGTTACTTAAATATCAACGGCTTAATGGTTGGTAAACGTGTTGTCATCCTTGGTAGTGGTGATATCGGCTTAATTATGGCTAGAAGATTAACACTCGAAGGTGCGAAAGTCTTATGTGTCAGTGAAATCATGCCATATAGTGCGGGTCTTAACCGCAATATCCAACAATGTTTAATCGACTATGATATTCCTTTATACTTGTCTAGAACAGTAAGCAAAGTTATTGGTAAAGATAGACTAGAAAAGGTCATTTTAAGCGCAGTGGATGAAAACCTACAAATCATTCCAAATACCGAAATGGAATTTGAATGTGATACACTCATCCTTTCTGTTGGTTTAATTCCATATGTTTCGTTACTTAACTATATTGATTGTCCAATTAGTTCCACGAAAGGCGCAGTTGTTAATCAATATATGGAAACAATGATTCCTGGTATATTTACCGCAGGTAACTGTTTACACGTCCATGACGTTGTCGACTTCGTTAGTCAAGAAGCTCGACTTGCGGGTCGTTCAGCCGCTTTATATTTAAGAAATGAAATTGATAATAACGAAAAGAAAATTGCCATTAAACCTGGACAAAATATATCCTACGTTTTACCACAATTTGTCTTAGAAAATAGTGTGGATGATATCACCTTTAAATTTAGAGTGAGAAAGCCACTTAAAGATCAAGTAGTGATGATTAGAAGTGGTGAAACAGTTTTAGGCAAAGTTGTTAAACCCGCTTTAATCCCATCAGAAATGGTAATGGTCAATTTAAGCAAAGATAAACTACAAGAAGTGAAAGATGAAATTGTCATCTCCGTGGAGGACCGCTAAATGAAAGATTTAACATGTATCGTTTGTCCTAGAGGCTGTCGTTTACACGTTGATGACGACATGAACGTCACGGGTAACTTTTGCCCACGTGGTGCACAATACGCTATCAGCGAGCTCACCAATCCTGTGCGTACAATCACAACATCCATTAGAGTGACAAATCGTCCTTACACTTTAGTGTCCGTAAAGACAACAAATCCTATTCCAAAGCAAAAAATCTTTGATGTAATGAAAGAAATTGATAAAATTGCTGTAGAGGCTCCTGTCCGTATTGGACAAATTGTTAAAACTAATATTTTGGGTCTTGATAGCGATATTGTCATTACCAAAAATATAGATTAGTCAAAATCCAATAGCGGCGCCTAAATACTAGGAGGATGGTTTATGAAACATTCAAAACTTTTCGCTACTGTTTTATCTATTTTCGTTTTGGCGGGCTGCAATAACCCTGTTACACCGAGTTCAAGCGAGTCTAGTAGTGCATCAAGTATTGCGCCAAAACCATTACCGGCTGTTGATATTTCAAATATAAAAACTTTTCCAACCATCGATAAATCTGAATTCAACTTTGCCCTTAAAGAGTTTGGTAAAGAACAGTTTGAAGTTAGAAAAAATCAAGAGAGTCGTCGTTTAAACGTTAGTTTTTCTGGTAAAACACTGATTAGAGATATTAGCACTGACTATTTCTGTGCCTCTGATGTTAACAATGATGGTTATCGTGAATTATTTGCTTTCTCTAATGAAGACGGCTATCAAATGGTGATATATGACGTGCACAATTCTA
>CAMJEC010000025.1 GCA_946404585.1 uncultured Caryophanales bacterium
CGACGATATCACCGATATCCGCCATTTTGAAAAGGTCATAGTTCTTTTTGCCTAAACCATCGAGTGATAAGTAAACTTGGATATTACCAGTTTTATCTTGGATATTCATAAAGGAGGCTTTACCCATTTTACGAATAGCTTTGATACGGCCTGCGACAGAGACTTTTAAAGCCATTTTAGCAAGGGCTTTTTCACTCTTCTTATTGCATAAGGCACGAATCTCCTTAATCGAATGGGAAACTTTATAAGCTTGGCCAAATGGATCGATACCTAATTCTTGGTATTTTTTAATCTTTTCTAAACGGATTAGTTCTTGGTCATTTAATTCATTAATGTTCATATTTTCAACTTTCCTTTCAAATATCCACGCTCAAATATTATATACGAGAATTTGTCTAATCAAAGACAAACGTTAAAATTTAATATTTTCTTTCTTGAATTCATCAAGAATCCTCACTAGCGAAGCATAGTCCGTTAATGAAGTAGCAAGTATTGTTCTAAGTGTTCTTGAATTAGCAAATCCTGAGAAGAATTTAGGGGCGATGCCACGATATATTCTCATCGCGGTTAATTCACCTTTCTCTTCACACATTGATTTAGCAAGTTCTAAACAGTAATTACATTGTTCTTCAAAAGATGGATTTGGTAGTCTCTCTCCTGTTTCAAAATAGGTTTTAATTTGCTTAATGAGGAATGGGTTTCCCATACCACCACGGGCAACCATCACAGCGTCCGCTCCAGTGATTTGTAGAGCGTTAATCGCATCATCCAAAGTATAGATATTACCAGAGACAATAAGTGGTACTTTCATCTTGCTTCTTAAGTCTTTTAAGAGGTCAAAATGTGGCTCTCCCATGTAGAGTTCTTTTCTTGTTCTAGCGTGTATTGCAATGGCATCAACACCACTATTTTCAAGCTCTTTTATAACGTCTAAGAAGTTAACCTCATTATAGCCTAATCTAATCTTCGCGGTGACTGGTTTATCAGTGGCACTCTTAATAGCCTTAATGATTTCACCACATAAGCCAGGATTTAGCATCAAAGCGGAGCCCGCACCAGTCTTAGTAACCTTAGGAACAGGGCACCCCATGTTCACATCAAAAAAGTCGATATTGGGGTTTAACTTAAGCGATACGGCTGCAGCTTTTGCGAGGTTTTCAGGCATAGCGCCGAATAATTGGACACCAGTGAGCGTTCCATCTTTTTCATAGGTCACATAAGACTCTGTTTCTTTGTTTTGGTAGATTAGTCCCATATCAGAAACCATCTCAGAAACACAGACATCCACACCAAAAGTATTGAGGTATTTTCGATAACCTGCACTTGTTATTCCTGCCATTGGGGCAAGAACGACTTTTCCTTCGATGTTAAATTGACCTAATTTCCACATAGTAAAAGGAAGGTTTTGCCCTTCCTAAAGTTAATTATTTGTTTTCGCCTTCAGTAGCTTCAGCCTTTGGTTCTTCAGCTTCTACTTTAGTTTGTTCTTCTGCTGGCTTTTTGTCTTCTTTAAGATGACGATGTTCCATCAAGTATTCGATTTCTTCAGCAGTGATTTGTTCACGTTCCACTAAAGTCTTAGCGAGGAGTTCAACGTCTTCTCTATTTTCCTTAATGACGCGGAGAGCTTCGGCGTGGGCAAAGTCAATAATCTTACGGATTTCAGCGTCAATCTTTGTTGCTGTTTCAGCAGAGAAGTTCTTTTGTGTGTTTGTATAGTCTCTTCCTAAGAAGACACTACCAGTATCTCTTTCATATTGGATAGGACCTAAATCAGACATACCATATTCGCACACCATTGCACGTGCTCTGGCGGTAGCGTTTTTAATATCAGCATAGGCGCCTGTATCAATATCATCGCAGAAGATTTCTTCAGCGGAACGACCACCCATATCGAGAACGATATCAGCAATCAATTCACCTTTGGTTAAATTGTATTTATCTTTTTCTGGAGTAGCTAAGACCCAACCACCATAATTGCCACGTGGGATGATGGTGATCTTTTGGACTTTACCAGCATGAGGATATTTTAAGCCAACGATGGCATGACCACTTTCGTGGTAAGCTGTTCTCCACTTTTCTTCTTCGGTTAAAGAACGAGATTTCTTAGCTGGACCCGCAAAGCGACGGTCAATAGCTTCATCAATATCCGCAATAGTAATTTCTTCTTTATTGTTACGAACTGCTAAGATCGCGGCTTCATTCATGATATTTTCAATATCAGCACCGGAGAAGCCAACAGTTCTCTTTGAAAGATTTTCAAAGTTGACTTCAGAAGAAACTTTCTTATTTCTTGAGTGGACTTTGAAGATTGCTTCTCTACCTTTAACATCAGGTAAGGAAACTGTAATCTTTCTATCAAAACGACCTGCTCTTAAAAGAGCTGGATCGAGAACGTCGTCTCTATTTGTGGCAGCGATAACGATAATACCAGAGTTATCATTAAAGCCATCCATTTCAACGAGTAATTGGTTAAGTGTTTGTTCACGTTCATCGTTACCACCACCTAAACCAGCACCTCTTTGTCTACCAACAGCATCGATTTCATCGATAAAGACTAAGCATGGAGCATTTTCTTTAGCGATTCTGAACATGTCTCTAACACGTCCCGCACCGACACCAACGAACATTTCGACAAAGTCGGAACCAGAGATGGAGAAGAATGGAACACCAGCTTCACCAGCAACGGCTTTGGCTAATAATGTTTTACCACATCCTGGAGGGCCCACTAAGAGGACACCTTTTGGTAATTTAGCGCCATACTTTGTATATTTCTTTGGTTCTTTTAAGTAATACACTAATTCTTCCATTTCGACTTTTTCTTCATCAGCACCAGCAACATCTGCAAATTTAATCTTGCTTGTGTTGACTCTTCTAGCACGAGAACGGTTGAAATCCATCGCTTGTCTGTTTGAGGAATTGACAGAAGAGGACATTCTTGAGAACAAGAATAATAAAAGTAATGTGGAACCCGCTAAGATGATAATTGTTGGGCCCCAACGATCAAACCATGTTGATTCGTAAGGATCTTTAACAGTGATAACAAATTTTGGTGCAACGCCTGGTTTGTATTCATTATTCTTAGCGGCATCAACAATCATTTGAGTAATTGATTTTTGAATTGTTTCTTTAGTACCATCGCCATCAATATCAACATACCAATCTAATGTAGTGTTATACATTTCTTCTGGGATACCTGTGGTAAACGTTGTTTTAACAGGTTTACCATTGGAATCAGTTTCAGAATAATGACCATTGATTGTAATCTTTGTTTCACCTTGGACTAATTGAACATCAGTGATTTTGCCTTTGGCTAAGTAATCCACAAACAAGTCTGGTTGGATTTGTTTGACTGTGCTCATATTAGAAAAAATGAAATAAGCGATTAAACCTAATATTGCAGCGACGAATAATATCGAAAAAATAAAGCTTCGAGAAATTCGACCTTGAGGTCTGTTGTTTTCTTCATCCATATTTTTTACCTCCTCAATATTTACGCGATTGATATATTATAGCCATATTTCTTTTATTAAATAAAGAAAAATGCTATTAATGGTTTTCACTTCACGTAAAAATTGCAGTTATCTTCTCTCTTAAAGTCTTTTTGATATCTAGGAACGTAGATAATTGTTCCGTCTTTGTTGACGAT
Organism: uncultured Caryophanales bacterium; assembly: GCA_946404585.1. Lineage (GTDB taxonomy): Bacteria > Bacillota_I > Bacilli_A > RFN20 > CAG-826 > RUG14515. The sequence goes on from CAMJEC010000025.1 coordinate 3,650, forward strand.
GACTGGCCATCTTTTTCTTAATGGAGTAGGAACTTTCCAGTCAATAAATAATCTTCTTAATTGTTTCTCATATCCTTTGATGAGATAAGTGTCATTTGGTTTAGCGTTTCTAACCGTGATTGGATAGTCATTTTTACTCACGTTACGGTTGCTCGTGTCACCTGTAAAATCTAAATAAAAATATTCAGTGTCAAGCACACATGGTTCTTCAATTTTATAAGAGAAATCTACCTCTTTATCTTGATCCACAAATTGGAAAGAATCATAGCTTTTCACTAAGGTCAAACCATCAACATTAACGGAGATATTAGCCTTATCAGAAAGAAAGATTTTTCTAATTTCTAAGCCTTGATTTCGACTCATTGTAAAGTTAGGTTTTAGTTCTCTTCCTTTATTAACGATGGCGTATAAGAACTCTTCATCAGTTAACCTATTATATTCTTCACATTTATTAGTGGTTATTCTAGAAATCTTTTCATTAATGACTTCGAGTTTTTTATTTTCTTCATCGATTTCTTTTAAGATTTTTTGACGATCATTTTTATCCATTTTCTCGACTAATTCATGTCTGATTTTGTTACGTAAAAAGACATCTTCCAAATTAGTCTTATCGATGGAGTATTCAACCTTATTTAAGTCGCAAAACATCAATAATTCTTGTTTGGAATAGCTAAGCAAAGGACGGATGATTTTTACCTCAAAAATGATAGGATTTTCTTTAATTCCGAAAAATTGAACCAAGTTTTGCCGCCTTTTTTGCATTAAGTAGGTTTCAATTAGGTCATCTTGATTGTGCGCAATTAGGACTGCATCAAAACCATGTTGATTCACTAAATCCTTAAAGAATGAGTAACGGATAATTCTACATTTTTCTTCTAAGTTATTGTTACCTAAATATTCATCAACATCTTTAATGAATAATTGAACATTTCTTTTAGCGCAGTACGCTTCTAATTGTTGTTGCTCTAAATTACTTTCTTCACGGAGATGATAGTTAACATGAGCGACCGCAAAATTATAACCTTCTTCTTTAAGCATGTAGAAAAGGGCCATTGAGTCTGGACCATGCGAACACGCTAATAAATACTTTTGATTTTTATTAAGATTAAGCATCGCTATTTACCTTAGTTGTGAGGATCTCTTTATATGTTGGAAATTCCTTTTTAAATCTTTCAATGAAGTTAATTTCTACGATTAAAACACGGTTACCTAAATGTAGTTCTAAACGGTCTCCTTCACGGACTTCACTTGATGGTTTTGCGACACGATCATTAATCAAAATTCGACCACGTTCAGCGAGCTCTTTTGCGACCGTTCTTCTTTTAATTAAACCTGATAATTTTAGTACGACATCTAAACGCATATTAATTAATTTCCTTCACTACGAAATGATTCTGTATTTCCAATAAACTCTTAAGGATATTTTCTAGGTCGTAAACCCAGTTCTTACCTTTATTAAGGACGATTCTAAAGACATTATTAGCATAACTGATTTTAACAAACGCTAAAAATGGAATTAATGCTTCAAATAAAATATTTCCAATACCTTTGATATTAATATATTCATCGCCTAAGTTGATTTCCACAAACTTTGCTTTATCTTGAAGTTTTAAAACATGGGCTTCTTTAGTTAATAAATCAATACTGCGTTTAGCAAATAATGATTCAACTTCTTCAGGAAGTCGACCATAAACATCTCTAGTCTTAGTTTTAATTGTTTCTAATTCAAATAAAGTTGGCGCGTGTAAGATTTCTTGATAAAGTTCAATCTTGTCGCCTTCTTTAGCGTAGCTATTTGGAATATAGGCATCGATATCTAAGGTTGGATTGATTTCAACATCCTCTTCTTCAACTTTACCTTCCATCTTCTCTTTAACCGCGTCATTTAATAACTTGATATACATATCAAGACCAATAGAATCAATAAAGCCTGCTTGTTCTGGGCCTAAGATGTCACCAGCGCCTCTAATCATTAAGTCACGTTGGGCAATCTTATAACCACTACCGAGTTCAGTAAAGTCTTGAAGAGCTTTTAATCTCTTTTGCGCTTTTTCATTTAAGACTTTATATTCACTGTACATTAAATAAGCATAGGCAATTCTAGAGGAACGACCCACTCTACCTTTAATTTGATACAACTGTGATAAACCATAGTTTTCACTATCTTCAACGATAATCATATTAGCGTTAGGAACATCAATACCATTTTCAATAATGGACGTGGACACTAAAACATCAATTTCGCCTTCATAGAAGCGCATCATCACATCTTCGATATCTTCTCTATCCATCTTGCCATGCGCTACACCAATGTGCACATTAGGTAAGAGTTTTTGTAATGTTGATACTCTGTTATATAAAGTCGCGATATTGTTATGTAAGAAGAAGACTTGTCCGTTTCTTCCTAATTCTCTTTCAATTAATTCTTTAACAACATCTAATCTAAATGGAGTGACATATGTTTGAATTGGCATTCTATCTTGTGGAGGAGTATCAATCTTAGACATACTTCTAACACCAATTAAACTGATTTGAAGTGTTCTAGGAATAGGAGTCGCAGATAATGTTAAGACATCAATATCTTTCTTAATTTCTTTAATTCTTTCCTTTTGTTCCACACCAAAGCGTTGTTCTTCATCAACGATTAATAAGCCAAGGTTATTGAAGTGGAGATTTTTAGAAAGTAAGCGATGCGTACCTATAATAAGGTGGGCTTTTCCTTCTTCCACAAGCTTCATATATTTAGTTTGTTGAGAGGCTTTTACAAGTCTAGAGAAGACCGCGATATTAACATCAAAGTTAGCAAAACGTTTACACGCTAGTTCGTAGTGTTGTCTCGCTAATAATGTGGTTGGACATAAAATAGCCACTTGTTTGCCAGATAGGATGGCTTTAAAAGCCGCTCTAAAGGCTACTTCAGTCTTACCAAAGCCCACATCACCACATAATAAGCGGTCCATAGGAGCGCTACTTTCCATATCCTTTTTAATATCGTTTAAGGCTTTTTCTTGATCGCGAGTTAAAGGATATTCAAACTCGTTTTCAAATTCTTGTTGGAATTCATCATCTTGTTGGAAGGCAAAGCCTTGGGCTTTGCTTCTTTCAACATATAGTTGCATAAGGCGTTCCGCTAAATCGTTAACTCTAGCTTTGACTTTCTTCTTAGTGTTTTCCCAGTCTTTACTATGTAAATGACTTAATCTAGGAGCGGCACCTTCTTTACCTAAATATTTTCTAACTAATTGGAACTGTACTACTGGAACATATAAGAATTCATTGCCCCAATAAGCAATCTTTAAATAGTCCTTATGTGTACCATTAACTTCTAAAGTTTGAAGAGCGATAAATTGACCAATGCCTTGATATTCATGAACGACATAGTCACCTGGTTCTAATTCTTCATAACTTCTAAGAATCGTAGCTTCTTTAAATCTATTATCAAATCTTGCGGTTCTAACTTTTTCATTGAATAGTTCCGCACTTGTTAAATAAACAATCTTTTCTTCACTTAAAACAAAGCCACTTGATAAGTTAATTAAAGAAATGCCAACTTTACCTTCTTTTGGTAATTCAAAATCATTTACCATTTGGTATTTAATATGTTGGAAATCTAATACTTGCTGCGCTAAATGGATATGTTCTTTGTTATTTATGGCTAAAACAATTTGATAATCATCTTTTAAATAAGAAAAGATAATATTTATCGCATCCGCTTTTTTACTAGCTTGGAATGGCACTGCTTTAACAGGGAAAGAAATGGAAGAAGGGGAATCTAATAAAGATGAAGTTGTAATATGGTTATTCATATTTACTAGACGATTGATATCTTGATAGATTTCTAGTCTTGATAAGGCTTTACCGTTTTCATATAACTCATCTAAATATGTATGCGAATCTCTTTGTAACATATCATTAGAATTCTTAATTGCATTAGCGTCGATAAAGACATTTTTAAAGTCCTTGCAATAATCAAAAATTGAATAATGCTCTTTAGTTAAGAATCCATAGTATTTATAAAGTTTTTCATCGACTTGTCCTTCACTCAAAACAAAGGCCAAATCATCAGCCGTGTCGCGTAATTTTTCAAAAAGCGTCAATCCAATGACTTCTTTATCTTTCTCAATGTTTGCGTATAATTTATCACCACTTTTGGCTAAATCTTCATCATTAAATAAGATATCTGACGCAGGTAAGATAGTGACTTCATCAAGCATACCAATAGATGTCTGTTTAGCGAGATCAAAATATCTCATGCTTTCAATCTCATCATCAAAGAATTCAATACGCACAGGATTATCATTATTAACGGAGAAGATATCCAAAACATCACCACGAATAGCAAACTGTAATGATTGGTCAACTTTATTAACTAAGGCATAACCATCTTTAATGAGTTTTCTTCTAATATCCTCTAGTTGATAATGTTTACCTTTCTTTAAAGTAAATGTTCTTTCTTTAAATAATTCTGGGGAAGGTAAATACCTAGTAGCGCTTGCTAAGTTAGCAATCACAATTGGATTATCTCTATGAAGTATTTCATTTAAGACAAATAGGCGGTGCGCTGCCATTTCTTTAGATTGGGCAATTGTTTCCGCTCTAATTAGTTCATCGCTTGGGAAGAGTAAAACATCATCTTTACCTAAGAAAGAGACTAACGCGGAATATACTTGTTGCGCTTTATATAAATTAGAAGTAATTAAAAGAATTGGTTCTTTTTTATTTTTATAGGAAGATGCCACTAAAAGGGCAATTCCATTATTATCATCAACGACAAAATGCCCCGATTTCCTTTGGAAGAGGGGGGTAACACTATTAGATTTTAACTTGTTAAAAAGGTTCAATTTATACCTCCTTAATTAGTTATACTTGTTCATCGCCCGATCAAAATCAGACTTGATAGCCTCCTTTAATGCACCAACAGCGTTTTCAATCGCTTCATCGATTAAAGGTTGTTCGTCCTTAAGTGGTTTTGATAACACATAGTCAACAGTGTCCCATTCACCTGGTTCACCAATACCAATACGAATTCTTTTAATCTTGTCGGTTGATAAACAATCGATAATGTTTTGCATGCCTTTATGACCACCAGAAGAACCTTCTTTTCTAATTCTAATTCTGCCTGGTTCTAAAGCCATGTCATCAAAAACAACGATGATGTCATCGATTTCAATCTTGAAATAATGGACAACTTCTTGCACCGCTGTTCCAGAGAGATTCATAAATGTTTGAGGCTTAATGAGGATGCAATCTTCATCATAAATCTTGCCTCTACCCATTAAGGAATGGAAAACTTCTTTATCGATATCAATCTTTGCTTGATCCGCTAAAAGGTCGATAGCCATAAAGCCCATATTATGACGAGTCTTGTCATATTTTTTTCCTGGATTTCCTAAGCCTACAATAAGTTTCATATAAATCTCGTGGTGTTATTATATCACAATGATAGAAAAAGGCACTTTATTTACTTGACTAAATAACTCTCGTATAATTGATTAGGTATGAAAATTAAAGAATGGTTTAGAAAACTAGTGGCTGGTTTAGCCATCGGTGCAGGGGCCGCGATCCCTGGTGTTTCAGGAGCCGCTATAGCGGTCATCTTCCATGTATATGAAGATATCATTGGTGCAGTTAATAACTTTAGAAAGAAGTTTGGCTGGGCTATTAAAGTATTAATTCCAATTCTATTAGGAATTCTTGTTGCGGTAGTTGCATGTATTATCATCTTCTCTTATGCCTTTGAATATTTAATGTTTGTTTTAATATGTGTATTCGCTGGTTTCTTAATTGGCTCTTTCCCTGGTATTACTGATGAAGTTAAAGGTGAAAAGATTACTAAGAAAAATGGCTTACTTATCGCAGTTGGTGCACTATTTGTTATTGTATTAGGCGTTTTAAATATCATTGCAGGCCTTAATCATTTTTCCGTGAATGATTTATTCTTACCTCAACCTGCTTGGTGGTTATATTTACTTCTTATTCCAGTAGGTGCGGTCGCTGCGGTTGCTTTAACTGTTCCTGGTTTGTCTGGCTCTTTGATTCTTTTAATCTTAGGATTCTATAGGCCACTTGTGGATAACGCTAAAGGCTGGGCTAGTGAAATGATTAAACAAGGTGATTTTTCACACACAGCTGCCCTATTTGGTGTTTTAGGATGCTTCGCTGTTGGTTGTTTAATCGGTGTCGTTTTAGTTTCTAAAATCATGAATATCTTATTAAAGAAATGCCGTAAAGAAACATTCTTTGTTATTATTGGTTTTATCGCTGGATCTATCTTAGTGTTATTCGCTAATTCTAATATCGTTGATTATTATCAAACATGGGCTAACCCAGAATACGGCAATAATCCAAATGTTAATATTCATCCAGTCTTACCAATGTGGTTAGAAATTATTATTGGTGTATTAGTACTAGCACTTTGTGCTTTCTTAAGTTATAGATTAGTGGCTGCACAAAGAAAAAGAGCACAACTAGAGGTGAAAGAAAATGAAGAACTACCTCAAAAATAAATTCTTAGAAGCATATAAAGAAGAACCAGAACTATATTTAAGTTGTGGCGGTCGTTTTGAAGTATTAGGTAATCATACTGACCATAACCATGGTTTATGTATTGCTGCGACTTGTTCTTTATCAATATTCGCGGCGATTAAAGCTAGAAATGATTTATTAGTTAATGTTTATAGTGAAGGCTTCGGTGGCTTTTCTATTGATTTAGCATCTTTAGAAAAGAATGAAGAAGAAATAGGTAAATCATCCGCGTTAATTAGGGGTATAGTCGCTTATTTAAGTGAAATATATAAATATGGTGGCTTTGATATTTATATGAAGAGCCAGATTCCTGGTGGCGCAGGTGTAAGTAGCAGCGCTGCATTTGAATTATTAGTGGCTCAAACCATCAATAAGCTATTTAATGACGAACAAATTCCTTTAATGACATTATGTAAAGCCAGCCAATTTGCGGAACGTAATTATTACGGCAAGATGTGTGGCTTATTAGATCAAATAGGCGTCGCTTATGGTGGATTAGTTTATATTGATTTTAAAGATATTAATAACCCGGTGGTTAAATCACTTAACGTTGAATTAAATGATTATTCTTTTGTCATTGTTAATTCAGGTGGTAGTCACGCAGGATTAGACCATTTATATAAAGCAATTCCTGATGATATGTTTAAAGTTGCCCACTATTTTGGGGAAGAATATTTAAGAGATGTTGAAGAAGCCAAAATAATTGAAAATAAGCAAGACGGCATATCAAATTATGGTGAAATAGCCTATCAGAGAGCCTTACATTTCTATGGTGAAAATAGACGTGTTATGGAAGCATATGAGGCAATTAGCAATAATGACATGCAAACATTGATTAGATTAATTAATGAATCAAGAGAATCATCCACTAATTTATTACACAATATGTATGTTGATAAGATTGAAGGCTCACCATTAGAAGCTTGTGAATTAATTATGAAAGCCTCTAATAATGAAGCTGGTGTCAAAATTAATGGAGGAGGCTTTGCAGGTTCTGTTATCGCCCTTGTTCCAAATAAAGTTTTAAATAACGTTTTACTTGCCGCGAAAGAAAGATACGGAGAAGGAAACGTTCATATAGTTAATGTTAGAAATCAGATACCTTCCGAAATCAAATAAGGAGGAGTAGGTATGGAAAACAAAATAGGTCTAAGAAGATGGCTAATGTTTATATTAGCTGGTTTTGTTGGTCAATTAGCGTGGGCTATTGAGAATAACTATTTCAACGTCTATGTTTTTGACTGCACTAGTGAATATGGTTTTATTCCAGTGATGACCGCTTGTAGCGCGGCTGCTGCTACATTAACCACATTATTAATGGGTGCGGTTAGTGATAGATTGGGTAAAAGAAAACTATTAATATCCACTGGTTATATTTTATGGGGCATATCTATTATTGCTTTTGCATTCTTAGATCCTCATTCTTCTATAACGTTAGTCGCACATAATGTCTTTTTAGCAGGTACTTTAATTGTCATTATGGACTGCGTAATGACGTTCTTTGGTAGTACGGCGAATGATGCGGCATTTAATGCTTTTGTTACTGATAACACAACCGAAAAGAATAGAAGTAAAGTAGAAAGTGTCTTATCTGTTCTTCCTTTATTAGCGTTAATCGCTGTTATTGTCGTAGCAGGTATATTTGTTGACGTAGGAGATGGGGCCACTAAAAGATGGGATTTATTCTTCTATATCTTTGGTGGTATTACATTAGTAATTGGTATAGTTTCTATCTTTTTAGCGCCTAAAGATATTACAAGTCCTAATAAAGAAGAACCTTATTTAAAGAATATTATTCATGGTTTTAGGCCAAGTGTGATTAAGGCTAATCCAGTTTTATATATCACTCTTGTTGCCTTTATGGTCTTTAATATTGGTTTACAAGTATTCATGCCTTACTTCATCTTATATGTGCAAAATGTCTTAGGCATTGTTGACACTAACTTCACTATTAGTTTAGGCATTGTTTTATTAACTGCGAGTGCGATTACCGTTATCTTTGGCTTATTTATGGATAAGATTGGTAAAAATAAGATTATGATTCCTGCTCTTATTGTGGGCGCTGTTGGAGGTATTACAGTATTTGCTATTCCAGCAGGTCAAGGAATGGGCACACAAATTGGTTTAATTATAGGTGGCATTATCTTAATGTCTGGTTATTTAATTAGTACCGCAGTATTAGGGGCTAAAGTTAGAGACTATACACCAGTTAAAGAAGTTGGTTTATTCCAAGGTGTCAGAATGATCTTTACTGTTTTAATTCCAATGATTGTTGGTCCTATGGTTATAGCAGAGATTATTTGCCGTTTAGGCGGTAATCCATATCAAAACGAATATGGCGTGACAGTCTATCCTCCTAATAGATGGTTATTCTTCGCGACTGGTATCATCTTTGCCTTAGCGATTATTCCAGTAATTTTCATGATTAGAAAGGAAAGGAAAATCAATGAACGAAACAATGATTCCACTAAGTGAATATCCTCGTCCACAGTTTAAAAGAGATTCCTATATTTGTCTTAACGGATATTGGGAATATGCCATTAGAAAAGAAGATAAAATTCCTAATGAATTTGATGGCCAAATCTTAGTGCCCTTTTCTCCTGAAGTGGAGAAGAGTGGCGTTAATAAAACTGTCCTTCCAGATGACTATCTTTTCTATAAATTAAATGTTGAATTATCTAAGGAATTTATTAAAGATAAGGTTATACTACATTTTGGAGCGGTTGACCAAATCGCAGAAGTATTTGTTAATGACCAATTTGTGATGAAACATATTGGTGGTTTCCTGCCTTTTGAAATGGATATCAAACCGTATTTAGAGGACAACAAAGCCACGATTATTGTTAGAGTTCAGGACACTACGAATAGCTCATATCACTCCTCTGGCAAGCAAGCTTTGAAGCCTGGAGGCATCTGGTATAAACCTCAATCTGGTATCTATATGCCAGTGTGGTTAGAGAGTGTTAAGACAGGTTATATTGAATCAATTAAGATAACGCCAGATATTGATGAAAAAGTCGTTAAAATAAGCTTTAAAAGTTCCAATAAGTCTGCAAAACTCAATTTAAAAAATCAAATTTACGAAATTGAAGCTGATAAAGAGAACGTTATTTCTATTAAAGATATGCGACTTTGGTCACCTGAAGATCCATACCTTTATGAATTTGTTATTTCAAATGAAGTTGATGAAGTTTCTTCTTATTTTGCGATGAGAAAAGTCTCGTTAATGAAAAATGAAAAAGGCATGAAAGTTATCGCCTTAAATAACAAACCTTATTTTATGAAAGGCGTTCTTGATCAAGGTTATTA
>CAMJEC010000026.1 GCA_946404585.1 uncultured Caryophanales bacterium
TGGTGGTGGTCTTTATTTTGGTAACACTAATGGTCGTATTATTTCTTCCACGATTGAAAGTAATACCGCTCAAAGAAGTAGTAACGAAGAGATCTTCTATGGCAAGATGGCTAATAGTGAATTAGGTGGTGCTATCTACTTCACTGGCAGTGGTCATTCTTTAAAAGTTTTAAATTCCAAAATCATCAATAACTTATCCCATAATGTCTATTCAGGTATTGCCCACCCAATGATTTATGGACAAAACGATATTAATAACATCGAGTTATTCTATTCGTTATACGCTAATAAGCCATTCCTTGCAGAAGAATTTGAATTTGATTTCGATAAACCTGATGACGTTTTAGCGTATGAATCATTCAATATCAAAGGTTCTGTCATCTTTGATGAAATCTATAAAGAAACATTTATGAGAGATGAAATCCCTTCTACTGAAAACGGTTATAACCGCTTAACAAGTATTTCAAAAGCCTTAGAAACAGGCTTACTAAGCCTTGATAAAGATAATAACTATCAATTCAATTCCTCTTCCCTAAAGGACTTTGTGGTGCCTGAACAAATACTTAACGAAATATTTGGTGAAAACGCTAAATATATGAGTGGTTTATCTTTAGGCTCAACCCGTAATCCATCATGTAAGCTCAACATCTACAATGGCAAAGATCTCATTGAATCAAGAACTGTTCATTTCCTTGAAGAAATAGCCTTAAGACAATTAGAAAGTACAAAGCTAAAGAAATTCATCGGCTATAAGGATGAAAACGGTCAATTACTCAATAACAAATTCATCTTTGATGGAAAAGATAATATCGCTTCAATCAATATCTACGCTAAATATGAGAATACACCTTTGTTCTATTTCTTAGTAATCGGAGTGCCAATCATCAGTGTTGTTCTTATCGCTGGAGTAGTGCTTATCACTCTTCTTATCATCAAAAAGAAGAAAACTGCTAAACAACCTAAACCATCATTTAGTTTCAGTGATGAAGAAATTAATAAGTTCTTAGCCTGTTATGACACAGTTCTTACCAACAAAGAAAAAGATATTGCTATGGCTATCTTAAAAGGTAAAACCAGAGATGAAATCGCTAGTAAATATTTCATCAGTAAGGCCACAGTTAAGACGCATATCAATCACATATACACTAAATTGAATGTTTTTAGCCGTAATGAGTTCATTGATTTGGTGAAAGATAAAATCAAATAAAGATTAAAAATCAACCCCAAAAATAATCATGGGTTGATTTTTTTAATGCATTTTTTGGTTATATTTTGGGCAGATTTAATGAAAAGGAGTTCGTATATGAAAAAGAAACTTTTTGTTTTGTTACCACTTTTAATGGTATCTCTGAGTGCGTGCAATCTTAGTGATCTGATGAACCAATTAAGTGGTGATAATGAAAGCGCTGATAATGATAATGACAATTCAAGCGGTAATGCCAATAATCAAAACAGCGTCGATGATTCTATTTTTGATAAACCGGAATCACTCAAAAAACTCATGGCCTTTGGTAAAAACACTGGCTTTGAAATTACAACAGTAGCTTCTGAAAATGAAGGCAGTGGTGGCACGATTGTCATTGGCATGAAAGGCAATGTCTGGTGGGAAATTGACGAAGAAGGCTATGGCACAGGTTACCGTTTAGAAAATGGTGTTTGTTCAATTCTCACTTATGATAATGACGCTAAAACATGGTCAGTATTAATCGCTAATGCAGGTGAAACACAATATGCCACTATGTTTGAAAGCGTTACTAATTATCTTTATGTAGCAAATAACTACTTTGCTAATGAAGGATTTGCGAGCAATGGCACAGGTAAATACGCTGGTAGAGATGTTTTGAAATATAAATATCACCGCGCAATTGCTACTGTTTCTATTGATCACGAATACTATATCGACAAAGATTTAGGCATCAGCCTTTATCAATATGCCGGAACCACAAATGAAGATGGTACTTCTTGGGCTAAAATTGAAACAACTTCATTTAAAACCGGTAATGAAGTTACCGCTATTACAGTTGCTTAATATAGGTGATTTATATGAATAAGATATTTAAAGCAGTCTTATCTACTATTGCTTTATCTTTATGCATTGGCAGTGCGTTTTTTGCAACAACCAACAAGAAGGCAGCCACTCCTGTCGAAGCTACCGCTCAATTAGACACTGTTGCCATCAACAGGAAGTATTTTGCTGCTAAAGACAGTGACTATTCTGACAACACTCATTTTACTGTTGGTGATGGAACAGCTAACGATACTTCCGAAAATGCTTCAATTAGCGTTGCATCTGATGGAACATTTGTAGAAAATACAAGCAGCTATCCTGCATATAAATTTACATGGCAAGAAAATGGTACTCATAAAAAGATGCTTTATTACTCATCTGTTGTCAGAATAGCTGTTAATGTTCCGGGCTATGAACGCGTGAGAGTGAGAGTTTTATTTAATCCTATTAAATCAGTAATGTCTAATGGTGGTAATGCAGACCACGCCATTGAACTAGCTGCGGATGACCACATCTATACACTAAGCAATTACAACTATTCTTTTAGTGATTTTATTTATAAACAAGATGATTGTGAAACCAAATCACCTGGTAATGATGTTTTGACAAGAGCAGGAAGACGTGCAGCAGGCGAAGCAGCCGCAGCGTTGGAACACTCTTGGTACATTGTTAACCAAAATGAAGGCTCAGCAAATTATTGGATTTTCTTTGCGGTTTCTGGCTATGTTGAATCCACAGGTGGAACAGCCCATAGCACAACCCAATCAGTGAGATTTGGCATCAATCTTAGAGAAGACGTTGAATACGTGTGTAGCGTTTTTGGCAATAACACAACAACTTATTACGATAATGTGAAATCTGCAGTTCAATACGCCAATTCTTTAGGATCAAGCGCCACAATAAGAATGTTGAGAGACTATGCTGAACCTGCTGCTAATAACGGCATTGCAATTACTAATAGCATTACACTCGATTTAAATGGCCATAATTTATCTCTTGTTGGAAGTGGTGCAAATACATTCTTTCTAGCAAGGCAAAGTAACGGATTGAGCAAGAACATAACTATTAGCATTGGTAATAGTGGTCAAAGTCAGAAATTTGTTTCTGCTGCTGTTGCCGACTCTGTGTTTTTACTTGGCAATGATGGAGATCAATATACTGTAACTCTCTCAATTGGCCAAAACGTGTTGATTGAGAACACATATTCTAGCGGCACAGCAATTGCTGTTCATCAAAGCGCAACCTTGGAAGTAAATCAAAATTCAACAGTTAGATCAAGCTCTTCTGTTTGCGCGGTTTATATTAATGGTGGCAAAGCTAGAGTAAGCGGTAGTGTTTCTGCTTCAAACGGAAGCACATTCCAAGTCAAAAGAGAAGAAAAGAATAGTAGCAGCATTATAGTCACGCCTTCACTTTATATCTACTATAATCCAACGCTCACCCATTCAAATAGCAAGTACACAATTGATGTTACGACTGGTGGCCCGAACAATTTGAATTTATATGCGAGTTATAGTTCTTCTTATCTTGGCACTACTGGCTCTAATATTCTCATTAAATATGCAACCGCTCCAACTTCTGGAGCAACAATTGTCAATGGTGTTACTTCTCAAACTGTTGCCAACAAATTCTCCGTCAGCGGTTTGTCTTCTTCTTTGATGTTGCAATGGAATTCAAATACGAAAGTATTATCAACTGTAACTGCTTGTACAGTTAGTTACAACGCTAATGGTGGTACCGGTACAATGAGTGGAAATACTGTTGCACAAGGCACATCTATTACTCTTCCATCCTATTCTTTTACCGCTCCATCTGGTAAGAGATTTGTTCAATGGAACACTAACCCAAACGGTACAGGAACAGCTAAGAATCCTGATGATTCGTACACAGTGAATGGTAATGTTACTTTCTATGCTATTTGGGAATATACACCAAAAGGCAATATTGAAAATAACGTCACAACACGTTCGTCCTTGGCATATCACTACTCTAAAGATAATGGTGGTAACTTCACATTTACTAACTTATACGTAAGATTTGGTGGTATAGTCACCAAAACTATGTGGGATGCATTAGATAACGAGTCCACAATTATCGGTTATGGCGAATTGATTTCCACGGCTGACTATTTGGGTGCTAATCAATTAAAGAGTTACTATGCAACAGCAAATAGCAATCCTAACATTGAGATTCGTTCTTACAAAGTAACTGCTGATCCTGAATCCTATCCAGCTTTATATAACAATTCAGATTATCAAGGCGTTACAGATAATTATTATGTTTGGAATTATCGTATGAGCGTTGATGAAGCGAACTTCACAGATGTTTATGCTTCCGTAGCATTTATTATTACCGAAGACGATGGTGTGGTGTTTATGAATGAAGTAAGAAAATCTGTTAAGAATCTCGCTCAAGATTTGATTGACGGTCCTAATTATGATGAAGATTCATTAGATGGATCACTTAAACACTTAGCCGACCTATAAGGAGTAAAGTTTATGGAAGACAAAAAGAAATTTGAAAAACCAGAATTAGAAATCATCTATTTTGAAGGCGACTTAGCCACTGATGATATCATTGCTACATCAGGTGATTTGCAAGATCCTTTCTGGGGTGGCGATAAACCATAAAATATCGATTTTTATCTAAATATTCAACTCACGGCCTAACAAGCCGTGTTTTTCTTTATAGAAAAGTGTATAATGTTATATACAATCATTTATGTTTGAAAGGGAGACATATATGAAAAATAAAAAACTATTGCCAATTTTATTTATTCTTTCGGCATTCACTATTAGTGGTTGTGGAAGTTCTAAGCCATCTTCCTCACCAATTTCTTCTAGTGAAGAGCCATCCACTAGTGAGCCAGCAAGTTCATCTTCAGAAGAATCAAAACCATCAAGCTCAAGTAGCAGCAGCGCAAAGCCATCTTCAAGCAGCAGTCAATCTTCTTCTAGTAGTGCTCAACCTTCTAGTAGTAGCAGTTCATCTAGTTCATCTTCTAGACCTGAATCACAATACTTTGTGAAGGATATTACTGTGCAATTAGATCCAGGTATTAAGAAAGCTGAAGAAGGACAAACATTAGAACCATATAACTTATCATTCACATTTGATGATGAATTATTCTTAGGTAATCCAAAGGAATATAACAATGACTTATCAATGTTATCTTTAGGCGCTTCTTTAGCGACGATGAATAAGACAAAAGGCACTGCATTCTTCACTGAAGCAGAATTTGAAGATATCAGCACTCATGATTATGATGGTGACCCAACTAAAGACACAATGGCCTACTTTATGGCACATAAAACCATCGGTGATTATGAATTAGTGACTGTTTCATTCCGTGGCTTTGATTATGGCCTAGAATGGGCTAATAACTTCACCATCGGTAAGACTGGTGACCATGAAGGTTTTGCGGCGAGAGGCGCTGAAACATACGAAGCTTTAAAAACATACCTAAATACTTACGCAAAAGATAAGTCATTAAAGGTCTGGATTAACGGTTATTCACGTGCTGGCGCATTATCAAATATGCTCGCAAGTTTAATCTTAAGAAATAACGAATTAGCTATCACTCAAGATAACTTATTCGTCTACACATTTGAAGCTCCTGCTTCCTTAACTGATGAGCACGCAATTGCCTATCCAAACGTCCATAACATCATCAATGATGCTGACTTAATTACCTTTATTCCACCAGCCCAATATGAACTCTATAGATGTGGTAAAGATTATCAAATTTATGATCCAAATGTTGCTACACTAATGAATCAATTTGATGAAGGTATGAACTTCCCAGAATTCCAAGAATTTGATGAAATTAAAAGCGATGTGCAGTTTCGTGATTCCATTTTAGACTCAGTTTTCAATCATGAAATCACTGACGAATCTGATAAAGAAAGATGTGCTAACACTAGAGAGCAATATGTTGATAATTACCAAGCAGGCCTGAGTAATGGCATTGGTTATATCTTTGCTATGAAAGCATCTACACGTTCACAACTAATCGAAGATTTAAAAGGACTTGGCTTTGGCGCGGCGCTTATTCTTGGCGATGAAACAGGCGAAGAAATGGCAAAGTTTTTAAAACCGTATTTGGATAAAGATAATGTTCCTTACTCGGAAGAAGGACTAGCATCTGATTGTGCGGTTTTGATGAGAGGAATTATCTTCCTTTTTGGAACAATTCTTTCATACTTCCTCCAAGATGGAGCAGAAAAAAGTGACTTAACTAGATTACTCGATATGCATTATCCAGAAACAACCTATGTGCTATTACAAAATGCCCACGCAAAAGCGGAAGCTGATCCAAAATAAGAAAAAAACTAATTAAAAAGCAAAAAGTCTGCAATTCGGAAGAAAAACAAACAAAAAAATGCCGTTTTGCAGGCTTTTTAATAATTTTTTATTGCTATGCGTAGCGTGTGCGCTATATAGTAAAGTAGAACTGACAGGTAAGGAGAAGCCTATGTACAGAACAGAAAAAGAAACCTCAAAAGGGCTAAAAATCCTTTTAGTTATATCGTTTATTTTCCTCGCTATTTTTATTCTCGGATTGCTTATTTTTGGTGCTAACGCGAGTAAAACTGGCGATGCTGATTTAAAAGATTTTGGAAAAGTTTTCTCATATCACTTTGGTAATTTTGGAGATTTATTTACCTTCAAATTAAACGAAGCATCTAATATTTTCTATGTTGCTTTAAGTGGTTTATTATATGGTTTTATTACTATCGTTGTGATTTTCTTAATCGTCGGTATTTTCATCGCCGTCAAAAAGAAAAGAGTCATCATGGCCTTTGGTATCGTTTTAGCGGTTCTCTCCTTATTCATTTACATGTTAGGCGCTGCTGGCTTACCAAAATATTGGGCCATCTTAAATAAGCGTGGTGTCTTTGAAACTAACCAACAATTATTAGGACCAACAGTCATCCTTATCGTTGCGGGAAGTTTATTCGCTATTCTTTCTTACATCACATATTTTGCCTGTGTTATTGAAGCCTTCAAAAACCCAGGTGTGGAAGATAAAGATGCTCCAAGAAAAGGTGAACAACCTGTGATGTTTGAAGCCATCAAAAACGAAAAACCAAAAGAAGAAAAACCAGTCATTCAAGAGTCCACTCCTTTTGAAGAAGAACCTGCTCAAGAAGAGGAAAATAAAGAAGAAGATTCATTCTCCAAAAAGGATCTCGCTGAACTCATTAGAAGTATTGTCAGAGATGAGATGAACCGTAATCCTCAAAACAATAATCAATATCCAAATAGTCCATTAATCGTGCAATACTTTGGTACAGTTCCAACTCAACAAGTTGCACAAGAGGTGAAGAAGGAAGAACCTGCTCCTGCTCCTGCAAAAGAACCTGAGCCAGAGCCACAACCTGAACCAGTGGAAGAGCCACAACCAGAACCTGCTCCACAAGAAGAAGTTGTCGTGGAACCAGAACCAGTCGTGGAAGCCCCTGTTGAAGAAGCTCCAGCGGAAAAGAAACCAATCATCCGCATCCCATTCCAAGTCAGAATGATGAATGCTGATGAAGAAATGAAGAGAAACTATAATGAACTCAAAAACGAGATTCTCTCCTATGGTGTTAATTCAAGAGTGTCTAATTCTGGTGATGCCTTCCGCTTACATAGAAAGACATATGTGAAATTAACAATCGCGGGCTTAAGCTTAAAACTCTACTTCGCTTTAAACCCAGAAGACTATAAAGATTCGCCAATCCCAGTCCAAGATGCTGGTCATAAAGGCATCTATGCTGAAATCCCATTAGTGTTCAAAGTTAAATCTGGTTTATCAATGAGAAGATGTAAAGAACTCATTCAAACCGTGATGGAAAAAGATGGCTTAGAACAAGGACCAATTGCTGATACCGATTGGGTTGAAAAACTAAAAGAACAGCCAGTGGATGAAAATCCAGAGGAAGACTAAAAATCATAAATATTAAGGTATGCTTGCATACCTTTTTATTTATACATTGAATGTAGGACAAAATATTGATATATTCATATACTGCAGCCAGCAAAGAAAGGAAGTGGGCGCATTAATGGATGTACCTCTGTCGTGGGTAATCATTAGTATTTGTGTATTAGCACATTTTTTCTTTTCTGCTGGTGAAACCGCACTTGCGTGTGCAAACCGCTTCAAGATGCAAGTCGAAGCGGATGAAGGTAAAAGATCTGCCAAATTAGTGCTCAAGGTTCAAGAAAAATATGACCGAGCATTAATCACGGTTTTAATAGGAAGTAATGTTGTGGCTATCGCTGCTTCAGTTATCTGTACAGCGCTTTTTACTCGTACATTAACTAATTACACAAGCGATTTAATCGCTTTCCTTGCTTCCGTAGTTATTTCCTTACTTATTTATATCTTTGGTGACGCTCTTCCAAAAACAATTGCTAGAAGTATTCCAGATACTGTTAGTAAGATATTTGTCTTCCCAGTATTCGGTTTAATGATGCTTCTATATCCTATAACTTTGTTATTTGAATTAATGACTAAAGGTATTGAAAAGGCCTTCAAGGTTAAAGAACAAGTCGACTTTGATGAAGATGACTTTGAAAATGTCGTGGAAAAGGTTTCTGATGAAGGCGTTTTAGAAGAAGAACAAAGTGATATTATTCAATCCGCTTTAGAGTTCGCAGACACTAATGTTAAAGAAGTCTTAACTCCAAGAAATAAAATCTTTGCCTTAAACATTAGAGAATTAGATAAAGAAAAACTCCATAAGATTATTATTAACACTAATTATTCTAGAATTCCTATCTATGATGGGAATTTCGATAACATCATTGGTGTGCTTCATATTAAGACATATTTAAGTGCTTATTTAAGAAATCCAAACATTTCTATTAAGAGCAAGCTTCAAAAGCCATATTTCGTTTCATCAAACATTATGATTGATGATTTATTTAATGGCTTTAAAAAGCATCATACACATATTGCTATTGTTAGAGACAAAAATAAGAAAGTGATAGGCATGGTTACCATGGATGATGTCTTAGAAGAACTTGTCAGTGATATCTCTGAGCCAAACAGCATGAAAGGGAATAGATAGTATGGCCTGGTATTATTGGTTGATTGTTGCTATCTGTGCATTGTTCTCAATGTTCTTTTCCGCTGCTGACATGGTATACGGCATGGTTGATAAAGACCGTTTAAATAGAGAAAAAGGCAAGAAAGAAAAACGCGCTAAATTAGCCATCAAGATTGCGGATGACTATGAATTATCTATTTCCGCTATCCTATTAGGTAACAACATTGTTAATGTTGCAGCGGCTTCTATTGTGACTATTATCGCGATTGCTTTAGCCCCACAAAATCAAGAACTAGCAGAAACAATTGGTACAATTGTCTTAACAATATTCATTATTATCTTCTGTGAATTTATTCCTAAGGCTTTCGCTAAGAGATTTAATTATCCTTTAGCTTTAGCGTTTGCTTACCCAGTAACGTTCTTTAAATACCTCTTCTTTATCATTGTTTGGCCAATCGCTAAAGTCTTTAAGTTATTTGGTAAACTCTTTGCTAAAAAGAGTAAAGAAGAAGATCAAATTGATGAAGATGTCTTAACTGAAATGGCTGACTCTTTAGAAGAAGAAGGCATCTTAGAAGAAAATGAAGCCCAATTATTAAGAAGTGCGATTGATTTAAATGATATCGAAGCTTTCGAAATCATGACTCCAAGAGTGGATGTTTTCGCTATTGATAAAGACGAAGACATCAACGAACTTATCAAAGATAAAGAGTTCTTTAAACACTCCCGTGTTCCTGTCTATGATGAAACAATCGATAACATTATTGGTATTCTACCAATCAAAGCCTTAGCGAAGAAGATTCTCGCTGGTGTTAAAGATATCGACATCTTATCACTTTGTTATAAACCTTTAATTGTTCCTAGAAACCATCAAATTCTTGATGTTTTAAAAGAATTTAAAGAGAAGAAAGTTCACGTTGCAGTCGTCATTGATGAATATGGTGGTACCGAAGGTATTATCACTATGGAAGATATCTTAGAAGAAATCGTTGGTGATATCTTTGATGAGTTTGATGAAATCGAAGAAGAATATGTCGATAAAGGTAATGGTACCTATATCGTCGATGGCACAATGAACATCGATGACTTCTTTGAATTAATTGGTTATGAAGAAGAAGTGGAAACTGACTACACAACAGTGGGTGGTTTCTGCCAAGACATCTTAGATAGATTTGCTAAAAAAGGTGATGAATTTGACTTTGCACATTATCACTTTATCGTCCTTGAAGCGGATGAATTTACCGTTGAAAAACTCAAAGTAATTGATAACGAATTTGAAAAAGAAGAGTAGGGTAAGTAATTATGGAAGAAAAGAAAGCCCTAGTTATCTCAAGAGGCAAGACAAATTCGCTTGAATTAAATCACGATCAAAGTGAATTCGCTTTGTTATTAAAGGAAATCGGTTATTCCGTTATTTCCTATTTTTCACAAGACATTGAAAACATTGATAAGAATACATATTTAGGTTCTGGTAAGATTGCGGAGATTGCTTATTACTATCATCAATATAATGAACAAAATCCAGAAGAACCAATTGATATCATTGCTTGTAATTTTGAATTAACAGGCTTACAAAAGAAAGCTATTGAGGCAATCACCAAAGCGGAAATAATCGATAGGACATTTGTTATCCTTAACATTTTTGAAAAGAACGCAAAAACAAAAGAAGCTAAACTTCAAGTGGAAATTGCGCGTTTAGAATATTTAAAGAATCACCTTGTTGATGAAAAAGCATCATATTCCCAAGTCACATCAGGAAGTGGCCATAACAAAGGTAAAGGTGAAAAACAAATTGAACTATCAAAAAGACAAATTTCTAAAGCTGTTTTACAAAAGAAGAAAGAACTAGAGGCTATTAAACTCTCACGTAGAAACATGCGCAATAAGAGGATTAATAATCCTTCACCAAAGATTTGTATTGTGGGTTATACAAACGCTGGTAAATCAACCTTAATGAATCGCTTAGTTAAGCTCTCTAAAGAAGATAAAACAGTCTTAGAAAAGAATGCCTTATTTGCGACTTTAGAAACTTCCACAAGAAACATTTCTATATTTGGTTTTCCAACATTCTTTCTAACTGACACAGTTGGTTTTATTTCTCATCTACCAATCTATCTCGTGGATGCTTTCCGTTCCACCTTAGAAGAAATCAAAGAAGCAGATTTATTAGTCCAAGTCATTGACTTTTCTGATCCATTTAAAGAAGAAGAAATTGAAACCACTAAAGGTATCATTAAATCTTTAGAAGCCGATAATATCCCAATGATTAATATTTATAACAAATATGATTTATTAGGGGGATTTGCTAACTTCATTCCTAAAGAAGATGAACTCTTAGTGTCTCTATTAGATGAAAATGACGTATTAGATGCCTTAAAGTTCATTGTTAGTAACGCTACTAAGAATTGGTTAAGAAAAGAACTTCTTGTTCCTTACAATGTGGATTTTGCCACTTTTAGCAAAGAAAACTATGTTCTAAGCCACAAAGAAAAAGAAGACGGCTATTTATGCGACGTCCTCTTAAATCCTGCTTACGCTTATAAATACCTTAAGGACTAGAGTCCTAAGTGCTTTGTGTATAATTGATAAACTAGATCAGCGACTTCTTCGATTGATCTATTTTCTGAATCAATCTTATAGTCAACATCTGGAATTTGATCGTTATCAAAGACTTTACGGTCATTTTCAATACGTCTTTTAGCGTCTTCTTCTTTATCGCCACGTTCTAACATTCTCTTATAACGAATCTCTTCACATGTTGATAAATAAAAAGTCACAATTCTTTTGTCATTAAGACGAGAATATGACTTCAAACCTTCTAAATCAATAACCACGACACGGTCATTAGCAATTTGGTCCTTAGTGGAACCATAGTAGTTACCGTTATAATGTGTATATTCAACAAATTTGTCTTCTTTAATTAATTGATCAAATTTTTCTTTTGAAACGAAAAAATAGTCCCTACCGTCGACTTCATGAACGCGCATTGGACGAGTGGTGGTGGTTATGGCCTTTTGAATGCCATACTTCGCCATCAGCATTTTTGCCGCTTCTGTTTTTCCTGATGCACTTGCGCCGCTTAGAACTATCATAATAATTACTAATACTATATCACTTTTGAAAAAAAGCGCATTTTCTTTTTTTATTGCAATTTTTTTGAAAAAAGTTAATTCAAAGAATTAAAGAAAAAACCGCGAAAAAAATATTCAACTTTTTTGGACAAAATTGAAAAAACGCCCCTATTTCATCTATAGGAGGCTTTGTTATGAGTCTATGCGAAAAAAGCTTCAAACAATTAAACGAAATGATTGAAGAAGTGGCTTATCGATTCTTCATCGCTAAAAGGCTAATCACTATGAGGCAAAGAGGCGAAATACTTGAAGAAGATAATCCTCCTTATCAAGTTTATTTGTTACGCGTTGAAAAGGCTTATCGTTCACTAGATGAAAGAGAAAGAAATCTCATCAATAATGAATTCTTTTTCCAAAATTACCAAAACTGGTGGATAGGCATTTATTCAAAAACAAGTTTTTATCGTTTTAAGAAAAGAGCAATGCTTCGTTTCTTGGAGGCTTTTTATCATGGTTAAAAGGATTTTATTAGTTAGTTCACTTTTTATTTCTGGAATCATGGGCTTTACCCCTAAAGAAGGGATTGATAAGCCAATCATTTCTGGACCAGTAGGCACAAGCACTGATAAGCCATCCTTTAACTTGTCGACTGGCTTAAGCCAAGATAAGCCCACTCCTGGAACAGGGCATATTGGTAAAATCGCTGTGGATTATTTTGTTAGTCCAATCTATGGACCTTTCAAAGCGGGGGATCCTGACTTTAATGCCACATTTACATATCGCGCTGATATTGA
>CAMJEC010000027.1 GCA_946404585.1 uncultured Caryophanales bacterium
TTTTCTAAATAATAAATTGGAAAGATTTGATTCGCAAGTCCAGTGATATCATCGATATCAATAACGACCGCAGAGAAGACTCCACGACCTTCATCTGGAGTTTGGAATTTGCTTTGCTTACCGTAGATAATCTTTTCTACGACTGTTTCTTTAGTGCAGCCTAAGACACCATCCGCAAAGCCAGTCATACCGACATCACTAATGAAAGCGGTACCATTTGGTAAAACATGAGCGTCATTAGTTTGCACGTGTGTATGTGTTCCCAAAATAGCGGATACTTTGCCGTCAAGCGCGAACGCTAAGGATTGTTTCTCTCCTGTGGCTTCCGCGTGGAAATCGATGATGTGGATAGTCGCTGGTTCCTCTTCTGCTAATAAGTTGAGGATGGAATAATAAGGAGCATTAACTTCTTCGTTCATAAAGGCGCTTCCTAAGATATTAGTGACTCTTACTGAAACGTCATTTACTTCAAAGACCACACTACCTTCGCCAGGGAATTCTTTTAATAAATTATATGGTCTAACTAAACGGTCGACTTGATTGATGTAGCGGAGTATATCGCTTTTAGACATATAGTGGTTACCTAAAGTCACAGCGTCCACCCCTGCATCGATAAGTTCAAAGTATTGATTTCTTGTTAAGCCTTTACCGTGCGATGCATTCTCGCCGTTAGCAATAACAAAATCAAT
Organism: uncultured Caryophanales bacterium; assembly: GCA_946404585.1. Classification (GTDB taxonomy): domain Bacteria; phylum Bacillota_I; class Bacilli_A; order RFN20; family CAG-826; genus RUG14515. The sequence continues at coordinate 690 of CAMJEC010000027.1, forward strand.
ATCGTATTTTTCTACGTAGTAAGGAATTCTTTCCTTAAGCATGCGTCGACCAACACGACCGACCACATCTCCGATAAATAGTATTTTCAAATTGTAATCTTTCTATGAAATAGGGCTACTATTTCGCGGTTTCTATCGCACGATATTCACGAATGACAGAAACTTTAATTTGACCTGGATAGGTCATTTCATTTTCGATACGTTCTTTGATGTCTCTTGCTAATTTAAAGGCACCAATGTCGTCGATCTTTTCTGGAATAACCATGACACGTAATTCACGGCCAGATTGCATCGCGTATGATTGATAAACACCATCGTATGACTTGCAGATTTCTTCAAGTTGTTCAATACGTTTGATGTAGTTTTCTAAGATTTCACTTCTAGCACCTGGTCTAGCAGCACTTAATGTATCAGCGGCTTGGACTAAGTTAGCGATGATGTATTTAGCAGGAACATCACCATGGTGAGATTCGATGGAGTTAATGACAACATCACCTTCACCATATTTCTTGGCTAAACGAGCACCGATTTCAACGTGGCTACCTTCCATTTCAAAGTCAGCAGCTTTACCGACATCGTGTAATAAGCCAGCGCGTTTAGCTAAGTTTTGATCTAAGCCAAGTTCCGCGGCCATGATACCACATAAGTAAGCAACTTCAACGGAGTGGTCTAAAGCGTTTTGACCATAAGAAGTACGGTATTTTAAACGACCAACATAGTCGAGTAATTCTTTGTTGATTCTTGGTAAACCAAGTTTGAAGGCGACTTCTTGACCCGCTTTATGGATACTTTCATCGACTTCTTTCTTTGTCTTTTCAACGATTTCTTCAATTCTACCTGGTTGAATACGACCATCTTTAATTAAGGCTTCAAGAGACAATCTAGCGATTTCTCTTCTAATAGGATTAAAGCAGCTAACGGTAATAACTTCTGGAGTATCATCAATAATTAAATCAACACCAAGGAGTTGTTCTAAGGAACGGATGTTACGACCTTCACGACCGATGATACGACCCTTCATTTCATCACTTGGTAAAGCAACAACTGATACTGTTCTTTCGTTTGTGACATCTTGTGCGTATCTTGTGAGGGCTAAGCCTAATAATTCTTTAGCCTTTTCATCGCATTCTTCTTTAGCTTCTTCTTCTTTTTGTTTTACAAAGGCGGCAATTTCTTTACTGACTTTACTTTCGACACGATTGAATAATTCATCGCGAGCTTCTTGTGTAGACATTTGCGCGACCTTTTCAAGTTCGACGATAATGCTATCAATCTTTTCTTGAAGAGCGGCATCTTTCTTGTCTAATTCTTTTAAGCGTCTGTTTAATGTTTCGTTCTTTTCATCTAAAGCATTTTCTTTAGAAAGAAGAGCGGCATCACGACGATCAATGTTTTGTTCTCTTTGATTAAGAGATCTTTCTTGGTTTTGTAATTCTTGTTTTCTTTCGTGAATTTCTTTGTTTGCTTCTTGTTTCATTTCATTGACAGCTTGTTTACCGTCAATTTGAGCATTCTTGGTAATGTGTTCCGCTTTGATTTCAGCGTCACGAATAATTTTCTTTGCGTTGTTCTTAACAATATTTTGTCTAACAAATGGAATTAAGAAAGCAACCGCTGCACCAGCGATAAGGCAAAGAACACCGATTAGAATGCCCACCCAAATTGGCATTTCTGGCATAATAATTTTCCCTTTCTATAAATGTAAAATAGTTAGTCTATAAATAGACTTTACCTAAAATGTTTCCCCATTATAAGGATAGGAATAAGCATTTTTTATAATCAACAGGTTAAACCTGATAACAAAGTTCTCGAATGAGAATATATAGGTAAGTATCTTTCGAGGATACAAAATAATTATAATCGCACAAATAAATAATGTCATTATTTTTTGTAATTGCAAAACCAAAGTATGTGATATAATAAAACCACAAGAACGAATCCTCTAAAACACTTTATGGTATAAGTCTTATAGGGATTCTTTTTTTACACCAACTTAATAAGCAGGCACAAAAAGAGGCAAATCACAAAAAGAATCAAAAGTAATTTGAATTCCTTAAATTATTTCATCGCTTATCACCTCCTCTCACATGGTCGTGATTAGAGGTATTCGTTCCGAGTTTTAACGTCTTGTCTTTGACGGATTATTGCATAATTAAAATTGCACTAGTAGCGCTTAAAGATTTTAAATAAATACATTTATAGTTATTCAGTAACAACGCCGGTTTTGATCTTTTCTAAAAGTTCATTTGCGACGTCTTCATTTTCTTTTAAGTAAGCTTTTGCAGCGTCACGGCCTTGGGCAATCTTACTGCCGTTATATTCAAACCATGAACCAGCTTTCTTAATGAGACCTAATTCGACTGAACGGTCGAGAATTTCGCCTTCTTTAGAAATGCCTTGACCATAGATGATATCAATTTCACATTGTTTGAATGGTGGGGATACTTTGTTCTTAACAATTTTCACACGGCATGTATTACCGATGATGTCTGAGCCTTGTTTAATTGCTTCTGTACGACGAATGTCGATACGGACGGAAGCATAGAATTTTAATGCACGGCCACCTGAGGTTGTCTCTGGATTACCATACATTACACCAACCTTTTCACGTAATTGGTTAATGAAGATAACTGCGCATTCTTTCTTATTGAGAATACCTGCGATTTTACGCATCGCCTTACTCATTAAGCGCGCTTGTAAGCCAACTGAGCTATCGCCCATTTCACCATCTAATTCCGCTTGTGGGACTAAGGCGGCAACACTATCAACAACGATTAAGTTGATGCTACCAGAATCTGCAAGCATTTCGACGATTTCAAGTGCTTGTTCACCATTGTCTGGTTGGGAAAGAATTAATTCGTTAATATCAACACCTAAATTCTTTGCATAGAGTGGATCGATAGCGTGTTCAGCATCGATAAATGCCGCACGGCCACCATTCTTTTGGCATTCCGCAATTGCATGTAATGCTAATGTGGTTTTACCACTACTTTCTGGTCCAAAAATCTCGATGATTCTACCCTTTGGATAACCACCAACACCAATTGCTTCATCAATTAGTAATGAACCGGATGGGATTGCGTCAACATCGACTGTTTCTCTATCACCTAAACGCATGACAGCGCCCTTGCCATAGAGCTTTTCAATTTGCTTCAACGTTTCGTCTAACGCATCGCCTCTTAAATTTTCTTTTTCTTTTGCCATATAAGGAACTCCTTCTATTAATTAAATAGGTGTGATTTTTCAATTTTGTCCAAAATTTTAATTATTTTTTTAAATTTTTTTCTAGTAGCGCTAGCGCTAAAGAAATTGCATCTTCTTGAATTTTATTTCTATTTCCTTCTAATTGGTAGCGATATGCTTCAACTTTTTCTTTAGTGGCTAAACCAATATAGATTTCACCAACTGGCTTACCTTCCATTGCGTCAGGTCCAGCATTGCCAGTGAAGGAAACACAAATATCAACATTGAGTTTTTCTCTACCGAATTTTGCCATTTGATAAGCAATTTCATTAGAGACTACACCATACTTATCAACATCTTCTTGTGAAATACCAAGCAAACGAACTTTTTCTTCGGTAGCGTATGTGACAAGTGCACCTTTATAAAATTTAGAAGCACCTGGAACAGCGGTTATTTCTCTAGCGAATAAACCGCCTGTAAAAGATTCAACAGAACCTAATGTAAGTCCTTTTTCACGGAATAATGAGTTGATATCTTGTATTGTCGCCATCTTATTTTTCTTCCTTGAAGACGTGTTTATTTTGTACGACATAGATGACACCAGAAATCACTGACGCTAAAGTGGCTAAATAAACGATAAAGTCAACGATATGTAAGCCTTGTGGCCAACTGGCATCAAAATATCTAAATGGGAAACCATTGAGTAAGACTGCACCAATGGCAACCATTTCTAAAACTGTTTTAAGTTTACCGAAGATATTAGCGGCAATAACTTTGCCTCTACTTGCAGCAATAAATCTAAGAGCGTCGACGACAATGTCACGCGCTACTAATAACATCGCACACCACATATTGAAACCAACTTGGTTAAGGCTTTCTGGAATATATGGAGCGAAGATTGATGGAGCGATTAAAAAGATCACTAATGAATTGATAAGAAGTTTATCAGCTACTGGATCAAGGAATTTACCTAAGTCAGTAACTTGATTATTCTTTCTTGCTAAGTAGCCATCTAAGTGGTCTGTATAGCAAGCTAAGACAAAGAAAACAAAGAGAATTAAGTACACTAAATTGATACCCGTGTTGCCTAATTCAATAGTTTGCCATCCTGGAATAACGCTTAAAACAAAAAGCGTAATAATCATTAATACAATTGCAACGATTCTAGCGAATGTGATCTTTGTTGGTAAATTCATTGTTTCTCCTTAGTGAGTATCCGGTCCTATAAGCCATGTTCTGTTTTGACAATCATTTATCTAGGCAATTGCCTACAAGGTTTAATTCGGTTCTCTCTCCTTGTCTCCCCTACCAAATTTGGGTTTCTCGCTTGTGGGGTTTACCGCGTTCCACTTTATTGTTTCCAATAAACTACGTCACTGTGGCACTTTCAGGGAATAGACCATGGTTTCCTTTAGGTTTCTTCCCGCCGTTACGTACTCCTACGTACCTAGCGTTATTTGTTCCGCTAGCGCAATCACTACGAGCATCACAGCTCGTGCGAGCATGGACTTTCCTCTACAAGAGCAGCGATTGTCCAGACCGGATTGTTTAATTACTTAATTGTGTCAGGGTTATAACCGTGAGCCCAGAGGAATTTCTCTAAGGCATTGATCTTTCTGACTAACTCGATATTGTCAGTTGTGACATTATCGCTGGATTTAATATTGGTGAAGCGTGCTTTATATCTTTCTAACTCAACTTCAATTTTTCTTTTTTCGCTTTCCAAGACTTTGTTTTTATTGATTAATGTTTCGTATTCTTTTTGAGGAATAACGATATTTGATTCCACTAGTTTGTAGTCTTGAATAATCATGTCTAGGAATTTATCAACTTCTTCCGCATTATAAGCATTCGCATTAATGATTGGAAAAGTGTGATCCAAGATAGTTTTAGAGTTAAGAAAAAGCTTTACTGCCATATTTGCTCCATTTCTTATATAATATAAGAGAAAATAGCATAATTCAATCTTTTTTCTTTTGAAAAAAGAGAAATTAATGGTATACTATCAAAAGATTTTATGAAGAAATTTGAAAGATTATTAAAAGGTCATAAATCACTAGTCTTCCTAGACTTCGAAGGTACACAATTCTCGCACGAGATGATTGCCATCGGTGCTGTTCACGCTGTGATTGACCGTCATGGTTATATTAAGAAAAGCAAGAAACCATTCCGTATTTACGTTAAGGCTCACAATAGAGTGGGTAAAATTGTCACAGATTTAACTGGCATTACTGAAGATATGCTTAAGCAAAAAGGTGTCACCTTCTTTACAGCGATGAGTGAACTTAGAAAATATGTTGGTTTATCATTCAGAAAGTCATCTTTTATCACATTTGGTAATCATGATATGAAGATTTTATCTTCCTCTATCTCTTATAGCTTTGATTTCCCAAAAGAAATCGTTCAATGTATTCAACAAAACTACATTGATTTCAGTGCTTTCATCTCTGAATTTATGAGAGATGATAAGGGCAATCCACTTTCTTTAGTTAGATACTGCGATGCCTTTGGCGTTAAACAAGCTGGTCCAGCGCACGATCCCGCAGTGGACGCCGAAAACTTGGCGTGGTTATATGACGCCACAATGAGAAAGAGCAATCTCTTATTAGAGGAATATAAGAAAGTCTTAAAAACATTCAATCACTTCCCAGTTCCTGTTGCCGCGGTTTTGAAAAAACTTGCCAGCAACGAAGATGTGACATATAAAGAGTTTGAAGAAGAAATAAGAAAATATATCGCGTGATGAGATACCCAAACGGCAAAACTTACCAAAAGAAAGAAAGCGATAGCAAAGCTGAAAAAACTCATCGCACCCTTTTAAGTGCGGCTAACCGTGGTATGCCTTTAGAAGAAGATATCAATCTTTCTAACGATTATTATCGTGATATGGGTATTGCCCTCATTAATAAAAGGCCAACTCCGATTAACATCGTTAAAGTAGATTATTCTAGAGGCGCTAGAATTACTGACGCCTATTTTGAAAAGCAATCCACTACCGACTATAACGGTGTTTATAAAGGTAGATATATTGATTTCGAAGCTAAAAACACTAAATCAAATACCGCTTTCCCGTTAAGCAATATTAGTGAACACCAAATTGTTCATCTTAAAAATGTTCTTAAACATGGCGGCATCGCATTCTTTATCATCTCTTTCCAAATGAAAGATGAAATCTATTTATTAGATGCTTCTTTTGTTATTAACTTCTATGAACACGGCGATAGAAAATCTATCCCTTATGAAGTGTTCACAAAGGATGCTGTTTTAATTAAACAAGACTATTCGCCAAGGCTTCATTATCTTGACGCTGTAGACCAATTATATTTCAAATAATTACTTGCCTTTATATATGCACATGTCGCTTATTTTGCAGTTTTCACATTTAGGCGAACGTGCCATACAATAGTATCTACCAAAATGAATTAATTGGTGATGTGACTTAATCCATCTCTCTTCAGGGATGATTTTTTTAAGCTTTCTTTCTACATCAATTGGTTCATCATCTTTTTTAGCAAGATTAAGTCTTTTACTAATTCTTAATATATGTGTATCCACTGGTAAATCAGGGATGTGGAAAATTTCCGCTCTGATGACGCCAGCGGTTTTATTTCCAACTCCTGGTAAAGTCATTAATTGTTCTTTATCTGAAGGCACTACACTATTAAAACGATCCACTAAATCTTTAACAATACCTTTAAGATTTTTAGCTTTATTTTTATATAAACCAATTGGCTTAATGATTTCTTCAATGTCTTCTAAAGGCGCATCATATAAAGCGGCCAACGTTGGATATTTCTTAAATAATAATGGTGTAACCGCATTAACTGATTTATCAGTTGTTTGAGCGGATAACATTACCGCGATGACTAATTCATAATCTTTAGAATATAAAAGTTCGCACTTAGCAGTGGGTAATATTTCATCTAAATAATCTAATAAAGGCTTAACGTTAGTCTTCATCATCTTCATCAAGCCATGGAGTTTTTGCGATACGAATGGTTTCTTCTAAGTTATTTGTCCAATCATCATTAATGGATGTTTTACCTTCGGCTTCAAGTTCTTCTCTTTTGGCCCATGTTAATAATATTTTATCGACTGATTTAATTGATTTCTTGCCTTGACTGATAGCTTCTTTTAAAGCATTAATAATAACTTCATCAGTGTAACCCATTGATACCCATTCTCTAATTGTGGAGACTTCTGTTGGGGATAAGCTACGTCCTAATTCTTGTTGGAAGTTTTCATAAATATTAGTGAGTTGGTCACTGATGGTTTTATTATTTCTTACTTCGTTTTCTTTAGAAACACTGATTTGGAATTCGCGGTACAACCTTTCTTTAAGTGGATTTAAGGAAGTAATGGTTTTACCATTCGCGGTGGTATATTCGATTAAACCACGTGTTAATAAATCAGCGAGTAATCTATCAATCTCTTTAATGTCTAGAGACATTTTTAAAGATAATAAATCCGCAGTCACGAAAGTATCACCATATGAAATAAGGTGATCCATCATGAGAATGATCGCTAATTGGTTCTCACTAATTTTGAGTTTTTTATAGTTTTCTAAAAGTAAGAAATGAAAATCTACTGCTTCACTAATCATGCTATTACTTTATCACACCCACTAGGTTTGCTATATCAAATTGTGCAAAAATATCCATTTTTTCTTTTTGATCAACGACTGTATCATCGATTTTATTTAATTCACTTCTGATTTTCGCATCAGTGATATTTCTTAATAAATCAAAATTATCATGCATTGCTTCTAATAGAGATTCTTCAATTCTTAAATGATGCATTAAATGGAATCTAATTGCTCTTAAGATTCTAAGTGGATCTTCTTTGATTCTTGTATCAGGGTCTCCCACCATTCTTAAGATATTATTTTTAAGGTCTTCTTGACCGTTACAATAATCTATGACCTTTAAATCTTTATTCATATATAAGGCATTCACGGTAAAGTCTCTTCTTAGATAATCTTCTTTTAAATCTTTAACGAAGATAACTTTGTTTGGGTGTCTACTATCCTCATAAGAAGATTCTTTTCTTAAAGTGGTAATATCGAACTTTAATCCATCACTTGTCTTATATTTTAAGGAACCAAATCTTTTAAAAGTGGCATCAGCGGTAGGTAAAAACGCTAGGATTTCTTCTGGTGTAGCTTCACTAACAGCGTCCATATCCGTTAATGGTTCATTTAAAAGATAATCTCTAACCGTACCACCGACGAGATATAGCTGATAACCATGTTTGTTAAACTCATTTGCGAGCTTAATAAATGAATCTAGATTCTTGTTCATGCTACTATTCTACACTTTTTATAAAAAGAGCACAAAAAAACCAGCGTTTCCGCTGATTTTCTTTTTAAACTGAACTACGCGTTCAATTTGCCTTTTAAAGCTTTAGAAAGTCTGAAACTCACTGAACGTGATTCGGCAATCTTAATGCGGGTATGTTGTTTTGGATGTGTACCGTCACGAGATTGACGAGTTTTTGGTGTGAAAACACCAAAGTTAGTGATGTTGACTTCTTGGCCTTCTAATAAGGCTTTTTCAATTTCACCGAAACAGATGTCCAATGCTGCACGAGCGTCTTTTTTGGATAAATGCGCTTCATCTGCAACAATTTGAACAAGGTCTCTTCTGTTGAATTTCTTCATGTTCAAATGCTCCCTTTTTGTTGAAATGAATTAGCAAGATAATCCTATTTCTAGGTTAAGTATAACATCTTTTTTCAAAAAAAGTATGATTTTTTAAAACAATTAGTAGATTTTTATTTAGATTGGTTCGTTCGTTTCTTTAAAACTATGCGAATTGGAGTGCCATCAAAATTGAATGTATCTCTTAAACGATTTTCAATATATCTTTGATATGAGAAATGCATGAAGTTAGGGTCATTTACGAATAAAACAATTGTTGGCGGGGCGCTACTAACCTGTGATGCGTAGAGAATTTTTAGTCTACCACCATTGAAGTTTGGAGCTTGATTCATGATTTGAGCGTCTTGCATGACCTCATTTAGCAAACTTGTCTTGATTCTTGTATAGTATGCAGCGTGCACTGTATCGAGTGTTTCAAAGAGGGTATCAAGTCTTTGCTTTTTAAGAGCAGAAACAAACACTACTGGAGCGTAGTCTAAGAACTTATATTCATCACGAATGATTTTTATATAATCAGACATGGTATTAGTTTGCTTGTCCACTAAATCCCATTTATTAACAACGATAATAATGGCTTTATGTAGGTCAGTTGCATATTGGATAACGTGCTTATCTTGTTCAGTGATGCCTTCTTTACCATCAAGCACTAATAAAACGATTTCACTTCTTTCAATAGCTTTGAGCGCGCGTATCGCGGAATATTTATCAATTGATTCATAAATCTTGCCACGTTTTTTAAGACCCGCCGTATCGATAACTAAATAGTTTTTACCATTTCTATTAAATGGAGTATCAATAGAATCTCTAGTGGTACCAGAGATATTACTGACGATAACACGATCTTGATTCAAGATAGCGTTAGTTAAAGAAGATTTACCAACATTAGGTCTACCAACAACACAGAAGGTGACTTTGTCTTCTTCTAATTCTTCACTGTTTTCTGGTAAGTATTTAACGATTTCATTTAAGATATCGCCAATGCCAATACCATGTGCACCAGAAACAACATGAGGTTCACCAAGACCTAAGCCATAGAATTCTTGCGCATCCGCCATATGGGAACCTTCATCAATTTTATTAACTGCCAAAATAATTGGCTTTTTAACTTTTCTTAAAATGGTTGTCACCACTCTATCATCAGTGGTAATTCCAAGCTTACCATCGACCACAAACACTATCACGTCTGCCTCGTTTATAGCAATTTCAGCTTGCATACGGATTTGTTCTTGGAATGGGCGATTAACGATTTCGATACCGCCTGTATCAATTAAAGAGAAGTGATGACCAAGCCATTCACATTGCCCGTAAAGTCTATCACGAGTAATGCCCATTTCATCATCGACGATGGCGTGTCTTTCACCAATCATACGATTAAAAATCGTCGATTTGCCGACGTTTGGTGAGCCAACAATTGCAACGATTCCTTGAGCCATATATTTATTTCTTCTCCGCTAATTTTTGATCAATGATTTTATTCACTTCAGCGACGACTTCATCAATTGATAAATCAGAAGTATCTAAGTGAATAGCGTCTGGTGCAGGTTTAAGAGGGGCAAAAGCACGATGAGAATCAATATAGTCTCTCTTTTCTACATCGGCAACAATATCTTCATAGGTACAAGGGATACCTTTTTCTTGGTTTTCTAAATAACGACGTTCCGCTCTTTTTTCAACGGAAGCAACTTGGAAGATCTTAACTTCAGCGTTTGGTAAAACATATGTACCAATATCACGACCATCCATAATAACGGAATCTTTTTCTGCCATTTTTCTTTGGAGTTCCACTAAAGCAAGACGAATGTCTTTATAGGAAGCAATATATGAAACATTACCAGAAACATCAGTACCTCTAATTGGTTTACTGACATCAACACCATTACATAAAACAACATAACCTGGTTTTAATTCGATGTTCACTTCTGGAATTAAAGCGCAACAAGCTTTTTCATCTTGGCAATCAACACCCTTTTGTAAGCAATACCAAGTGAATGCACGATACATCGCACCTGTATCAATATAGGTGAATCCTCTCATGAGCGCCACTTTCTTGGCGATTGTGGATTTTCCTGCTGCGGCAGGACCGTCAATAGCAACAGCAACTTTCATATTACTTACCCCCGAATGCGTAGACTGCAAAGATGATGATACCAACAATTAATAACACGCCTAATAAACAAATACAGCCAATAGTAATGTACTTTTTAGTAATAAGACGTTTAGGAGCAGCTTCGACTTCTTGATTATCGATTTTGCCTAAAACCTCTTCCAAAGGAAGAGTGGATGTTGTATTCATCTTATCACTAACGATGCTGTTGTTTCTTTCTTTAATAGACTCAGGCTCGTTATTAATTGATTTAAATTCGTTAATAGATTGACGATATTTTTTGTATTTTTCTAATCTAGTTTCGCTCATAAAAAGTCCAATCACGTATATTCTAATTTAATTAGAATGCTTTTTGAATAGAAAATAACTTTTTGTGTTAATTTGTTCCATCACTATTGAAAATAGATAATCAAAATATATATAATCAATGTATACAACCCAAGGAGGCATTACTCATGGCTAAGAAAAGAGTAAAAATTGATGCTGCTTCATGCATTATGTGCGGCGCTTGTGTCGGCTCCTATCCAGATGATTTCAAATTCTCTGATGAAGGTCCAGCCGCTCCAATTACAGGCGAAGCTGATGAAGACGCAGTTGGCGTATGCCCAGTTGGTGCAATCTCTGTTGAAGAGTAAAATACAACAAAAAACTAGGCCTTGATTGACCTAGTTTTTTTGTGC
>CAMJEC010000028.1 GCA_946404585.1 uncultured Caryophanales bacterium
CCAGAAGTCTTAAGACCATGGATGGGCGGACTTGAAGTCTTAAAACCAATTAAAAAATAGTCAATATTGCTATATGAATTAGGCGCTTCGGCGCCTTTTTTATTTATCTATGGAAAAAGTTTGACTATATCATTACAATTTATAATGTTTTTGGAGATTATTTTTATGAAAAAATGCTTAAAATGTGGGGTCGAATATCAAGATGATGATATCTTTTGCCCTGTTTGTGGTGAAAAGTTAACCGCAACAAATGTTTGCCAAAGATGTGGTAAGCCAGTTTCTCCTGAAGAGACATATTGCCGTCATTGTGGCTTTAAGATTGAAAAAGAAATCAAATGTGAACAATGCGGGGCTGAAATTGAAGAAGGCGCTAAGTTCTGTCCTCAATGTGGTGCTAAAGTAGAAAATCCAGTTATTACTGTTAAAAGCAGACAAGCTAAAAGCAAAACAAATTCCACTTCTGAAGTCACTATGAATCCTGTTTTAAATAAGGTATTCTTCTATGTCTTTGGCGGAGTTTTATTATTGCTTATTTCATTAATGTTTATTGGCTGCTTTGGTGATATTGCAAGAGCTAATATTTCTGGTAGACCTTACATTGTCCCAAACGGCGTTAATCAAGCACAAGGAATTTCATATTTCTTCTCAGGTGCTTTTGAAAGCATCAATCAAGCAAAGCAATATGATGATCAAAGACTTGCAAATTTCTTAACTGTTCAATATGGCTTTGATTTAGTTTTATGGCTTTCTGCGATTGCTTTGTTTGCTGTTGGCATTATTTTAGGCACTATAAATTTAGCGAAAGGCGCTAAAAATGAATATAAACTTAAAACAAAACCATTCGTATATGGTTTATTAGGTGGTTTACCATATCTATTCATCTTTGCATTAAAGAATAGATTAGTCCTTAATTATCACACTAGCGAATACTCTTCATATAGTAGCTATACATCGTCCTTTGCCATCGAAGAAGTCTTTGGCTGGGGAACACAAATGATTTTAGTTTGTGCCATCATCGGTGTTATTACTCTTGTTGCTTATAACATTCTAACTGCTGTATTCAACAAGAAAGATATTGTTAAACAATCTATTCGTGGTGGTGTAGCTGTTGCGTTAACTATCGCTTTATTAGTATCAATAGGTTATGTTGTATTTTTTAATACAAAAGATGGAGATACCGCTATTAATGGAATGATTTCATCATATTACGTATATATTACTGAATTAGCAAATTGCTCCGCTAATAGTGAGACTCTACCTGGCTATGCAACATTATGCTTAATTAGTTATATTCTTGTCATCTTTGGCTATGGATTTGTGCAAGCAGTTATTAATAACATTCTTAATGAACGAAAGAACTGTGCTCCAATCGTTGTTAACGGCGCCTGTGCAATCATACTATTGATTGCTGGACACGCTTTTGGCGTTGAAGGTTTCAAAAAGACTGTTACTCAAGATTCATCAAGCACTACTACTAACTATACTTTCTTAGTAAGCGCGGGTTGTATTGTTATCACATTGTTTGTAATTACCGCTATTGTTGGTTATATGGTTTCTGACAAAATTGGTAAAAAGAAACAAGAACCACAAATTCAGCAATAAATAGATAAATGGACACATTAATTTGTGTCCTTTTTATTACCAGTAATAAGTGCTATAATCATTTCGCCATCGCGATGAATATTTGCGAACCAGGTCAGGACAGGAATGTAGCAGCCTTAAGTATTATGTTCATGTGCGGTGGTTTATTAGTTATGGATAGAGATATTGAATTCATGAAAGAGGCTTTAAAAGAAGCCGAGCTAGCTAGTTTAGAAGATGAGGTACCAATTGGTTGTGTCATTGTTAAAGATGATCAAATCATTGCAAGAAGTCATAACCAAAGAGATAAATCTCATAATCCTTTAGGTCACGCTGAAACATTAGCGATTAAAAAGGCTAGTGAAGTAATAAATGACTGGCAGTTAGTGGATTGCTCGTTATATGTGACAATAGAGCCATGTATTATGTGTTCAGGAGCAATTATTCAATCTCGTATCAAAAGAGTGGTATATGGCGCTCCTGATATTAAAGGTGGAGCATTTGGCTCATCAATTAATATCCTAGAAGCTAGTAATATCAATCATCGTCCAGAAGTAGTTAAAGGTGTTCTTGAAAAAGAGTGCGCGGATATCATCAAAAACTATTTCAAAAGTAAAAGAAAGTAACACCTTATAAAATAAACTTGGAAAATAAGTCCAAGTTTTTTTATTATGTATGTAGACGTATGAGTAATAAAATAAATAATCCATTCGCTTTTATTAAACTTTCACAAGCCACGACAGTTTGCTTTGATAAAGAAAACGCTCTTTGTGATGGCGAATTAATCATCAAACAATTAGTAATCTTAGATGAAAAGAACAATGAATCAGAAATATCACAAATCATTTCTAATGTTTTAAACGCAGTTGATGAAAGAAATCCTTTATGGAACGCACTTAAGAAACAATATGATTTCGCCCAAAGTGCGGAAGTAAAGAAAGTCCATTCATTTGATTATGAAACCCGTTCAATGGGCGCAACTTTCAAAAGTGGAAAGACTTATATTATTGGTTTAATCGATAACATCTCCATTAAAAATAAAGAATCTATTTTTAAAAGATGTGAAGAATATATTAAACAAGGACAAGATGTTTATGTTCTTGCTCAAAGCTTTGTTGAATATTTAAATGATTTAGAAGCAGTAGCGTTAATCATCACTAAAGAACATGTTAGAGAAACAATGAAATCAGCGATTGAATGGTTAAATGAACGTAAAGTTAATATCAAAGTTCTTTCTCGTGATAGCCTTCTTAAAGCTTCTAATATTGCTTATGACGCTGGAGTTAAGAACGTTAATAGACAAGTATCTTTTGAAAATGTGGTTATTGGAGAAGTTGAAGGAAACGTTGATAAATATGTTGTCTTCGCTGATGCTTGTAGAGAAGAAAAAGATGCAATTATTGAAGCATTAAAAAATAAAGGTGAAAAAGTTATTTATATTAACGAAGACTTTGATGATTTTTCAAAATCACTAAAAGAAAGTAATAGACTTAATAATAATTTACATAGAGCAGGTCTATTCCTAATTACTAAAGCCATCCTAGCGGTATTCCTAACCATAATGTTATTAATTGGCTACAACACTAAAGCATTTGATAATCCTTTTGGCTTATATCGTTATTTTGTGATGGACGCTCTTATTGACGTAGTAGTGGTTATCTTACTAATGATTGATAAAGGCCGTAATGAAGTTAAAGGTAAATTCTTATTTAATATCTTAAAGATATCCTTACCAGGAGCGTTCATGATGTTTATTGCCGCTTTAACAATATTCATCCTCTATACAATGCAATGTAATGATACTGTTAGTTTTGGTATCTATGATGTTAATACTGCGATAGCAATGAGCATGATTGCTTTTACTGCTTTAAGCATTCCTGTTTTATATAAGATTTGCCATCCTCTTAATAGATATCGTAGAGTCATAGTCATCGTAGTAGCGTTTATCGCTATTATTTGCCTAGTGACTTCTGCTATTATTTCTTACACATCTCATAAAGCTGATCTTTTATTTGGTGTGCCATTTATGGAAATGAATGGACCAACATATTTAATAACCACAATTATTGTGATTGTGTTAATCGGTTTATATAGCGCTTTATATCAAATTTTTGGAAAGGGAGAACAATATGAAGATTAATCCAGAAGTATTAGAAGCATTAAAAAATAATAAGCCAGTCGTGGCATTAGAAAGCACAATTATTAGCCACGGTATGCCTTATCCTAAGAATGTTGAGACCGCTTTAAAGGTTGAAGAAGTCATTAGAGCTCATGGTGTAGTACCTGCTACTATTGGCATTATCGATGGTGAACCTATCGTTGGTATGACACCTGAAGAAATTGAACAATTTGGTAAGAATAAGAATATTGGTAAAGCAAGTAGAAGAGACTTACCAGTGGTATACGCTAAAAAGTTATGGGCGGCCACAACAGTATCCTCGTCAATGATTCTTGCTAACCAAGCTGGTATTGAAGTATTTGTTACTGGCGGTATTGGTGGTGTTCATAGAGGTGCTGAAGATTCCATGGATATCTCCGCTGACTTACAAGAATTATCTAAAACTAATGTTACTGTCGTTTGTGCGGGCGCTAAAGCAATCTTAGATTTACCACGTACTTTAGAATATTTAGAAACAATGGGTGTTCCAGTATTAGGCTATCAAACAAAAGAATTACCAGCCTTCTATAGTAGACACTCTGGTTTAAACGTTGATTATGAAATAAAAGATCCTAAAGAAGCCGCCTCTATCATTTTTGAAAAGAGGAAAAATAATCTTCAAGGTGGTATATTAATCACAAATCCAATTCCTCAAGAATTCGCGATGGATGATAATATAATAAATAACGCTATTGAAAAAGCGTTAAAGATGGCCGATGAACAAGGTGTCAAAGGCAAAGAAATTACACCATTCTTATTAAAAACAGTCGTGGAATTAACGGGTGGAGAATCATTAGAAAGTAATATCCACTTAATCCTTAATAACGCTGCTGTTGGTGCAGAGATAGCTAAAGAGGTTGCTAAGAAGTAGTGAAAACCGAACATCGTTTTGCAGAAGCATTAAAAAACATGATGTCAGAAATGCCACTTGAAGAAATATCTGTGGCGGCTTTAACACGCCGTTGTAGAGTCAATAGGCAGACTTTTTACTATCACTTCCATGATATTTATGACTTACTTGCATTAGTGTTCCTTAATGAAACTATTCCAGGCATTGACACTGTTAACCATTCTGAAGAAATGGCGACCGCGATATTTGATTATTATTTAAAGAATGAAAGATTCATTGATGAAACACTTAACTCCGCAGGTAAAGATCTATTTGTCGAATTTATTTATAATACCTGCTATAAATGCTTCACTAAGTTCATTAATAATATCGCTGAAAGTAAAAGAATAAACGCTAACGAAAAGAAGAATATTGTTCGCTTTAGAGCGTTTGCCTATTCAAACAGTATTGTTTATTACTTATCAACACATAAGAGTAAAACATTAAGTGGCTTATTAGCCTGCTTCTGTTTTGAAAACGATGAAAATATGAGAAAAGAAATATTAGATTTACTAGATTATAGATGGAGGACTAATAGACATGATTGATTTTGATTTTGTCAGTCCCACGAAGATTTACTTTGGTAACAACAAAGAAGAATTGATTGGGCAAATCTGCTCACAAGGTGGATATAAAAGAGTTTATATCGTTATTGGTCAAGGTTCTGTTAAAAGAAACGGTCTTTTAAGTAGAGTCACTGAATCACTTGATAAAGAAGGCATCAAATACCAAATCTTAGAAGGTGTCAGACCCAATCCAACGATTGATTTATGCCATAAGGGCATTGAAGAAGCCCGTATTTTTGCCCCTAACTTAATACTCGCTATCGGTGGTGGATCAGTTATTGATACCGCGAAAAATATTGCGGTTGGTTATTTCTATTCTGGTAATTCTTTTGATTTCAATTTACATATCGCTAAACCAAAGAAAGCCTTACCAATTGGTGTGATTTTAACTATCGCTGCTTCTGGTAGTGAAGCATCTAATTCTTGCGTTATCCAAGATGATGAAAAACAAATCAAGATGGGCTTTAATGATGATATTGTTAGACCAGCATTTGCGATTGAAAATCCAAAACTCACATATAGTGTTTCTAGAGTACAAACAGCGTATGGCATCGTTGATATCATGATGCATACTTTAGAAAGATATTTCCATAAATCCAGTGATAATGAACCAGCGGATGGATTTGCTGAAGCTTTATTAAGAAGTGTTATTAAAGCCGCGAAAGTAGTGCATAATAATCCTACTGATTATGACGCAAGAGCGGTCTTAATGCTCATGTCATCTTTATCGCATAATGGTTTAACCAGTATTGGTAAGAAGATGTTACTATTTGTCCACCAAATAGAACACGCTGTTTCTGGTGTCTATCCAGAAGTTGCTCACGCTGCTGGTTTATCGGTCTTATTCCCAGCTTGGGCTAAATATTATGTTAATTACGATGTTGATAAATTTAATAAACTAGCCATGAATGTCTTTGATTTACATAAAAAAGACAAAATGGAAAACGCTAAAGCGGGCATTAAAGAAATCGAAAAGTTATTCAAATCTTTAGATATGCCTTTAACATTTAAAGAATTAGGTATTAAAAATGTTGATATTAAGCGTATAGTTAACATTGTGACGAATAATGGCACTAGAGTAATTGAACATCCTAAAAAGAATATGGATTCTGAAGTGGTGCAAACAATTATTGAAAGCTGCCTATAGGAGGAAATCTTCATGAAAAAAGAAGATGTATTAGGACTAATTATTTATTTAGTAATCATTGCCTTAGCGATTGTCTTTGGTATTACTGTTTTACAAGCACATAATGCTGAAAGCGCTCTTAATGGTGTTTGGAATGGCTTTGCCTATATTCTTTATGTCGCTGGAGCGGTTATCTTAGGCGCAATATTTAATGCTTGCTTATATGAATTAGGACACGTGTTAGGCGCTAAAGTGGGTAAATATGAAATCTTAAGTGTCACAATCCTTGGCTTATGCTTTTATAAAGAAGAAGGCAAAAGAAAAGTCCGTTTTGCTTCTTTTGATGGCTTAACTGGTGAAACTAAAATTGTTCCAAAGAAAGGGATGGAAGATAAAGCAAACCCATACCCATATCTCTTATTTAGTTCTTTATTCTTCATCGTTGAAGCAATTGCAGTCATGGTGGTTTTCACCTTATTTAAGAATTCTAGTAATAAAGCTTTAACAGATGTCGCTTACTTTGTTCTCACCGTTGGTGCGATTGGTTTAGTTATCTTAGTTTATAACATCTTACCTTTCCGTATTGATTCCATTACTGATGGCTATCGTTTAACAATGGTTTCTAATCCTAAAAATAGAGCCGCTTTTAATGAACTCTTAAGAGTGGAATATGAAATTCAACAAGGTAATCAAGATGTTGAAATTAAAATCTTTGATGAAATCACTAACTTCACCGCTGATCTTAACTTAAACAAAGTTTATGCTTTATTAGATAAAAAAGAATATAGTGCTGCAGAAGAAATCTTGGATAAGATTATTGCCGCGAAAGATAGCGTTGACGGTAAAGTTTATATCCGCGCTAGAGCGCAAAAGATTTATATCAATTTAATTACTAGAAATTTAGAAGAAGCTAAGGCTTATTACGATAAAGAAGTACCAGTTTCTGAAAGAAGAGAAATCTCTAACGATGTTTCTATGGCTTCTATTCGTGCTTACTTATTAATGTCTGGTTTATTAGATAAATCTAGAAGTGAATGCATTATTGCTTTAAATAATGTCTATCGTGCATTCAAGCACACTCCTAAAAATAGACAACAAACTGAAATCACATTATTTAACGAAGCACTAGATAGAGTTTGTACAGCCCATCCAGATTGGGAATTAGATGGCTACAAGCTTCAAGTTGCGGAGAAATAAGCAAATATATTAGATGAACGAAAAAGCGCCTTGATTGGCGCTTTTAATACACTTATTAATGATATAAATAGATTGGAACAGATGGAGCACTCTTATAACCACAGAATGAACCATTGTAATACTCTAAATAAACATTAGTGGAATTAGTGGCGTTCTTCATCACAAATCCATTGTTAGATGTCGTGATAGTCCACGATAAGCTACCACTATTAGTAGGAGTGGTGCCTAAGCCAATGCTATAGTGACTGCCATCATAATAAGCAAATATGTATTTACCATTCTCTTTATTTTGAATGTAGTAATTTCCATCTGTTTGCTTGATGAACTTATAGTATTTCAATGCAGCACCGTCATTGGCAATCAATTTGGTTTTATCATCGTTCACTGAACAGCCGATTGGTTTAATATACCAAGGAAGAGTGCTGGATTTAGCTTCATTATCCATCGCAAAGTATGAGAATGATGTCGCGGAGTCGCTTGATGCTATAACATAGTTATTACCATCTAAGTTAGCAAGTGAGCTTTCTCTATCTAAACCATTGGTGAAATCGCTTGGATCAGGTGGGATTTCTCCACCGATTAAACCATTGTTATTCCAAATATAAGAAGCATATTCTGGATGATCAACGAATGGATTACGACCATAACCATTACTGCTTAAGTAATTATTGATTTGAATTTCAATTGGCGTTGGAGCGTAGGTAGTATTCCACGCTAATAAGGTGGAAAGAGTACCCATTGTTTTTAAATTAGTACTATCGTTTGGATTATTAGAAAGTGATAAACCTTCTTTATAGTACATAGTGGCAGCATAAAGAATTACTCTAGCGGATTCACCACGTGAGGCTTCAAAACCACATGATGCTGGGTCCCATTCTTTATTAGCCTTACCTTTTGTGCCGTAGAAATTATTACCACGGTCACTATTTTCGCTTGTTAATGTTGGCCTAATGATAAATGGATCAGCACCTGGACCACTTGTTCCAGTTCCTCTAGAATTTGGCCAAGTGTGCTCTCTATTACATTCGCCTTGTGTAGCGAGTTTAGAAGAATCATGATAGAAAGGTACGAATGTTGAGGAATTGGCGTTTGGATACGCTGCCGCTTTAGCGCCAAGGGATAAACAGTTACTATATGATGTAGTTCTTGTTCTTTTACCCGCCATAATTGTTTGTAAGGCATTTCTAAATTCTGCACCTCTTAAGGAAATATTGATGTTCCATGTAGTATCTCCACTAGGTGTATAGGATGAACTAGTGGTGGAAGACGAACTACTACTAGGAGCAGAACTGCTACTACTTGTTACAGAAGAACTTGTAGTAGTGGATGTAGAAGTATTACTACTGCTACTTGTAGCAGATGTAGAATCTGCGGAACTTGTGGAAGCAGAAGTATCACTACTTGGATTACTGCTTACTTCACTTGTTGTACTTGGAGTACTTTGGGCAATACTTGAAGATTGTGTATTACCAGTGCAGCCACTCACAATAAAAGCGATGGCCGTTAAAATTGTTAATATCTTTTTGTTTTTCATAGCCCACTAATTATACACGTAGGAAACATATAAAAAAAGACCGTATTATTTACGGTCTAATTTAACTTGATTAACGCTTACTTTCCTGAGACAGCAATCTTCTTAATTAATAATGATTCAGCGGAAACACCTGAAGGTGAAACAGTGACATCATTACCAACTTCTAAGACATCTTTGAAGATTTCTAATAAGTTACCAGAAACAGTAATTAAATCTAATGGTTTACCTTTCTTGCCGTTTTCAATCATGAAACCAGTGGATTGAAGTGAGAAGTTACCAGATTGTGGATTAAGTCCAGCGTGTAAACCAGAAACGTCAGTAATATAAACACCATTACCAACTTCTTCGAATAATTGCTCTAATGACTTCTTACCTGGTTTAAGCGATAAGAAGGAAGAAGCAATACCGCGTTTAGAACCGCCACCATAGCCATTACCGGTTGTTTGCACACCTGCTTTAGCAGCAGTGGTTAAGTTATATAAGTATGTTTCTAATCTACCGTTTTTGATGATTGGTTTATTGTATGTAGCCACACCTTCATCATCAAACCATCTAGCAAAGACATTCTTTTGGAGTGGTTTATCTTCAATTGTGACTTTACTTGAAGCAATCTTTTGACCAATCTTACCGATGAACAAGGAAGAATTCTTTTGGACTTCTTCAGCATTAGCGTGGCCAATATAGGCTCTCATTAAGCTTGTAACAACATCTGGATGTAAGACTGCTTTATATTTGTTAGATTCACAGGCTTCACCACCTAATTGATCAACAGTTAATTTAACAATCTTTTTAGCAAATTCTTCAGGATTGAATTCTTCAAATTTATTGCCTAAGAAGAAATCATAACCAGATTTTGTTTGTTCACCTTCTTTAGCGACGCATTGTCCAACAAATGTGAAATAGTTAGCTTTTTGCACTAAGTTAAGACCATTAGAGTTCACCAATGTGTGTTTTTCAGTGGATTCACTATATTCAGTGCCCGCTACTTCAACAATACGTTTATCAATACCCTTTAAGGCTTTTTCTAAAGCATAGAGGTTCTTCATCTTTTCATCGATGGAGACTTTTTCTAAGTCTTTATTATAGGTATTAACTTTGTGGTATTTTTCACTACCTTTGAAGATAAAGATAGGATCATCGTTTTCAATGACTTTGGCGTTAGCGACGATTTCTTTAACTAACCAAGCCGCTTTATCTTTATTCCAAACATCACATGATGCAGAACCACATTTGCCATTCAAGATACCTCTAGCCACTATTGCATAGCCATTATTATCTTTATATTCATCGACTTCTCCATGGAATAAGGAGATATTTAAACTATGGAATTCGGAAATAGAGAGTTCAACTTGTTCTAGTCCCGCTTCTTTTGCTAAAGCAAAAAACTTATCATATTTACCCATATTACTTTAATTCTCCTCCTCTACCACCGACAGTGACTTCACTAACTCTTAATGTTGGTTGACCAACGTTAGTTCTAATAGAACCAGAAGAAGCACCACACATACCTTGGGCTAAATCTAAGTCGTTAGCAATCATGTCAATTTTCTTTAAGATTTCAAAACCTTTACCAATTAAGGTTGCGCCTTTAACTGGCTCAGCGATTTTACCATCTCTAATGATATAAGCTTCTGAACAACCGAAGTTGAATTCACCAGTAGTTGGATCAACAGAACCACCGTTAAAACCAACAGCGTATAAGCCTAATTTAGTGGTCTTAATGATTTCTTCTGGTGTGCTCTTACCATTACAGATATAGGTATTAGACATACGAGATGTTGGAATAAAACGATAGTTTTGTCTACGGCAAGCACCGTTACCATTTCTTTCCATACGGCGACCATTTAAATCATCAATCATATAGTCATTGAGTTTACCGTTTTTAATTAGTAATCTCTTACTACCTAAATTACCTTCATCATCGATATCAATTGAACCCCATTCACCAGGAATAGTGGAATCATCCACTGCACTGACGATTGGAGAAGCAATATAATCACCAATCTTATTTTCTGAGAAACAAGATAAGCCTTTAGCGACTGCGCTTGCTTCTAATGGGTGACCACAAGATTCATGGAATAAGACGCCACCCCAACCATTACCGATAACAACTGGCATTTTGCCACTTGGGCATTCCGCTGCTGTTAACATCTTAAGAGCAGTTTCTGCGGCTTTTCTAGCAGTCTTTCTTGGATTAACTTTTTCAGTTCTGAAATAGTCGATAGCGTGTTGTGCACCAGGACCTTCAAAACCTGTTTCAAAACCATTTTGATCCGCGGCGATAACTTGGAAAGCCATTCTACCGAATTCAGTAGTGCGCTTAAACCATTTCTCTTTGGAATTAAATACTGCGACAAAACGCTTATTATCAGCAAAGCTGCCAAACGTTCTAACGATACGTGGATCTTTTAAAGAATTAATTTCATCAATACCTTCACGAATTAACGCAATCTTTTCTTCGACTGGAACATCATCATAACTACGTGTAACTGGGTTACGATTCTTACATTTGATCATGTCCAATTTGCTAATAGTAATTAATCTCTTATCGTGGAATGATTTGTTAAGGGAATTGGCTAACGCTAATAAACCTTTCTTTGTTAAATCATTAGTATATCCATATACGCATTGGTTATTTTTAAGTAAACGTAAACCAACACCACATAAGGAATTAGAACTACTTGTTTCAACTTTACCGTTTTCAATTAAGACTGAGTGAGCACTGCTATCTTCATAAAAGATTTCAGCATAATCCGCACCAGTCTCTAAAGCGGCATTGAGTACTTCAATAGCTAACTTTTTACTAATCATATATATACCTCCTTTATTACTTAATGTTTTCTAACTGAGGCAATATTAACATAATTCGCCTGAATTATGATATGAAAACGACTCAAGTTAATAAAATGACTACTAAAGTTTCCTCGCGTATATATTAATAAGGATATAGTAGTGGATATTATCTAT
>CAMJEC010000029.1 GCA_946404585.1 uncultured Caryophanales bacterium
CAAAGATTAAGACCTTGGTACCATAGTAGTGTTCTTCTCACTAACTTAATGAGAAAAGGTAGCAAGATTATTGATAACCCTGCTAACGATCCAGAAGTCGATAATACATTTAGAAGTATGGCGGTAGTAGGTGAAAGTAATACATACGCTGGTGTTGTCGCTATTAATAGAGGTATGTTACCAGTGACTAAAACATTTAGAGTGGCGGAAGAATTCTTAGCCAATGCTGCTACTCCAAATAAGATTTATGTATATATCTATAACGAAGCGGATTTAAAGATTGGTGAAGATGGCTTTGTGAAAGAGAACCAAGTTTTAGATTTATCTTTAAAAGATGAAATCGAAATCAGTGTTCCACAAAACTCCATGGTCATTCTTTCCTCTAAGGAGCTATAAACTATGAAGAAAAGATTTTTAAGTTTATTGCTCTTACCTTTAATGCTTATTGGCTGCACTAATAACAACCCAAATAGTGATAAAGGTAGTTATGACCATAATTCTATTAGTAAAGCCGTTCATACAGGTGAAATCGGTGACTTTAAATTAACTGGTCCTGAAAATGGATTCGTTACTGATACTGGTTTTACATTTACTTGGGAAGAGGCTAATAACGCGGACAATTATCAAATTGAAATCGCTTCCACATTATCTTTTGTTAACGATGATGAAGATGAAGTCTACGTTAAAGAAAATAACTTAGCGAGCACACAATATGCGCTTAACTTTAATCTTCCTAAGAAAGATATTATTTATTACTGGAGAGTAACCGCGGTCAATGTTGACCACACTAAAAAATCAGAAGTTGGTAACTTCTATGTGGCTTCTCCTAAAGTTGATGAAATCCCAATCAAGATTGAAGATGAACAAGACTGGGTTTTACATAAAGAAGGTAGTTACGCTGATATCAAGATTGATAGAAGTGACTTCTTTGGTACCGGTCATGATTCTTTAGCGATTATCTTTGATAAGGAACATACTTTACAAGGTAAACCAAGTAGTGATGGTTGGATTGTCATCACTAAGAGCGAAGACCGTGAATTATATGGTACTGACTCTTTCTATTTCAATTTCTATTATTCAGGCCATGATGCCTCTGTTTTAGTCCGTGTCTTGGACTATGATGGTGAATACTGGCATAAACAAGTCCAAATCTCTAATAACGCGAAACAAACAGTCTTAATGCGTTATGAAGACTTTGAACTAAGAACGGCGGGCACAAATATCTTCAATAGAAAATTTGACTGGCAGCATATTAGATACTTTGAAATCGTCTTTGAAAGAACATTTGGTGATGGAATATGCTTATTCTCCAACATCAAAGCGGTCAAATTTAATGACTATAAAGGTATGTTCATGGATAAGATGGACTTCAGAAGTACTGATCCAAAAGATTGGACATATGAAAACTATGACTTTAGAAACGATATGGTTATCTCTGAAGATGGTAGTGAATTAACTCTTAACTTCACCGCTAAAAATGCAGAAACAAATCCAAATGGTTTCTCTGGCTATGGTTTCCAAAATGTTAACGTTTATAAATACTTCATCGAAGGCGATGCAGTGAGAATGAAAGTTAAATATACTGGAGCCTCATCTAACTCTAACTTCTACTTTAGAATACTAGAAGAAGATAACGATAGGTGGCAGTTTAAACTATCATTTAACTATTTAATTAGAGATGACTATAAAGAATTAGTTATTCCTCTTAAAGCTTTCCAAAGAACTGATTATATGACTGGTGATGGGGCCAAACAGTTCTATTACATCCAGAAATTTAATATCGGTTTAGCGGATAACTATTCTACAGGTAGCTTATCTATTAAAGACTTAGAAGTTATCAAGATTGATGACATCGTGGAAAACCGTAAACGTATTGTTTCTAACGATGGTTGTATCGATAACTTTAATGATTACGGTATTTATACTGAAATGTATTACTACTGGGATCAAAGTGTCGTTAATAAAGATGAAGCCATGAAATTAGATACCATCCATAAAGCGGGTGGCTCCACGAATACATATTGCGCGGAATTTGACTATAAAGCGGATATGGAAATGGCAACATATCAAATCTACTTAGACACTAAGAATGTTGATCCTAACTTAAATGCTTTCTCTATCTGGCTTAAAGATGCTTCCGTTAAATTTGATGATCCAGCGGTCGCTTATCTCGATGAAAAAGATATCGCCGCTGAAATGACCATTCAATTAACCATGGATACAGGTGAATGGTATAGATATGTCATCGATAAAGTCGAAAAAGAATGGCATAAGTACACAATTAAGTTTGATGACTTTACCTTAAATAACGGTGATACCTTATTTGATAAGCCAAATCCACTTAATGTTAACCATATTATCCATATGGCCTTTGGCTTTAAGTATCTCTATTATGACCAACTAGGTAATCATCATCCAACATACGCAATCGCTAACCCAGTCTATTTGGATGAGATCTACTTTAAGAACGCAACTGAAACATCAATCGTAGAAATCAGTGGCACGATTAAAGAAGACACTGATGATCCAAATAAGATTACCATTGAAACAATGGAAGGCTACGATAGGAATGCTGATATCTTTGAATATTGGAGCTATGCGACTGAAAGAGATTATAACGAAATGGCTTTAGCCACAGATGTCTCTTCTATCGGTGGGGCTAAATCATTAAGAATGCACTATAAGGGCTATGAATCCATCTCTTACTCTAGAGCAACACAATTCGCTAATACAATTACCGCAAAAGGTTTCTCTATTGATGTTAAGGGTGATGGCAAAGCCACAGTCTACCTCAACCTCAACTGGAGAAGTGGTACAACCTTAATGAAGATGAGATTTACATTAAGTAATCTTCCAACCGTTTGGACACATTATGAAATCGGTTTCGAATTATTTAAAGATGTTAACGGTAGTAGTAAGACTATTTCCGCTAACTACGCAAAGAATATCGAATCCGTATCCTTCGGTATTGTCAATAACGATTACAGTAGTAGTGATATCTATGTTGATAACTTAAGACTCCTTAAGAATATCGGCTATACCACTAATACAAGAACAACCATTGAATAGAGGTGACCATCATGAAATTTACTAAGTATAAAAATAATCCAATATTAAAACCAAACGCTAAAAACCAATGGGAAGAATTATGTGTTCTTAACCCAGCGGCTATCTATAACGAAGAAGATAAAACCTTCTATATGGTTTATAGAGCCGCAGGTAATGATAAGACTCACCTTATTCACCTTGGTTTAGCAACAAGTAAAGATGGCATTAATTTCACTAGATGTAGTGATAAACCTTTATTAAGTGGAGATCCAAATGGTTTAGACGCTGGGGGCTGTGAAGACCCACGTCTTGTAAAGATGGGAGACTATTTCTATTTAACATATGCCTCCCGTCCATTCCCTCCAGGTCAATATTGGAGAGAAGATAAAGAATATTTTGGTTTCCAACCTGAATATGGTCCAAAAGTCTTAGTGTATAACAACACTCTTACTCATTTAGCCATTTCTAAAGATTTAAAGAATTGGAAGAAATTAGGACCTATTACTGATAGTCACTTTGATGATAGAGATGTCTTCATCTTCCCAGAAACTATTAACGGTAAATTCTATATGCTTTCTAGAGCGATGGAAAGATGCGGGGAAGGCTATCCTAATAAGAATCCAGCGATTTGGTTAAGTGAAAGTGATGATTTATTACACTGGGATAACTACACCTTATTAATGCAAGGTGAAACAGATTGGGAAGATAAAAAGATTGGTGCGGGTACCCCTCCAATTAAAACTAAAGATGGTTGGCTTGTCCTCTATCATGGTGTCTCTAAAAAAGATGATGCCTATCGAGTGGGCGCAATTCTCTTAGATTTAAATAATCCATATAAGATTATCGCTAGAACTAAAGATTTCTTAATGGAACCAGAAGAAGAATATGAAACTAATGGCTATTATAACGGCTGCGTATTCCCAACCGCAGTTGTGCCACATGATGGTACCCTTTACATCTATTATGGTGCGGGTGATAAAGTCATCTGCTTAGCCACAGTCAATGAAGAAGAACTTCTTAAATATTTAAAGGAGGAATGTCATGTCTAAAAAATTATTATTACCAGTTGTTGGTTTAGCGTTATGTTCCGCAGTGGCCATTGGTGTGACCCATGCAGTGTACGCTACTGAGCCACAAATGCTTACATATCAAGTTGACTTTTTCAATAACTACTTAAGAGAGGAATTCACTCTTTCTAATGGCACTAAGGGTAAAGGCAATAACTTACTCTACAAGAGTGTCGAAGCTTTTCAAGGTAGCTTATTAACAAAGCCAGAAGATCCTACTAGAGCAAGATATGATTTCCAAGGTTGGTATTTAGAAGAAGAATGTGAAACAGTTTGGAACTTTGAAAGTGATAGAGTTTCTGGAAATATGAGATTATTCGCAAAATGGGGTGTTTCTCAAGAAGATCAAGGCACAGAACCTGCTTATTATCCTCCAAGTACAGTTTTACCAGAAAGCGCTAGTGCTAACTATGAATTAGATAGCATCATGTACTTCAAAATTACAAACAATGTGGTTAACTTACCAACCGCAGCGTTATCGAAATTAGAGGCTAATAAGACTAACGTATTACCTTTAATGGAATATCGCGCTAAAGCAAGTAAACCAATCACCGCCACATATGAAAACTATAAAATCACAATTAAATGTGGCGATGAAACTAGAGTTATTACAGTCAAAGATGATTCATTGAATCTCGTAATGAATAACACTAACTATGAAACCAAAGCCAAGAAATACGAGGCTAAGGCTTTAGAAGAAGATAGTTATCACGTTATGTTAGCGGGTTCATCCTCTATTGAGTTCTGGGAATCATCTAAAGAAGACTTAGAACCAATCGTCAGTTATAACCATGGTATCGGTGGTACCACAATTGAAGAATGGGATACAAAGCTCAATCAAAGATTAGTGTTCCCATATAAACCAAAAATGGTGGTCTATTATGTCGGTATTAATAATGTCATTAATTCTAAACAAGACGCCGCTACTATTTGGAATAACTTAAAGAACTTCTTTGATCACACACATGAAGCTTTACCAGATACAAAAGTGCAATATATCATGATGAACCTTATTCCAGGTTATAAAGGTTATTTTGACACCATTAATGCGGTAAACGCTAATGTGACAAATTATCAAAAAGAGAATACTTGGTTAACTCTTATTAATCCAGGTACCGCTTTACTTAAAGAAAACGGTGAACCAAACGCTGCCTACTTTAGAACAGATGGCTTACATCTCTCTTATTATGGCTATGTTGTTTGGGGTGACATCATTAAACAATCAATCGTTAACGGATTAGAAAATAATTAGTCTTTATGAATTATCAATTAGACATCAGCAAAGAATATCAAAACGCGAGAAAAAAAGTGACCCTCCTCTCTTTAGCTTTCTCACTAATTTTCTCCCTTATTCTCATTGCTGATGTCCTATTGGTAATATTTGCTAACGAGGATTATAAACTTAATCTCATTATCGCTATTATCATCTCCATCTTATTTGCGTGGGGAGCGATATTCTTCTTCCCTAACTTCTATAATGACATTTTCAAAAAATACACATTCTATAAGAGTTATGAAAGTGGACTTAAAGAAACCGCGGAAGTGGAATTTGATAAAGAGATTAATGAACCAGTAACTAAGGATAGTAACGGCCTATATCTCTATCCAGTGCATGTTACTTATTTAGATGGTCTATCTAGAGTTAGCAAAGTGATCTACACACTAGAAAAAGACCTTAACTTTAAGAAAGGTGATAAGTTAACAGTTACCACCTATCAAAGAGTCATCATCAAAGCGGAGTCTCATTTATGAACGAACTTAGAAAAGACCGCTTAAGTAATCATATTAGATATGTTTGGCCAGCATATATCATCAGCGCTTTACTCATCGCTGGTGGACTCTCATTTATATTCCAAGCAGTCCACAAATTACCAGAGTATAAAACATTAACTATCTTTGTCTCAGGTAAAGTGACTGATGGTAAAGCCTTAAAAGAAGATTTACTAAATACTTATCAAGATAAAGAACTTAAAAGTGTCAGCACGATATCCGCTGACCCAAATGAAGGACACTATAACACTAAACTAACGATACCTGGTTATAGTTCCGCGGATGTACTTATCATCCCAGTATCTAAATTAGAAAATCTAGATGCTTCATACTTCGCAATTGATTTAAAGGATGAACTTATAACTAACTTCTACAGTGGTTATTCATTCTATAAACAAGATGAAGTTAATTACGGTATCAAAATCAATAAAGAAACAGTTAAGCCCTATATGAGCTTACCTAATGAAGATTGCTACATGTTCCTTAATGGTAACAGCCATAACATTGGTGAATACGCGAATAAGCCCGTTAAAGAACACGATCTAGCCTTACACCTAGTAAAAGAGTGGGGAATGTAAATGAAAAAAGAAGAAAGACACATTACAGATGAAGATGTAAAGCAAAGCCTCCCTAGAAATAGGAAGGAAGTCTTTTTCGATTTACTTAAGAATCGTAAAATGACTCTTTTTGCTTTCTCTTGCTATTCCTTTATCTTCTTTATCCCATTAGCGGTTGATCTCTTCTTATTTAACTTTTTTGAATCCGCAGCGATTGCGGCTGATAAGTCAGACCAATTATTCTCCCTAGTCTTTTACTCAATGTTAATCATGCTTCCATGTATGCTCATTGGTTTTATCGGTTTAGCGGGCGCTTTCTACACCGCGAAGAAGATGGTCTGGCAAGAAGGTATCTCTTTAGCGAGTGACTTCTTCCAAGGCATTAAAGAAAACTGGAAACATGCATTAATCAATGGTGTGATATTTGGCTTAGCCTTATTTGGTTTAGTGGTGGGTGGCACCTACTTAATGATTTATGCTCCTGTACATGCAGTAGTGAAAGGTATTGGTCTAGGAGCGCTTATTCTATTCTTCTTATTATTCGGTATGGTCGTTGTGCTTAATTTCACACAGTGTGTCTATTATGAAAATGGCTATGCCGTGACATTAAGAAATTCATTCTCCTTCTTAGGATTACTTAACTGGAGAATATTACTTATTTACTTATTATCTACAGGGACAGTCGTGGTCTTAGGTTTATTTAACTTAATTACCTTAACGATTGGTTTATTATTATTCGCTATTTTCAACAGTGTGGTCATTATCTTGTACACACTGATATCCCATTATGGGTTTGATAAATATATTAACAAAGAACATTACCCTCACATGGTCGGTAAGGGTTTATATAAAGAAAGTCAAGATGACAAGGAGGCCTAATTTATGGCAGATGTAACACTTAGACACGTTTATAAGGTTTATGATGGAGGAGTGCGCGCGGTCAATGACTTTGACTTAGAAATCAAAGACAAAGAATTCGTCGTTTTCGTTGGTCCTTCAGGATGCGGCAAATCCACAACTTTAAGAATGATCGCGGGTTTAGAAGAAATTACCGCTGGTCAATTATATATTGATGGACAATTAATGAACGAAGTTGAACCAAAGAATAGAGATATCGCCATGGTTTTCCAAAGCTATGCTTTATATCCACATATGACTGTTTATGACAATATGGCCTTTGGTTTAAAACTTAGACACACTCCAAAAGAAGAAATTGATAAAAGAGTACGTGCCGCAGCGGAAATCTTAGAAATCTCTGAATTATTAACAAGAAAACCAAAAGCATTATCTGGTGGTCAACGTCAACGTGTGGCTTTAGGTAGAACGATTGTTAGAGATCCTAAAGTCTTCTTACTTGATGAACCATTATCAAACTTAGATGCGAAATTACGTGTCTCTATGAGAAGTGAAATTACTAAACTCCATGAAAAATTAGAAACCACTTTCATCTATGTTACTCACGACCAAACAGAAGCGATGACAATGGGTAATCGTATCGTTGTTATGAAGGATGGCTTTATTCAACAAGCTGATACTCCTATCACCTTATTTGAAGACCCATGTAACTTATTTGTGGCCACCTTCTTAGGCTCTCCTCAAATGAATATCATTGATGCTGAGTTATTTATGGATGGTAAGCAACTTAAGGCTAAATTAAATGGTTTAGATAACATGGTAGTGACTTTTACAGATATCAAAGCAAAACAATTAGCAAATAAGAAATATATTGGTCAAAAAGTCTTATTAGGCATTAGACCAGAACACGTTAGACCAAATGAAGGTGACTTAAAAGCCTTTATTGAAGTCGTGGAACACTTAGGGGATGAATCTATCCTTTACTGCAAGATGGAAAATAGAAAAGATCCATTTATCATTAAGATTCCATTCAATAGCAAGATTCACGCGAATGAAGAAATTAATGTCGCCTTTAATATGGATCACATCTATATGTTTGATGCAGATACACATAAAGCTATTATGGGCATTCCACATGAAGATGAAATCCCAGTGAGAATTAATAACAATTTAATGCAAGTTGGTGAACAAGAAGTCGTCTTAGAAAAGACTTTCACTAATCACTTATTAGATTCAGCCTTTGATAATGATATTAGATTAGCGATTAAACCAGATTATGTATCATTAACAAAACCTATTAGAGAAAATGAATTTGAGATTGGTCTTTCTAATAACGTCATTAAACTTGGTGAACAAGAATTAAATGTTGATCAAAATCATCTCGCTAGATTTTATGACAAAGTATTTGAAGAAAAGATGGTAATGACTATTAAAGGTCATGATATCTCTTTAGCTAAAGTAGATGATGCTTACCTCTTAAAAGCGATTGTTAAAGAAGTCATGATTAAAGATGGCTTAATGAACGCTAGCTTTGTGTTAAAAGGTTTAGAACAACCATTATTAGCCAAAGGTATCACCGCTCAAGATATTAAAGAAGGCGAAGAAGTTGATATCTATGTACCAATGGAGGCTATTGATGTTCATCCAGAAGAAAAATTAGCCCTTGCTTTAAAAGGTAAATTTGAATTCGTTGAACAAAAGACTGACTATCAAGCGGTCTATTTCTCCTTAAAAGGTGTAGAAGGATACTTCGCTATTAAGGTCGCTAATGGTGAGAAAGTTGAACTTGGTAAAGAAGTGGAATTATATCTTCCATATCGTCGTATCAAATTATATGACCAAGATCATAATAAGATTAATTCCCGTGAAGTCGTTTATTCTAATGATGGTATCGCCACAGTTAAAACAGTTAACGGTATGATGAAAATCAATGTTGGAGGCGCTACCTTAACATATCCAAATAATAAGAACTACGCTGACGGGCAATATGAAATCACCTTTAAGCAAGATAAATTAATGCCTATCTTCTCTAATAAGATGCTTAAGAATAATGACAAGTTATCTAATCCTGAGATGGAAGCACCTAATAAGATTAAAGTCTCTGCTTATGATGAAGATGTCTTAGGCGATAAGTTATTAATCTATGTCCAAATTCCAGGATGTGGACTATATGCCTCCTTAGTGGTCCCTAATAACTTCTCAGTTTATAAGATGCCTAAATTTGAAATGTATGTTCCTAGTGACGCTTTTGAATTAAAAGCCATTAAATAATTGATATTATTAAATGTGAGGAATTTTTATGAGAGATTACAGCAAGATATATGAAACATGGCTTAATTCAGAATTATTAAACTCAGAAGAAAAAGCCGAACTATTAGCGATTAAAGGTAATGATGAACTTATTAAGGATAGGTTCTATCGTGATCTAGCCTTTGGTACAGGTGGCTTACGTGGTGTGATGGAAGTGGGCACTAATAGAATGAACCGCTTCATCATTAGAAGAGCCACACAAGGCTTAGCAAATTACTTAAACAAAAAGAAAGCTAATCCAAGTGTCGCTATCGCATATGATAGCCGTAACCATAGTGATGAATTCGCTAAAGAGACTGCATCTACTCTTGCTAGTAATGGCGTTAAGGTCTACTTGTATAGAGAACTTATGCCCACTCCATCCTTATCATTTGCGGTGCGTTATTTTAAATGTGACGCCGGTGTCGTGGTTACAGCCTCTCATAATCCAAAGATTTATAACGGTTATAAAGTGTATGGTCCAGATGGATGTCAATGCACTGATAATTTAGCGAATGCAGTATTAGAAGAAATACTCGCTATTGATATGTTTAATGATGTCAAAGTGGGTGACTTCGATAAATTAGTGAAAGAAAATAAAATCATCCTTATTGATGAAGATTGTTTTAACGCTTATATGGAAAGCACTAAAAAGCAATCAATCTATAATGAAGAAAGAAATCTAAATATTGTTTATACCCCTCTTAATGGTGCGGGTCGTCGTTGTGTCACAACCATCTTAAAACAAGATGGCTTTAATAATGTTTCAATTGTTAAAGAACAAGAAATGCCTAATGGTAATTTCCCAACTTGTCCATATCCTAATCCAGAAATTCATGAAGCTTTAAAGTTAGGTATTGAACAATTAAAGAGAGAGAACGCTGATATACTCGTGGCCACTGACCCAGATAGTGATAGATGTGGTGTGGTCGTTAATGATCATGGTAATCCTCATATCTTAACGGGTAATGAAGTGGGCCTAATTCTTTTTGATGCGATATATAACGCAAAGAAAGAACAAGGTAAATTACCCGCTAATCCAGTCTTAGTTAAAACAATCGTCAGTAGTGATATGGCCGCTTTAATGGCAAAAGACTATAAAGTGCGTGTAATCGACGTTTTAACGGGTTTTAAATACATTGGTGAACAAATACTCTTCCTTGAAGAGAAAAACGCTCAAAATGACTATTTATTTGGTTTTGAAGAGAGTTGTGGTTATCTCACTAACACTGATGTGAGAGATAAAGACGCTGTTAATGCTGTCATGTTAGTGTGTGAAGTCGCTAATCACTTAAAGAAACAAGGCTTAACAATGTTAGATAGATTAAATGAACTATACAAGAAATATGGTGATTTTAAAACAGCCTTATTAACATATGAATTCCCAGGTGTGGAAGGTATGAACACTATTAAATCCATTATGAGTTTCTTTAGAAATGAATCAGTTAAAGAACAAATTAATGATATTGATCATATTGGTGATTATCTTGAAGGCTATATTTATTACCTAGATAAGAAAGAACCAACAGGCTTACCAAAGAGTGATGTAGTGAAGTTCTTCTTAAAAGATAATTCCACGATAACTATTAGACCAAGTGGCACAGAACCTAAGCTTAAGATCTATATCTTCGCTAATGGTCAAAAACGTGTGGATGAATTAAAAGAGATATTTGAAGGATTTATTAAATAGTTATGGAATTAGTGAAACTAAAACCAGGTGTTAAAGATTATATTTGGGGTGGTACCTATTTTAAAAAGTTTAATAAAGGTACATCTCTAGATAGAGTTAGTGAATGCTGGGAATTATCCGTTAGAGATAATGATTCCTCTATCATCGCTAGTGGGAAAGACGAAGGTAAAAGACTCGTTGATGTCATCACTAAAGAAGATATCGGTCCAGTCATGGATAGATTTCCTTATTTCCCTTTATTAATAAAATTAATAGACGCGAAAGAGAATCTATCTGTACAAGTCCATCCTAGCGATGACTACGCTTTAAAATATGAACAATCATTTGGCAAAAGCGAAATGTGGCATATCATCTCCGCGGATGAAGGTAGTGGTCTTTATGTTGGTTTAAATAAAGACTACACAAAAGAAGATATCGAAAAAGCTCTTAAAGCAGGCACAATTCTAGAATGTTTAAATTTCTATAAAGTTAAACCAGGAGATACATTTGTCATTAATCCAGGCACAATACACGCAATAGGCGCTGGTGTTAGATTAATTGAAATCCAACAAAACTCTAATTTAACTTATCGTTTATATGACTATAACCG
>CAMJEC010000030.1 GCA_946404585.1 uncultured Caryophanales bacterium
ATATTTGTGACTTTAGGCCTATTTTTCGGCGTTTTAGGCGACATTTGGCTTGATTTCAAATATGTTTTCAAGGAACACGATAAAATCTTTACATACGCCGGTTTTATCTCATTTGCGTTAGGACATGCTTGTTATATCAGTGGCATGTATCTAGAATTCTTTAACGGACAAAGTCCTTTATATATCGTTCTTCCACTTGTCGGAGGATTATTAATAAGTATTTGTAATCTCTTTATCGCTAAGCCAATGAAGTTAGATTACAGTGGCTATAAAGTCATTAGCATCATCTATGGCTTCTTCCTATTTAGTATGACATTATCAGCTTTGAGTTTATCAATTATGATGGGCTTTAATAATGTCACTTTAATCATGATGTTCGCGGGTGGCTTATTATTCACTATTTCTGATTTGATTTTAAGCGGCACATATTTCGGCAAAGGAAAAGAAAGACCGGTTGATATTATTACCAACTCGGTCACTTACTACGCTGCGCAGTTTGTTATCGCGTTAGCGTTGTTCTTTATTTAATTTGCGTTTCTCTTTTTCAAGATTGTTATTATAGATCCTCACTAGTGTTGGAAGATTATATTTTAATATGAACGCTGGAAGCACAATCAATATTGCATTAACAATAGCGACAGGCAAACAAATTGTTAACCAGATATTTGATTGACCAGTATACATCTTCCAGTCTAATAAGATGATAAGGAACGCTGCAGGAACACTGAATAAGTGAATAGCGACACCATATCTTGCTTCTAAAATGAAACGTGAGACATATTCATTATCAAATGGATTAGCGAATTGGTTCTTATGGAAGCCAGTGAAGCTACCTAATTCAGGAACATGCTCTTTCCACTTATTCACTCTTAAAAACTTATAGAATTTAAATTCTCTTGGACCTGTTTTGAATATTCCTTTATCTTTTGAAAACCATTTCTCTGGCATTCTACGAATGATAAATGCCACAAGACCATCAATAAGCACACTGATGATCACTAACGCCACAGTGAAAATGATATATAGCCAAAACTTATCCTGATATAGAGGATTAAAGAAACAGTTTAGAGTGATGACTATCGCCATACAGACGAGAATAATAATTGAATAAAGTAACATTATTTTTCCTCTGGTAAATATTCAAGTGAGACACCATACGCTTGCTCGTAGATTTCTTTGCAGCGTTTTTCGTTAAGTTCTTTCATATAGTTAACGTTTTCTTGCTGACTTAAATCTTCATCTGGATAGATTGGTTTTAAGAAGTGAAGTGTATAGGCTTGAATAGGAGCGCCATCTTTATCAAGCTTATCGGTATCGCGCATAGTGATAAATGTTGGAATAACAGGGACATTATTTTTGCTAGCAAAAATGAAAGCACCTTGTTTTAATGGCTTTGGTTTACGATAATTCCACCACATCGATTGTTCTGGGTAAATTAAGATATAGTTACCCTTTTTAAGAATTGCACTAATGGAGGCATATAAGTCTCTTAACACTGTAGGGTTTGTGGCTAATGGTAATGTATAGCAGTTTCTTAGGAAGAAACCATATAAACCAGGCATTGTGTAATTACCTTCTCTAATGATTTTGAAGAGCTTTTTAGTTCTCGCATATTTCTTCATCGCTAAGTGAAGAGGAATGCTATCAAATGGTGAGAAGTGATTCGCGGTGATAATTGCCCCACCTTTGACACTCTTAAGGTTTTCTATACCTTCATAGCCGTCAATTACAATATGACCTTTTTTAATCATATGTTTGAAATAACGATTGGAATAGTAATTAGCCCACATGGTCTTAATCTTACTAGTCCACTTCTTTCTTAAGTAGTCAACATCTCCTGGCATTAAGTGGTTGAATGGAGGATCGTTTTCCACATCCACATCAAAGCGTCTAGTTCTTTCAAGAGCGTTGATTTTATCAACGATAGCTTGTCTTTCTTCACTAAGTTTAGGAGCGATTGGCTCATCGTTTCTAATTCTTTGGTCAATAGAAGGAACACGAACTTTTTCAGGTTCACCATTGATCTTATCGTGATATTCTTGGGCCTTAGATGCTTCTAAATTGCAGAAGGCTTTCACACCATCAACACCCTGAAGAATCTTATCTGTGACTTCTTGAGGAATAGCGTCTCTATTCTTAAGAATCATCTCTTTAACACCAGCGATTTCCGCATATTTGAAGAATTCTTCTTCATACATGATGTTTTTTAAGTTCCAAGGTTTGAACATTAAGTTATAGTGAATTAAAGATGGGTTCTCCATTCTTTCCCCTAGTGGCATCACGTTCCACTTTGGATCAATGAGAAGAGATTGACCTTTACATAAATAGTTAAAGACATCTTGGTCTTGGGCCACTTTGAAAGTGACTTTTTGTAATAAGTTAATAAATCTTTTTTCTAAACCAAATTCTCTAAGTTTCTTAAAGTTCATTAATAAGACACCAGCGTTAAAGTATTTGGTGTGGTCCATTTCAATGACTTTCTCTACGTAGTTAGAGAACTCACTATAGAGTTGGACAGAAGCATCAGGAATAGCACCCACTAGGTTATTACCTAAATCTGTGAAATATAGTTTAGCGATATCATCTCTAACGACAATATCACTATCGAGATATAAACCCTTATTAAAAAGTGGGAATAAGTTAGGTAAGAATAAACGGTAATATGTGGTAATTGTATAGTAGTCACGAACGTCTAACTTCACGGATAAAGAATGCACTTTCGCGGTGACGTCCATAAACCAAATGAAAATGTTTTTGTTGTTTTGATATTTACGTAAGATCTTCTTGCTCTTACAGGATAAGCCGTCATGGAGCACGGTTAAGTGATATGTATATTTCTTGCTAGCGTGTCTAACAATACTAGCAATAGTAACTGAGAGATATGGAATATAGTTATCATCCACTGTGAAGAAGAGACGTACAACTTTTCGTCTAGCCATAAATAAAAGCCTCCTTTAGGCAGTAACAATAATAACAAATGACCATATAGAATTGATTCTATTTGTCTGTAACAGTCTCTACTTAATGAGTCTCAAAAAGTAGAACTGCCAAAAAACTATAGTATAGTCAGACTTTTTAGTCAAAGGTTTACCTGTTAACACTTTGTTACAATAGTAACATATGCACATAGTGTGCGCATATATGCGGGAGCGTAAATTATGTTGACAGAATCAGACTTTTGTCGATAAAACCTGACTTTGGAGTCAGGCTTTTCATGTTTACTTAATAGCAGCTAAATCGAACACTATGTCTATTTTTTCTAATAATTCAGTGTTAACCGCACTACTTTTGTCTAAATCAATGGAAGCGATATATTGCTCTTTTATTTCATCAGGTAATTTACCTTTATACTCTTTTCTTAAATCGCTTAATCCTTTTTCATATTCTCCTGTTAAGGTCTCTGCTTCTAAGGTTTTCCAAGGTGTTCCATGATGGATACCTTCTAAGCTAATTGTGGTCACATTTTCATAATGATCATTAACGATATTGTCATATAAAGAGTATGTCTTATAAGGAACGGTTTTATCTTCTGTTCCGTGAATAATGACATATGGGATTTTTGGATTATTCTTAATAGCGCTTTCAGCGGATTGATGTACCTTAGCGCCCCAATGTAAGAACAAACCTAATTCAAATGCTGGCTTTGTTAATATCATGGCATTAGAAGTTTTAGCTTCCACTGAACCATACATTAGTTCACTTGGAGTGTTATAAGCGGAGAATGAGGCCACCGCTTTTACTCCATCGACCTTACTAGAGGCTGTAACTGCCCCATAGGCGCCCCAACTATGACCGATAAGGAAGATTGGTAATTCTTTAGTTTTATCAAGCTCTTTGACCTTATTTACCGCATTTACGACACAATTAGTGGATTCATATAGCGTTCTAATGCCTTTACCACTACTACGACCACATCCTGTCATATCAAAAGAGAAGACAGTATAACCATGAGTAACATAGTAATCTTGCATTTGTGACATATTAGCGTCTGCAAGATTCATCACACCATGAGAAAATACGATGACTCCTTTTGGAGAAGGGTTTTCATATAGATAGCCAGTAAGTGTTTCTTTACCACATGGGAAAGTCACTACTTCTCGATCTTTTAATGATTCATAATCAGCGCGACATTTTTGTACACGATAAAAGTCTTGTTCTAATAAATCAGGATCACAGTTTCTGACATTAATAAAGCCTTCAGT
Organism: uncultured Caryophanales bacterium; assembly: GCA_946404585.1. Lineage (GTDB taxonomy): Bacteria > Bacillota_I > Bacilli_A > RFN20 > CAG-826 > RUG14515. Next base: position 4,203 of record CAMJEC010000030.1, read on the forward strand.
GGCTACGAGTGTACCTATAATGCCTAGACCAAAATAAAGAACAACCGCTCCGATAAGAGAGCCGATAATAATCTTCTTAGCTTTTTTGTTCATTGATGATGACCTTTTGTGGGCGTTTAGAAATACTCTTAAGTATTAGTTCACTAATGAATAGTAATAAGATGGATGAAATGATTGTGAAGACATAGATGAGAGTAGTTACTAACCACATTGGTTCAACCCATCTAGTGATATTCATTGCCCCACACATAAATGCTTGATTCATCAAATAGATGATTAAGGCTAATTTATCAGTGTATTTAAATAATGGTAATCCTTTGAATTTATTAAGAGGTTTAAGCATCATTAACATAAAGAACAATGTTGCCACACCAAAGGTGGTGACAATAATATTGTTAACAATATCGTGAAGATGCTTTAAGAAATAAGCATCGCCAAAGCTATATGTTTGGATAAGGATATATGCTCCTATTGAGGCTAATAGTATTAATGCCCATAAGCCTAGTGCTTTAAAACTAAATTTCTCTTCTGGATAAGTAAATGTCTTAAACCATTTCTTACCAATGTAATAGCCAATAACGTAAGTGACCGCAATCATGGCTGGGCCAAAGAAGAAGCCAACCGCTACTTCAATAGCAATCACACTGACCACCGCTACAACACTCCATTTATCATTGCGTTGTAATACTGGAGTAATTAAATAGCAGATGATGATATAAGCAAGATAATAATAATTATCTACTTGAGTGATGATACGACCACCATAGGCGCGATGAGTGGCAAACATCATCCAATCCCAACTGTTATTGATAGCCATGTAAATAACATCCCAACTAGTAATAAACGCCACCACGATTAAAGCGGGAATCATTAACTTGATTAAATTACCAAGATAGAACTTCTTTTTATCAGTGATGAGTTTTTGTGAATATAAGAATCCTGATAAAGCAGTTAAGCCTTGTACGCCTTTACTTAAAAGCATTTCATATGGAATCGCTCTAGCATAAAGAATATAAAAAATATGGAATTGCAATACACAAATCGTGGCGATAATTCTATATATAGAAATGTTATTAAATCTTTTCACAATATATATGATAATGTCTTTTTAAGATTAACGCTACAAGGAACAAAAAAGATGCGATTCAACGCATCATTTTTTAAGCTTCTTTTTTTTCTTCTTTTTTTGTAGCGAGATAAATAACGACATCAATAATCATAACCACAAGCATTATTGGAAACGCCAAATTAAGAAACATTTGAATGGTTGGCCAAGGCTCATGGAATCCATGATGATGGCCTGTGACGTACGCTATTACATCGCCACCAAATGATGCTATCGGACATAGTATCGATACTAAGAATAAAATGAAGATCACTAAATTAATTGGTTGTTTTAAATATTGTTTCATAAGCACGATTATTATAGGCACAATCAAATAAAAAATGCAATTTTTGGAAAAGAAAACAGCCTTGTTTACTTCAAGACTGTTATATGTTCTTTTGGCAGGGGTGACAAGAATCGAACTCGCATCAGCGGTTTTGGAGACCGTTGCACTGCCATTGTGCTACACCCCTAGCGCGCTTTGTTATTATTACATAAATAAATTAAATTATCATCAATTTTTATCAATATTTTTCCGACTTTATTAAAATATCGTTTTCATAAATTAGTCTAACTCTAAAATATGGCTCATGATTTATTAATAAAGGTAAGAATACTTTATCGCCTTCCCACATTGGGTAATTAAAGATGTCTTTGATAGGAATATAACGTAGTTCACCTTCATTACAATCTATGAGATCACCATTATAATCAGTAATCTCATAGATATACATCTTTTCATAGTGTCCATCGTAGATGAAGTCTACTTCACCAGCGCACTTTAATGAATGAACATCTAATCCTGTTTCTTCTTTAACTTCACGAATAGCGCATTCATCTGGTGTTTCATTGTTTTCTAGACCACCACCAACACCAATCCACTTACCTTTGTTATAGTCATTTTTCTTTTTGTTACGATAAAGAAGAAGATAGTTTTCATCTTTCTTTAAATAACAACATGTGGAGTAGCGGTCAATTTTCATAGCACTATCATATCTTTTATGCCCTTTAATTTAAAGAAATGAATGTGTATAATGTAGATAACTAATCTTAAAAAATAAGGAGTAATCTATGAAATCTTTATTTAAGCACAGTGTTTTAATCTTAACAGCTTTATTTATGATGGGCTGCGCAAATTCAAATAGTCAGCCTGCAAGCTCAAATGCACCTATCAGTAGTTCTATCAAAGATGATTCTGTAAGCTACGATGCATTTAAAACGGAAGTTGATAAATTTGGTGATATTACATACACAAAAGCAGTATTCAAATATGAAATTACTGAAAAGATTGAAGGTACACCATTAGAGACTAGAGGCAGTTCTGAAACAGGCACTGTTACTTCAGTTTTGGAATTTGAAAGAACTCCAGATGGTAATAACAAAGTTACAAATGACACGACTAAAACCCAAGAAGCCAAAAACCTTGTACAAGGTTACCCTAATGATGTTAAAGGCTGGTTTAGATGGCAAACGCAAAGAAAGAATGAAGCTGAAAAATCTAATAATCTAACTTATAGTGATAAGTTCTATCTCAATCCATTAAAAGCTTCAATGACCATTTCTAGTGATAGACCAGGTACGGCCAATGCTACTTTTGAAGGAACGTACCAAGGCACAAGTATCAATACCTTAACATTTAATGAAAAAGGCCTCGTTGTTAAAATCGAAGAAGAAGTAAAAACGGATATAGATGGAACAGTAAATAGTTCAGTTGATGGCACTTACCAAGCTAAAGGCCATTATGAACGAGTCGCAGTGGCCACCATTACTTACGTAGAATAAAAAAAGAGACTCGATTGAACTGAATCTAATCTAGTTCATAGAGTCTTTTTATATACATAAAATGGTGTGGCCAAGAAGACTTGAACTTCCATGAGTTTCCTCACTGGCTTCTGAGACCAGCGCGTCTACCAATTCCGCCATGACCACATGTGAAAAAATTATATCACAGCAGGCCGCGTTTTTTATCTTCTTCTTCTTGTAACACACGGAAATTAACTTTTCCGAGCATCGTTAATGGTAATTCATTCCTGAATTCAATCTCAGTAGGAACTGACCATCTAATTAAATATTTACGACATGTTTCGAGTATTTTTTCTTTCATTGCGGTTTCATCAAAAACCTTGGCCACTACAAAGACTTTTAAGGAATTTTGTAGTTTAGCGTCAGGAATACGAATAGCCGCACAAGCGGAAACTTCTGGCATTGATTCGATGAGTTGTTCGACTTCACTTGGGAAGACCGCCACGCCAGATACTTTCACCACTCTTTTTTTACGTTGCTTGAAATAGATGAAATCATCTTCATCCATATAACCAAGGTCACCAGTATAAAGATAACCATCTTTTAAGCAATTTTTAGTGGCTTCTTCATCTTGATAATATCCAAGCATAATCGCCCCGCTTTTAATGATAATTTCACCAAGTTCACCGCGTGGTACTTCGTTGCCTCGTTCATCAACGACTTTAAATGTCGCTTCAGGCATAGCTTTACCTAACGAACCTTTACGATTGGCGTTAAAAGTGTTAACACAGTTAACAGCAATTGCCTCAGTTAAACCATATCCTTGGAATAAACGGCATTTAGAACCCGCTTGTTCCATCGTTTTATTAAAGCGTTCTTCTAAGTCAGTTGGCATAGAATCACCGCCACAGAAACAACAATGTAAGTACTTTAAGTTTTTATTATTAACAAATGTTGGTTCTTGTAGTAATTTCTCATAGATTGTTGGAACACCACACATACAGGTAAGTTTAGTGGCATTCATTGCTTTCACCACTTTTTCCGCTTTAAACTTAGGAATGAGGATGGAAGAAAATGAATTCACTAAAGGTGCGTGCATGGTCATACATAAACCAAAGCCATGGAAGCTTGGCAAAACACTGAGCATTTTATGACCCATCATCTTATCCTTATCAACGGCTAGGAAAGCATAAGCGTATTGAGAAATAAAGTTAAAAGCATAATCACTTAAGCAGATGGTTTTTGGTTTACCAGTTGTGGAACCACTGTGTAATAACACAGAACATCTATTTTTATCCGCTTTAGCGACTGGTACTTCTTTACCAGTCGGTTTTAATTGATAAGTATATTTGAAACCATCGAATTTGAATCTCGCTGGCATCTTGCCTAATTTCTTTCTAATTCTAAAGTTCATGAAATTGTGATAAATGAACTTTTTCATTAAAGGTAAATCATCTTCAATACGTGTAACGTATACTTGATCCGCAATTTCACGATATTGTTTCACTTCTTTAGCGATTCTTTGTTCAAAAAGGAAGGCCACTTTAGTGTGAGTCTTATCCATGATTTGTTTCACTTGGTTAAATGGGGTGAATGGATGGATTAAGTTAGACGTGGCACCAATCTTATTAATGGCGTAAAACAAGACGATTGTTTCAGGGATATTAGGTTGAGCGATAACGACGACGTCGTTTTCTCTTAAACCAAGACGGTTATATAAAATATCTGCGGTCATATCGACACGCTTTAAAAGTGTTTTAAAGTTAATCCTCTTGCCTTCATAATAGATGGCTAAATCATGAGGAGCTTTATTAGCGGCCTCTCTAAAGGCTTCATACATTGTGTATTCGGTCATCATTTGATAAATAACCCCACTAATGAGAGAACGCCAAAGATGATAAGAACATGGGTGCCATAGATGAGTAAGGTATGACGGCCAACAAAGCAAATTGGTCTTTCCCAGTTATATCTTTTAAAGTATGACTTTTTATCTTTAGCATAGGTGAGTTTCGATACCATAGCGCCTAAAAAGAAGAAACCAAGGTATGGGAATAATGGCATATGGTCGCCTTGAACGAGGTTAGCGGAACCCACAACATCATCACCAACATATGGTCTCCATAAGAATGGAACATAAGTATTTTTACCAAATGTAGTTGTGGATAGAACTTGGCATAATGGGTGAAGGGCTAAACCTATAAGGCCCACCACTAAGAGCCACTTCCAGTTCTTTTGTTCAAAGAAACAATATAATAACGTCGACCAGCCTAAAACACCGATGACATTAAAGTCAATTCTAAAGGCAGAAACACCAACATTAGCGCCAGAGGCCACTAAGCCGCCTCTAATTAAATTAGTGATGATAAATAATAACGCCCAAATGCCCACCATTTGTAACGCTCTTTTGCTATTGCTTTTAGAGAAGGCACAAGAGATACCACTGATAAAGCAGAAACTAATTAAGCAAAGCCAACGGACAACCATTCTCACTGGATGATCCCAGTAGAAATGCATCGCCTGGTTAATAGCCCAGTATGGTTGAAGATGTTCCGCTCCTGCCCAACCACTAGTGAAGTTCATGGTGAAATTGAAGATGTGATCCATGACAACAAGGCAAATCAAAATACCACGGAAGAAATCGATTTCGTGGATACGGGTTTCGAATGGTTTTCTTTTAATAACTACTTCTTCTTCAGGCATAACGTAGTTAGTATACCACTTTTGGCATACTAACAAGATTAAAAAATATATTTACTAGAATTAATCGAGAATAAAGTGCGCCCAATCCTCATAAACTTGGAGATAATCATCTTCGTTATGAATCTCATGACGCATGTGTGGATAGAGTTTTAATGTGACATTATTAACACCTAAGTCTTTATAGGCTTTTTCTAACCACTTCACACCTTTACCGTTTTGACCAACTGGATCTTCTTCACCTGAGGTGATGAAAATGACTTCGTCTTTAGAGACTTTCTTCATATTCTTTTTCTTCCAGATTTGAGCCATACCTTTAAGAAATTCTCTCCAGAAACCACCGGTATTCATATGGCCTAAATATGGGTCCGCGACATAGGCATCGACGTTCTTTTCATTGTATGAAAGCCAGTCAACACCTGTTCTTGGATTTTTAATTTGTTTGTTATAACCACCTAAGCCTAAATTAGTGAAGAACTTATTTGGTTTATCCCAGTTAGATTTATGGATGAGCATTTTAGCTAATACTGCGGCAACTGACATTAGTCCACCTTGACCACCATTACTACCAATAATTAATGTCTTATCCGCGGCTAATGGATATTTTTCTAATCTTGCTTGGGTAGTGAATGAACCCATGGAGTGACCACCTTGAATGGTTGGTAAGCCGTTTTTCTTGGCTTCTAATATTGTTAAATATAAAGCGTCAACAATCTTATCAAAAGCGTCCTTTGGCCATTTTTGTAAATCATCTTCTGTTGGGGCATTAAGGCCTTGACCAAAATGGTCTAAGATCCAAACGTTAACACCTTTTTCATTTAAATAATTCGCTAAGCGTTCATATCTTGTAGCGTATTCTTGCATGCCGGTGATAAAAACAAAATTGGCTTTGCCGTTTTTAATAAGCCATTTAGCGCCTTTAACTTTTTCTCCGCTGTTTAAAACGATTTCAAAAACTTCCATGGTTTTTCTCCTTAATAGATTACCTATAATATTTTCTACGAATATATTAACATGCTAAAAATAAAAACTCTACTTAGTTAGAGGAAGTAGAGTCTTGTGCTTGTAGTTTTTTATGTTCTTCTCTTTTCTTAAGGAAGCCCATAATCCAGTAATAGACGAGGTAGAATAAACCCATATAACCACACTGTAAAACATAGATGGTGATTTGATATGGGATAAGAGCTCCTTTGTATAAATCAAGGAATAAGGTGAATGGAGTGCCATCACCATTGAAGAAGAACATGAAATTACGTTCTCTTCCAATAATTGGAATACTGATATAGTCAACAGTGAGGGCAATGCTCATAAATGTAAATAAGATACCAATCGCAAATGGGATATCTCTTTTTTCCATTTTATTTAATCCAGATACCCAGATGAATAACGCCACAAAAGCGGATATTGAGTGATTCAATAAAGCATTAATCACGGAGAATGAGATAATCGCGTGACTTGGGTATAAATTTCCCGCGAAATAATTACCCATGAAGCCCATTAATAAGCCACATATAGCCATGAAATCAAGACACCACTGTTTGAAACGACCTTTAGTTAAAGCGGCTAATGGGATGATATAGATTGGTACATCGCAGAAATAAAGTGGCCAGTTACCAATTAAGCAATCCCAGAAGTTATCTGTTTCACAAAGTAACCAAATATTCTTTGATAATTGCACGACCACAATAGCGATACCAGAAATTAACAAAACTAAGTTTTGCTTTTTAGGATCGCCTTTAAATTTTTTGCCTAAGAAAACCGCTAAGGTTAAGAAGATAGCAAGAGTTAAAGTGACTGTTAATATATGGGAGAGAGAAAATAGACCAGCAGGTGTTCTGCCCTCTTCCAAGAAGAACCATTTATAAAAATTCATACCGCTAACTATTGTATCATCAAATGAAAAAGAAAAAATAAAAAACTCCGTAACGTTATCATTACGGAGTCTTCTTATAT
>CAMJEC010000031.1 GCA_946404585.1 uncultured Caryophanales bacterium
AAGCGAGATAACGTTCACTCATAATGCCCGTTCTAGTATATGTTGAAGCGCCACACGCACTCGCATTGTTGCCTGCGCTAGAATGACCATCACCAATCACATAGTTAATGAGCTTCTCAATAGCTTGACAGTAGAAGTTTTCATTATCGCTCTTTAAGTTATTAACGATATCTTGGTGATTCTTTGTTAAATAATCATTAAAGTCAGAGATTCTACAATCTCTAAAGCCATATGAATGGTCTAAAAGGAACATAAAAGAATTGTAATTATATTCCCTAAATTCATAATTACTTCTGGCGTTTTTAAAACGATAATCACCATTATGGAAATCCTTTTCAAAAGATGTGCCAACATAATTGACAGATACCGCACCTCTTGAAAAATCTAACATATAAAATGCTGTGCCATTAAAGTTAAAACTAGCCCAGTAACACATATTAAATGTGATTGAGTTAACAATAGAAAATGGAATATAGAAGCCATCATTATATTTATAGATATCTAAGTGATATTTATTTAAATCAAAGACAACATCTTCTGTGCCTTGATAAGTCACATAGTTTTCTCTGATATGAGTATTAACTTCTTCACCATCAGTCATATGGAAAATACTTCTATCAGTACCACATGAACCGATGAGGTTATCGTAATTATGGGCAGTAATGGTGTTTTCTACATGATCAACAGTAAAAACAATATCGTATGGGCATGTGTATGTAATCTTATTACCTTCTTTAGTGACTTCGATATCATCATAGATTGTTAATAAAGCGGTCTCTAAAGTCATATAAGGAATAAAAGTGTTTTCATCTTTAATCGCATATTCTAAATCCCATATCTTATAAGAAACACAATCGTTATGGTCAGTCGCTGGAATATACAAAGGCGCAGACATTAACGCAAGATTAACGTTATCATCGCCTATTGAACTACTAGAAGAACTAGATGATGAGGATGTGCTACTTGAAGAAGAACTAGAGGAGCTTGAAGAACTTGAAGAACTTGAGTTACTACTAGATGAACTAGAACTAGAAGAGCTACTACTGGAACTGCTTACAGAAGAACTACTAGATGACGAGCTACTTGAAGAAGATACACTAGAGCTTGAACTACTAGAAGTAGAACTACTAGTAGTGGATTCACTTAATGAAGTAGTGCTGCTAGTTTCACTAGATGTGCTTTCGCTAGATTGAACGCTACTTAAAGAATCACTTAATGAACTAATGCTAGAACTAGAAGAACTAGTCGCAGGAGTGCAAGAAGCGATAATAAGCGCAAATAATGTAGGAACAATCTTACTTAATTTCATTTGTGGAAATAATATACCAGTGAAATATAAATGTATAGCAAAATAATAAAAAATCTAGCCATAATGACTAGATTTTGTTATAGATTTATGTTTTTGTTTACCACTTATAATCAGTGTTTCTTGTGGCTAATATCACTCTATAGAATGATGGATTCTTTTTAGTTAAAAGAAGAGTTAATGGATAACCAACGCACATAATGCAGACGAATTCACCTAAGAAGACACCACCAAACATAGTGAAGTATGTTACAGGATTTAATTCCATTGCATCTGGCGTACCGATGCATGAATAATAAATAACTAAAGGAATAACGATCGCGTTAGCAAGGCACGGAATAAAGCCTGCAAAGAATAAATTTTTAATGAATCTTGAATAAGCAATCATAATTAAACAAGACACTAAAGTGGTTAATGTACCAAAGATAATATCAAGTGGCCCAACGGTGGAAGCTAAGTTAGCAAGTAAACAACCTAAAGTTAAACCAATAGTGTAACTAGGATTAAAGAACACTAATAAGTTAAGAAGTTCACTAATTCTGAACTGTGAGAATTCATATGATAAAGGACCACAGGCAATAGTGATAACAGCGTACAACGCTGCAATCATGCCGTTGACACAGATCATTTTAATGTCGAAGTATTTTGTAAGTATGTTTGTTTTCATTCTATAGTTGATCTAATTCTTTTCTAATAGCTTTCTCGTTAAGGTTTTGACCGATAAACACGAGTTTGATTAATCGGTCTTGATATTCATCATCCCAGTCATGGGCGAAATTCTCATCATTATGTCTTAAATAAGTTAATTGTGCTTTTGTTAATGTCGCGGAGAACCATTTTCTTGAATAAGTTAAGGTTGTTTGAGAACCCGCTGATTCATAGACATAAATATTTTCTTTTTCATTAGCGAAGTAGCAGACACCCTTTGCTCTAATGATGTGGTGTTTACCGCTTTCTTCTTTGACCCAATGTTCAAACTTTTCTTGATCAAATGGTCTTCTACGATAATACACGAATGTGTTGATATCGTATTCAAGAGCGGTACCTTCTTCTTCGTTTTCTATACCATGGTGATGGTGATGATGGTGGTGATGATGTTCATGTTCTTCATGTTCATCGTCATCGTCATCTTCGTCGTGGTCATGATGATGATGGTGTCCTTCTTCCTCATCGTCATCGTCGTCATCGTGATGTTCAACATCGCTATCCCAGTCTTCGAATTCTCTAATCCAAGCTGCGGAGCCACTGGCCTTATCAAAATCAAAGAGGTCTGTATCGATTAATCTATCAATATCAACATCACAGAAATCTGATTCAATAATCTCAGCTTCAGGTTGTAAAGCCTTAATAGCAATCTTTACTCTTCTGAGTTCTTCCTTACTAATTAATGAGGCTTTATTTAATAAAACGATATCGCAGAATTCAATTTGTTGAATGACGAGGTTTTCTAAGTTTTCTTCACCACGTGTCGCTTCTTTTAATGTTTCACCACAGCCAAACTCATCTCTAAGTCTTAAGGCGTCAGTGACAGAGATAATAGCATCTAACCAATAGAACTTTGGTAAATGTTGTTTCTCAAATTCTTGTTCCATATAGGTAATTGTTTGAGCGATTGGTACTGGTTCACAAATACCAGAAGCTTCAATTAAGATATGGTCATATTTTTGTTGCTTGACTAAGTCAGCGAGTTGTTGAATTAAGTCTTGTTTTAATGTGCAGCAGATACAGCCATTGGATAGAGCCACTAAGTTTTCATCCTTCCCTTTAACGATGCCGTTTTCTTCAATAAGTTCAGCATCAATATTGACTTCGCCAATATCGTTAACAATAACGGCCATCTTATGACCTTTAGCGTTTTTTAATATGTGATTGATTAATGTGGTTTTACCACTTCCTAAATAACCGGTAATAAGTGTAATTGGCACTGTTTTATAGTTTTCCATCTTTCTTACCCTCCGTTTTTTGCTAGAATATTCTACCACATTTATTTTAAATAAATAGTCAAACGATAAAAAAGTGCAACTCATAAAGATTTTTGTAAAAACTTTTAGCAGGTTTTATCTAACTATTCGTCTTGTTTGGTAAGAGGAAACAAACTATGAAAACATTACTAGCTGTCTTATCGATGATTCCAGGCTTAACCGCCACTCCACCTTTACCACCAAGAACCGTGACCACTGATGAATACAATGATTTTGAAGTGACTTTAGTTGAAAAATATGCTGAAGATGATGAACGCTTTAGTTACTTTGAACAAGGCACTTGTTATAAAGTAAATCTTAAAAACACTGGTGAAGGATACATGAGTGGTATCTATTTTACTTATGAATATGGCTATCATTCATATAACACTGTAATAGAAGGCAAGCCCTCTGATTACTATGTCATAGCCCCTAATCAAGAAGCAACTATCATAGTGGCCGCTAATTATAACGCCGATAGTCTTGACGAATTTGAAATACACGGAAGTGCTTATACCTCTTTCACTGATGAAGCAACAGTCAGTGGTACAAATGTTATGACAACCACAAAGTATGATGACTATTACTATAGTCACGTTGATATGTCATTTGATCACGTTAAGGATGAAAAATATTGTTACGGTGCGATAATCAAAGCGTTTGTGGAGGAAAAAGAAACATACTTTGTCGTCAATGAATGGGATAACTTCACCTTTACCACAACCAAGGAAGTTAATGGTAACGAAAACAATGAAGCTGAATTAGTCAAAGTTCTTAAAACTGAATATATAGGTTATGATGAAATGATTGCGCAAAGAGATTTCTTTGAAACACATAGTAACGTTGAAACTGTCTTTGACAATATTACGAAAGGCTGTCGTGGTTCAATCCTCTTCGGTGTTCCTGCTGCAGCGTCATTAGGTTTAGTAACAACTTTTGTTGTTGCCTTACGTAGAAGCGCAAAGAAAAATAAAAGCAAATAATTATTAACAAAATAAAAAATGCATCTATAATCATAAGCGAGGAAAAAAGAATGAAAGTTGAATTAACACTTGTGTTAAAAACTACCGAACGCGCTTATGGTGCATTAGAAGCAATTAAAAGAGCGGGTTATAACGCTACTGTTATGACCAGTGAATCTTTAAGACACGCTGTTGACTATTATCCAGGCGAACATACATTCATCAATCTTAGACACGTTGAACAAAGAGATGTTTTTGAAAGTATCTTAGGTGTCTTTATTGTGGAAAATGATCGTTTAGAAGATTTAAAGAGAGTCATTCGCGAAACAACTAAGAATTTCACCGAAATTAAAGGTTTCATGTATTCAAGAGCAATCGACGACTTTGAAGGTTCTATTTAAGGATTATGGAAGCCTTTTCGATATTTGCTTATGTGGCTGCTCTTTTATTAGTGGCCTTGTTATCAACGCGTTTAATGCGTCTTATCAAATTACCTAACGTGACTGGTTATATTTTAACCGGTATCATCATGGGACCATTTTTATTTGGTCTGTTATTTAATAACTTCTCATTTGATGGTATCAAAGAAGGCGTTATCTATAAGTTTGTTGATCAACTAGGTTGGGTTTCCACTGTAGCGTTAGGCTTTATTGCCTTCTCCATTGGTACATCATTTAAATTCAGCACAATTAAAGCATTAGGTAAAAGAGTTTTAGTTATTACTGTTTTAGAAGCCTTAGGTGCTTCTTTATTAGTAGTGGTCGCTTTATTAGTGGCACACTTTATCTTCCCTCAATACGTTTCCTTAGAATTAGCATTAACATTATCTGCAATCGCTAGTGCGACCGCTCCTGCGGCTACCTTAATGGTTATTAAGCAATATCGAGCACATGGCCCATTAGTGGATACTTTATTACCAGTTGTGGCATTAGATGATGCTGCTGCTTTAATTCTTTTCGCTATCTTATTCCAAATTGCTACCGCTTTAGCGGGTGGTTCTATTTCCGTATACGCCATTATTGTTAAGCCATTACTTGAAATCACCATCTCCTTAGTTGTGGGTGCGGTACTTGGTTTTGTGATTAGTTTTGCTAACCGCTTCTTTAAATCTAGAAACAATAGACTTATTTGGAATATCTTTTCCGTCTTTGCCGCTTTAGGTTTCTATTATTTATTCAAGAGCCCAATGATGGGTGGCTTTGAATTAAGTTCACTTCTTACCTGCATGATGGCGGGTGCGATATACACTAACTTTGTAAAAGAATCAGGACGTACATTAGATGTTATGGATAGATTCACTTCTCCAGTCTATATGATGTTCTTCGTTATTTCTGGTGCATCTTTAGACTTAACTATCTTCTTTAACGGTGATGGTTTAGTGGTGGTTCTTATTGCTTTGACTTATCTCGTCTCCCGTGTTGTTGGTAAATGGTCTGGTGCCTTCGTTGGCGCAACCATCACCAGATGTGAACCACAAGTTAAAAAATACCTAGGCTTTGCCTTAGTTCCTCAAGCGGGTGTTGCCATTGGTTTATCCACAACTGCGTATAAGTTATTCTCACAATATAGTGACCCATATATGCAAAAAACAGGCGCTTTAATTCTCGCCATTATCTTAACAAGTACTTTAGTTTACGAACTCTTTGGTCCAATGGTGGCCAAGTTCGCTCTTAAGAAAGCTCACGAAATCCCAGAAGAAAACCTTTAAGCAATTAGCTTTTGTTTCTCTGGTTTAATCATATTTCTAATTAACTTTTTAACAACTCGGTAAACGAGTTTTTTATCTTCTTTGCTTAATCCTCTATAAGCTTTATATACAGGACCAATTTGAAGAAGAATCTTCTTAAAGAAGACGACAAAGTCATCCGCTTCAAATTTCTCTAATTCGCCAAAGATGATTTCGGTAAATCTTTCTCTATCTTCTGGTTTAAGAGATTCAATCCAAGCATTAAGTGCTTTTTCTAAATGTCTAGAAGATAAAGTACGTTTAGTTAAATAGACAAAATCATTGTCCTTAATGACCCATTCAAATGGGTTATGTTGTAAGAACATGACCGCTCTACTTTTAATAATCTTAATATCAGTTTCGTTAGAGAAAAGAACTCCAACGATAGAAGATTGAGGAACAATCTTAGTAAACTTTTCTAATCTATCTTCCTTGCCTTTAAATAATCCTTTGATTCTAAAACCAGGACCATCAAATGAATAGACATGCTCAATTCTAGAAACATCATCTAATTGACTGAGCATATAAGTGCAGATATTACCACCCTTACTATGTCCACATAAGATAATCTTTTCTTCCTTATGTCTTTTAATCACTCTTTGAATGAACTCTTCTGCATAAGCGTAGGAGTGCATTCTATCACTATATGATAAAGTGAAGTCTTCTTTCCAACCAGCATAGGAAGGATCAGTACCTCTCACAGCAATAATAATTTGGTTATTAAACTTAACCGCTACAACGGCAAACTGGATACCTTTTTTACGGTCTAAAATATATTCATAATCCACAACTTGGGCATCTTTAAATCTCTCGGAATTGATGAGTAATTTCAAATATTTGCGCGAAAATCGTGGAAAATAAGAGAAGTAATAAGGCTCTAATTTTTTATATTCTGGAATGTAGTCAAAATCACTAATACTTAAAGGAAGTCTATCTTTAACGATAGAAAAATCAAAATAAGCCACCCAAGAAACCACTAAAGCATCACAAATATTTAGCGGTGTTTGTTTGATGCTGTCTTGGTTTTTCTTAATGTATCCTAAAAGTTTCATGAAAATATATTACCATATATACCCTTAAATAGTGCTAAAATAAAAGCACGTATTCAAAAGGAGATATATTTAAATGAAAAAAGCATCAGAAATCATGTTTAAGATTGGTAATATTTTCACAATTATCTATCTTATTTTAGGTGGTATCTTATTCGTTATTGGTCTCATCAGTTCCATCGGTGCAGGTATTGCTCTTGCCGCTGCTGGTAGTGATGAAGGTGCTATCGCCGCTGCTAGTGCCGCTCTCGGTTCTGGCGTTGGTCTCATTTTCCTTGGCATCTACTTCTTTGTCACATCTCTTGTCTGCTTAATCCTCGTTCGTAAGGCTTTAAGAGAACTCGCTGACGAAAGCAAAGCCAATAGAAAACCATTCATCGTGACAATCGTTGTTGGCGCTATTGCTAGTAACTATTTCTTTGTTTTAGCTGGCATCTTCGGTTTAATCGCTGAAGGTCAACAAGGTCAACAACAAGCTGAATAATTAATTCACAAAAAGAATAATGACCTGCCAAGTGCAGGTCTTTTCTTTTATACGCACACGCGTAATCCATTAATTAAATAGAGAAGAAATAATCAAAAAATATTTTTTAATAAATTCTATTAACACTCTTTTAATGTTAATTCAAAGTAGTGGTAATTCTATCTAATATGCTCATCCAGTTATTTAAAAGGCAATATTCATATAAAACTAACTCTGTAATCGTTAACCTATTATTTAATCAAAAAAGTTTAATTCGGTATTTTTTACGTAAAAATAGGTAGTTGCATATTTTCCCTAAGTGATACATACTAGAATCACAGAGGTTACATAATATGCGAATGTTTGACTTACAGGGTGCTGTCAATGCTCTTTTGACCAACCCTAACATTGTTTCTTTACTTAATTCTATTGAATTATATAAAGGAAAAACTACCGCCGTTAAGAAACTCAAGAAGATTGAGAAATTAACGGAACTTGCTTACATCAGTGGCACAGAAGCTAGCTGTGCGATGGGTTCTGTCTTCATCGGTGATGACCGTATGAAAGCAATACTCGTTAAGGGACAATCCCCAGCAACTTATACAGAATATGTCTTCAATGGTTATTACAAAGCATTAAAGCACATCGATGAATGCTACAAATTCCAACCATTCGATCGCTCATTTATCTCAACATTACATTACTATTTATATAAGGACTATAACCCAGAGATGGGTGGTCAATATAAAGACGCCTTAAATTATATTCAAGAAAGAATGACTGATGGTTCAATGAGAACAATCTTCGTCACTGCTGATCCAAGTGCGGTTCCTCAACTATTAGACAATCTTGTTTATCAATATAACCTTGCCGCTCAAAACGAAGAAACAAATAAGCTCGTTCTTATTCTTGCTTTCATGCTCGACTTCGTTTGCATCCATCCGTTCAATAGAGCGAATGGCCGTATCTCTAGATTAATCATGAACTTCTTAATGAAGAAGAATGGTTATGATATTGGTAATTACTTCTCCATCCCATATATCATGAGACAACGTTTCTCTGATTATATCGATGCTTTTGAAGCTTCTTCCCAAGGCTGGCATGATAATGAAAACGATTACACACAATTCGTTACTTACATGCTCAAGTGCATCCTAGAAGCGTATCGTAAACTTGACTACATCATGGAAGTCAATGAGATGGATGAATTAACCATTGAAAAGGTTTACAAAGTTATCTTTGATAGCGCTAAACCAATTAGTAAACGTGTTATTGAAAACGTCTTATACGCCACAAGTTCAGCGACCATTGAAAAGGCTTTAGCCGAACTTGTGAAAGATAATAGAATTCAGCTCATATCTAAAGGTAGATATAGCAAGTACTTCAGACTATAAGGAGAATCAATCATGGCAAATTACGATGCAAAAAATATCAGAAACGTAGTTATCTTAGGTCACCAATCAACAGGTAAAACAACTTTAGCCGAATCCTTAGCGTTCATCGCTGGTTTAATTCCTCAAAAAGGTGAAGTTGAAAAGAAAAACACTATTAGTGACTACACACCTGATGAACAAAAAAGAGGTGGTTCAATTCAAACCGCCGTTATCCCATTACATTATAAAGACCATAAGATCAACATCATCGATGTTCCAGGTAATGATGACTTCATTTCTGAATACATTGGTGTCTTAGGCGCAGTTAAAGGTGCTGTCTTAGTGGTCGATGCCTCAATCGGTGTTCAAGTCGGTACAGTTAAGCACTGGAATCAACTTAGAAAACGTGGTATCCCAACATTTATCTTCATCAACAAAGTTGATAAAGAAAACGTTAAATTTGATGAATTATTAGAAGAAATTCGTTCTAAATTAGGTAAGAACGCTATTCCGTTCTGCTACCCATTAGGTCATGGTGATGGCTTTGATGGTTTCGCTAATGTCGTCGACTTAAAAGCTAGAAAGCTCAATGGTAAGAAGTGTGAAGACGCTCCTATCCACGATGATAAGAAAGAAAAGATCTTCGAACTTCATAACATGATTAGTGAAGAAGTCGCTAAAGCAGATGACGTCTTATTAGAAAAATTCTTCTCCGGTGAAGAATTCACCGTTCAAGAAGTTCACGAATCTTTAAGAAAACTCGTCTTAGCAGGCGAATTAGTTCCTGTCTTAGTCGGTAGCGCCACAAAGAATATCGGTGTTGAAACAATGCTCGATATGTTCATTGACTACCTACCTTGCCCAGCGGACTTAAAACCATATGAAGCCAAAGATGAAAATGGTAATCCAGTCACTCGTGAAACAAAAGACAGTGAACCATTCTCCGCTTATGTCTTCAAGACTGTCGTAGACCCATATTCAGGCACAATTAACATTATTAAAGTTAATTCTGGTGTCTTAAAAACTGGTGATGAAATCTACGTCAATAAAGGCACACAAAGAGTCTCAATGTTATATCAAATGACCGGTAAGAAACTTGACGCTATTCAAGAAGTCCACGCTGGTGATATCGCTGCGATTACAAGACTTGAAGGTGTCGCTAGTGGTATGACATTATCTTCACCAAAAGCCGTTATTGAATATAAACCAGCCCATTATCCAACCGCTGTTATCTTCAAAGCTATCATCTTAGCCAATAAAAATGATGAAGCAAAGATTGGTCCAGCATTAGCGAAGATCCAAGCTGAAGATCCAGCCGTTGAAGTCAAACGTAATAATGAAACAAAGCAATTATTATTAGGTGGTGTTTCTGATTCTCATATCAGCTTCGTTCTCGGTAAACTCAAAGATACATATAAGATCGATGTCACAACCGAACCAATGAAAGTTGTCTATCGTGAATCCATTAAGGGTACCGCCGAAGGCGATGGCCGTTACGTTAAACAATCTGGTGGTAGTGGTTTCTATGGTGTTGTTAAGATGAGATTTGAACCAGCTGAAGAAAGTGTCTTCGCAGAAGAAGTCTTCGGTGGTGCAGTTCCAAAGAACTACTTCCCAGCCGTTGAAAAAGGTTTCTTTGAAGCCCTTAACTCTGGCCCATTAGCAGGTTTCCCAGTTATTGGTGTTAAAGGTGTTTTAGTGGATGGTAAATATCACCCAGTCGATAGTAACGAACAAGCATTCAAAATGGCTGGTATCTTAGCGTTCAAAGATGCTTATCCAAAATGTAAACCAATCATCTTAGAACCAATCATGAGAATCCATGTTATCGCTCCAACAGAATATACTGGTGATATCATGTCTGACTTAAATACACGTCGTGCGCGTATTCAAAACATGGAAGAACACGAAGGTATGCAAGATATCGAAGCGTTAATTCCTGAAGCAGAAATCGTTGACTACGTCACACAACTTAAGTCCATCACTCAAGCTTCTGGCTATTTCAATAGAGA
Organism: uncultured Caryophanales bacterium; assembly: GCA_946404585.1. Taxonomy (GTDB): domain Bacteria; phylum Bacillota_I; class Bacilli_A; order RFN20; family CAG-826; genus RUG14515. Next base: position 10,853 of record CAMJEC010000031.1, read on the forward strand.
ATTTGTCTCTTACGAAGAAGTTCCAGAATACTTAAAAGAAAAAGTTATT
>CAMJEC010000032.1 GCA_946404585.1 uncultured Caryophanales bacterium
TTTATTTAGTTGAATGGAGTCTTCTACTAAGAGTAATTTCATACTTAAAAAGTATATTTAATACCTTAAATAAAACTTAAACCATTTTTTATGTATTAGCAATAATTACAAGTAATTATCTAATATTTAAGGTTCGTTAATTAGAACAAAGCGGAGATAATTTTGAGTACTGAGCAAATGCTCTTTTTAATACCTTTAAATTTATAGTCTCGTGGGACTTTTTCACTGACTTCAATCATTTGTTCAAAGTCTTTAGTGATATCATCCATACATGGACACTTATAGAGGATCGCACCACATTCAAAGTGATGGACTAAACTTCTAAAGTCAAAGTTGATCGTGCCCACAAAGCCTAATTCATTATCTGCGATCGCGGTTTTCATATGATTAAAGCCTGGTCTATATAAATAGATATTAACACCAGCATCTAGTAGATATCTGAAATTAGATTTAGCCATCCAGTATACAACTGGTTTATCAGGCATACCTGGAACGATGAGATTAACTTCTACACCTCTAAGCGCTGCACTTCTTAAAGCATCTAATAAGCTATAAGTAGGCACTAAATATGGCGTACTGATATAAACCTTCTTTTGCGCGTAATTAAGAATATTGATATATGTTTGTTCACCTAAAAGGGCACTCACATAATCACCTGGACCATCACCAAACGGCATCACGTATCCACTATCTTCATATTCTGGATAGTCAAAGTTCATCCATTTGTTATAGTCAGAAATATGGCCAACGACTAAGTTAAGATTTTGTAAGAAAACAGCGATAAGGTTATTAATCGCACTGCCTTCAATCTTAATCATTGTGTCTTTCCAATAACCAAATCTATTAATCTTGTTAGCGTATTCATCCGCTAAGTTCATACCACCGGTAAACGCCATTTGATGGTCGATAATCACAATCTTTCTATGGTCACGGTTATTATAAACACCAGAAAGAATTGGTCTAAATGGATGGAACTTATAACATTTAATACCATATTGACCTAAGATCTTTGGTGTTCTAGCACTGATAGTGCCACCACAACCCATATCATCGTAGATGATACGAATCTCAACGCCTTCACTTGCTTTTTGAATTAAGATATTTTGTACTTCAGTCCATAATTCGCCATCTGAAATGATAAAGAATTCCATAAAGATAAACTCTTTAGCAAGTTTTAATGATTCTATTAATTCAGGGAAGAATTCTTCACCAGTGGCGTAGTATTTAACTCTATTATTTGGGTGAATACCTAGCTTTGTGATGTTATTGATATATCTAAAAGCATTAACAGCGGTGCCTAATTCTTCTCGGTATTCTTTCTTGGCTTTTTCATCTAATTGAAAGTGTTTGTTATATTCTTCCGTCGTGGTTTTAACGATTCTCTTATCACGTCTATTTAAACCATGATTACCAAAGATTAAGAAAATAACGGATGTGAATAATGGTAAAAGAAGCATACCCACAATCCAAGGAATCTTAAATTCTGGATCTTCATGTTTATTAACGATTCTAAAGAAAATAAGCACACTGATGACAAAGACAACCACTCTAATGACAATCCACACTAGTTCAATGATGCCTTTGACGCGTTCGTTTATGTTAGGGTCAGTAGATATTGCTTCAATGACACCCTCAAGGAAGAACTCGATGAAAACAATAGCCGCTATTTCTATTAATAAAATTAATAAGACTAGAAAATATCCAGAGAATAGGTTTCTAAAAAACTTTTTCATAATGTCTCCCCCGCTTGATGATATGTATATGTTAGCACATTTTTGTGCTATTTTTTTATAATTTGTATTGCTTTATAAATATAAAGGTCTATGATAGTCGTTTGTATGATTGCTACGATCGTCATTTCCGTTATTACATTCTTAGGAATAACTCTATCAACATTATTCTTCCCTAGACTCAAATTAGGGAAGTTTTCTTTAGATACTTATTGGCTTATTGCTTTATTGGGCGCAGTTATCTTAGTGGCCACTACTTTATGTCCAATTGAAGAGATTGGTGATTCTTGGACCAGTAGCGCCGCGATTAATCCACTTAAGATATTAGTTTTATTCTTTTCGATGACCATACTATCAATCTTCTTAGATGAAGTTGGTCTATTTAGATTTTTAGCTAATCTTGCAGTTAAACATGCTAAAAATAGTCAAACAGCATTATTCTTTATTATCTACTTCTTAGTGGCATTCCTTACAGTATTCACTTCTAACGATATTGTGATATTAACTTTCACTCCTTTCATTTGTTTCTTCTGTAAGAGAACTAAGATTTCCCCTATTCCATTTTTAATCGCCGAATTTACCGCGGCTAATACATGGTCAATGATGTTTGTGATTGGTAATCCTACTAATATCTATTTAGCGACATCTGCAAATATTACATTTATTGATTATTTCAAAGTGATGGCTATACCAACTTTGTGTGCTGGATTAGTGGAAATCGCTATTATCTATCTCATATTCCATAAGAAACTTAAACAAGCATTAAGCTGTGAAACCTCTGAAGAAGTTCATATTGAAAGCAAGTTTGATTTAATTGTTGGTGTTGCTCACTTATTAGTGTGTCTTGTCTTCCTTATCATCTCACCATATATTCATTTAGATATGTGGCTCATATCTTTGATATGCGCTGCTTCACTATTAGTGTTTGTTATTATCACTAGATTAGTAAGAAGAAAACAGTGGCATTATTTAGTTAATCCACTTAAAAGATTACCTTATCAATTAATCCCATTTGTTTTATCAATGAGTATTATTGTTATTGCACTTCATTATCAAGGAGTAGCAGAGAAAATCGGTGAATTATTGAATACCGTATCGCCTATCTTATCTTATGGTGTTTCTTCCTTTTTGATGGCAAATATGGTCAATAATATCCCAATGTCTATCTTATTTGCCGATGTCCCATTAGCCCTAGAAGGACAAGCTTATTATCAAGCAATATACGCAACGATTATCGGTAGTAACATTGGTGCTTTCTTAACACCAGTTGGTGCTTTAGCGGGCATCATGTTTCAAAGTTTATTATCAAAATATGGTGTTAAGTTCACCTTCAAAGATTTTGTTAAATATGGATCAATTATTAGCGTGCCAGTAATCGCTACCGCTTTAGCGATGCTAATCATCTTCTGTTAAGGTTCGTATTCTCTAAAACGTTTAAACATATAGATAGGCACCATTATCATCGCTACAGCGATTATTAATGGAAAGTAACTATTAAGGATTCTCATAAATGGTAAATCACGATAGTAAGGAATAACCTTATATAAGAATTCTTGGATAATAACTGCGTCCGCCAATGCGGAAACAAATATCATTTCTTTTATACCAATGACCATGATGTCAGTTTTAGTTAATGCACCTCTTAAATTGATAATTGATAAAACAAACATCAAAATTACAAAGGCAATAAAGATATAACCAACCACACCTTTAAAGTTGTTCTTACTAGATGTATCTATGCCACCGACTTTTAGTACAGCGAATAGTAAGAATAAGACTGCGAAAGATAACGCTAAAATCATCATAATGAAATATGATTTCTTTTTAGTTTTTCTATCAGCGTTCATATCTTTCCAGAAAATGAATTTACAAGCACAGACCACCGCAGTGGATAAAGAAGCAATGATTAAGATAACAGAGTTAGATATAATGCCTAAACCTATTTTATAGAGGAACGACACTAAAGAGATAAGCGCCATTAAAAGAGCAATCTTTTTAGGAGAAGCGAGATCCTTAATCTTTTTAAGTTTGCTATTTTTCTTCTTTTCCTTTTTCTCTTTAGCCATATTTGTCCCTTATTTATACTGTGAAGAATATAAGGAATAATAGAATCCTTGTTTCTTCATTAATTCTTGATGGTTACCTGTTTCCACAATTGCACCATCTTTCATAACAATAATGATATCCGCTTTTTCGATTGTTGATAATCTATGAGCGATAACAATTGATGTTTTATCTTTCATCATATAGTCAAAAGCATCTGTAATAAGTTTTTCACTACGAGTGTCGATATTAGATGTGGCTTCATCTAGAATCACAAGTTCTGGGTTTAATAACATGATTCTAGCAATCGCTATCATTTGTCTTTGACCTTCGGATAAGCCGTGTTTATTACTAACCTTAGTTAAATAACCATTAGGTAAAGTATTGATAAAGATATCAGCATGAGCTTTCTTAGCTGCTTCTTTTACTTCTTCCTCACTAGCGGTTTTCTTATAGTAACGGATGTTATCTAAGATTGTGCCAGAGAAGATCCAAGTATCTTGAAGAACCATACCAACATGGCTTCTTAAAGATTCCTTTTTAATATCTAAATAGGATTTATTATTGATAGAAATTAGACCACTGTTTGGATCATAGAAACGCATCAGTAAATTAATGAGTGTTGTCTTACCTGCACCGGTTGGTCCAACGATGGCAACTTTCTGTCCTTTTTTGATTTCTAAGTTAAAGTTTTCAATGAGCTTTCTACTAGGCTCATAACTAAAAGACATATCCTTAAATTCAATGCTATCAATGCTATCAATTGAGGTTTCTCCTTCATTAATATCATCTTCAATATTTAAGAAATTATTTATTCTTCTAAGTGAGGCTTTTGCGTTCTCAAATTCAGAGACAACATTTGATATTTCATTGAATGGTTTTGAGTACTGATTTGTGTATGATAAGAAGCTTGATAATCGACCAATAGACATGACTGCAAACACTGTAATTAAGTCATCATTAAAGCCAAGCATGATGATGCCTGCGACACCGATAATGACGTAAATAATGTTATTAACTAATCTAGTGCTTGGATTGACCCAAGAAGCCGAAAACTGTGCAATTCTCCCTTCTTTTTTCAGTTTTTCATTAATTTGATTAAATTCGCGAATTGCAGAGTTTTCATAGTTTAAAGACTGTACAATATCGATATTATTGAGTGTTTCTAAGGATGAAGCAGAAAGATTTGCCTGCAATTCTGATTGCTTCTTATAGTGCTTATATGAGAAGCTGGAAACGATCTTTGCCATGAGCATGCTTAATGGTGTTAGCACAATGACACCAAGGGCTAAAATCCAGTTCACCATCACCATCATAATAATGGTAATAATGACTGTAAAAATGCCTTGCATCAAAGTCTTAAAGACCGCGAATAAACCAGAGGCAAAATTCTCCATATCTCTGATTTCAAGTTGGACAATATCACCGCGTCTTTTGTTATCAAAATCCTTAAGCGACATAGCGTTAATTTTTTGATAAACATCATCTCTTGCTTTCTTAATTACTTTTTGCGAAACATTCATCACAATGACTTCAAATAAATAGGCAAAAACGATGCCAATAATAATTAAGCCTAAAGCCACGAATACATAGATATTAAATAGTTGATGATCATTATCTTTAGAGGCATCTAGGGCTTTACCTAATAAGAAAGGTTGAGATATTTGCGCTATAACAAAGAGCAACGAAAAGACTAACGCAATCACGAGTGATTTACGCATTGGCTTTAAATAACTGAAAAGTCTTTGTTTGCTAGTCATCTTATTCCTTTTTAATTTGGGTTTCATAAATTTCTTTATAGATTGGACAGTTCTTTAATAAGTCAGCGTGTTTGCCTTGACCAACGACTTGTCCACCTTCTAACACTAAAATATAGTCAGCGTGTTGAATGGTAGACACTCTTTGAGACACGATGACCTTAGTCATATCTTTAAAACTGTTAATTGTTTCTCTAATACGTTTGTCCGTTAATAAATCTAAAGCGGAGGTAGAATCATCTAGAATTAAGATATTTGGCTTACGAATGAGCGCTCTAGCGATACATAATCTTTGTCTTTGGCCACCAGAAAAGTTAAGTCCACCTTCGTTTACTTCATGATTAATACCATCTTTGTATTTACTAACGAATTCATATGCTTGCGCTTGTTTTAAAGCTTCAATGATATCTTCATCACTAGCGATAGGATTACTCATTAAGAAATTAGATTTAATTGTACCTTTAAATAAGGAACTTTTTTGATTAACTAAACCAATATCATTTCTTAAGTCATTTAAGTTATAGTCCTTTAAAGAAACACCTTGATATAAGACATCACCTTTAGAAGCATCATAAAATCTTTCAATTAAATTAATGACTGTAGATTTGCCACTACCAGTACCACCGATAACACCAAAAGTCTCACCTTTTCTAATTTGGAAATCTAAATCATTTAAGAAGTAGTTTTCATCATCTGTAAATGAGAAACTAACATGATCAAATCTAATTAGAGGAGCCTTATTATCAGTGACGTATTGCTTATTTTCATTAATTATTGATGGATTAATAGAAAGAACACTATTGATTCTTTTAGAGGAGACATGAGCCTTAACAATCTCAATAATTACTTGTGAGAATTGGACCACTACAAAGAAGATTTGAGATAAATAAGCCATCTCCGCGATGATGGTAGAAGCTACTTGTGTATTAGCGGCACTAAATAAACTATTTTGTAAAAGTAAGATAATAACAATTAAGACAATTGATGTAATCGCAAATGTTAAAGGATTAATTAATGAGTTAATGCGATTAACTTTAATAGCCTTATCTTGATAGGCATTTGTCTTAATAGCAAATTCATTATTTTCTCTATCTTGTTGATTAGAGGCACGGACCACTCTTGCGCCATCTGTGGTTTCACTTGTTTTATTACTTAAATCATCTAAATCATTTTGGATTTCAACATAACCTTTAGAAGATTTTCTTAAAACTAGGAAGTTCACTAAGAAGATAAGAGGCACAATCGCAGTAAAGGCTAAACCCACTCTCCAGTCTAAAATAAATGACATCACTAATGAGCCAATTAAAATGAATGGAGCGCGTATCACTAATCTCACAAATAAAAGAACACCGTGTTGTAATTGATAAGTATCACTGTTCATAACAGTTAATATCTTAGAGTTACTAACTTGTTCTCTTTCCTTTTTGGATAGTTTAAGCATCTTATCAAATAATGATTCTCTAACTTCAGTGCCTACCGCCACTGATGCAACAGCGGCGATATATTGACTAATCATGGTTAAGCCAAAGCCCACGATACCCATGATTAAGATAATTAATCCACCCACTAAAGCATCACTCATAGAACTGGATGAATGATTAAATAATTTAATAAAAGATGCTACTCCTGCGGAGATCTGATTAGGAATACTATCAGGACTACCATATTGATTTAAATCAATAATGGCTTTCATGAATAAAGGTATTAATAAATCAAATATTGCTTCAATGATTTTAATAAATGGTCCTAGAGCAATACTTAGAATGTTATGTTTATATGAATCAGATACTTTTTTAATCATCTCTACTATAATACCATTTAATACCAATTTTATTGATATTATTTCACACTATAATCGTAAAAGTTGAATGTCATTCACTTTTTGTTTTATAATAGCGTCATGAAATTTGGAATTTTAGTTAAAAAAGTTAGACAAAGATATAGACTCACACAAAAAGAACTCGCAGACGCTCTTGGCTATTCTCATAAGTCTATGATCAGCAAAATTGAAAAGGGCGAAACAGAAATGAGCTACGATAAAGCCGTTCTTCTTGTAGAGAAGTTTGGTTTAAACGCTAACGAATTATTTTTTGAAATAAATGAAAAGCCATCTTTAGATGGTCGTGATAAGAAGATTGTTACTATTCAAGATATTTCTTGCTATGGTCAATGCTCTATAACAGTGGCTCTCCCTATCTTAAGCGCCTGTGGTTATGAAACCGCTATCTTACCAACATCTATTCTTTCCACTCATACTTCTGGATTTAATGGTTTTGAGTATAAAGATATGGATGAGGAATTAGACAAGTTCCTTAAACACTGGGATAGAGAAGGTTTAGGATTTGACGCTATCTATACCGGTTATTTAGGTAGTGTCTCTTTAGTGGATTTCACCTTAAGAGCAATCAAACAATTAAAGAAAGAAAACTCCTTAGTCGTCGTTGATCCTGCGATGGGTGATAAAGGCAAATTATATCCAGCATTTAATGAAGAATACGCATTAAAAATGCGTGAGCTCATCAAAGAAGCGGATATTATCTTACCAAATATTACAGAAGCCGCTTTTATGAGTGGTTTCCCATATCAAGATAAATACGATAAGGAATATATTGAAAAGTTACTTAAAGAATTAAGCAAATATACATCTGCAAAGATTATTCTTACTGATGTTTCGTTCCAAAAGAACGCCACTGGTGTCTATATTTATGATAATGGTTATTTCCAATATTATAAGCATCATAAAATCGGTAATGGATATCATGGTACAGGCGATATCTTCTCCTCGACATTTGTCGCCTCTTATTTAAAGAACCATGAATTATATTTATCCGTTAAAATGGCTGCGGATTATGTCTATCGATGTATCAACTACACCCAAAGTGATAAGGATCACTGGTATGGTGTAAAGTTTGAACCATTATTAAATGGTTTAGTTAACAAATTGAATAATATCGAAAGGACAAATAGAAAAATGATCTTAAAACATGTTGACGAAGCAGTCGGTAAGACTCCTTTAGTGGAGCTCACAAATTACGAACAAAACTTAAAATTAAATGCGAGAATTATCGCTAAAGTTGAATACTTTAACCCAGCAGGTTCTGTCAAAGACAGAATCGCTAAGGCGATGATTGATAAAGCGGAAAAAGATGGCTTAATCAAAAAGGATACAATCCTTATTGAACCAACAAGTGGTAACACCGGTATTGGCTTAGCTATGGTCAGTGCCGCACGTGGCTATCGCTTAATCATCACAATGCCTGAAACCATGTCTATTGAAAGAAGAAATCTTTTAAAAGCTTATGGTGCAGAACTTGTCTTAACAGATGGTAAGTTAGGTATGAAAGGCGCTATCGCAAAAGCGGAAGAATTACATAAGCAATATCCAAATAGCTTTATTCCAAGCCAATTCACCAATCCTGCTAACCCAAATGCCCACTACTTAACAACAGGTCCAGAAATCTTTGAAGAATTAAGTGGTCGTGTTGATATCTTTGTTGCCGGTGTTGGTACAGGTGGCACAATCTCTGGTGTTGGTAAATACTTAAAAGAACAAAATCCAGAAATTAAGATTGTGGCAGTTGAACCAGAATCTTCTCCAGTCTTATCAAAAGGCACACCTGGTCCACATAAGATTCAAGGCATTGGTGCGGGCTTTGTTCCAGATACATTAAATACTGGTATCTATGATGAAATTATCACAGTTTCAAATGAAGATGCTTTCGCTACAGGTAAACTATTAGCGAGAAAAGAAGGCTTACTTGTTGGTATCTCCAGTGGCGCGGCTGTAAAAGCGGCAACTATCTTAGCCCAACGTAAGGAAAACCAAAGCAAAACTATCGTGGTTCTCTTACCAGATACTGGTGAAAGATACTTATCCACAGATATGTTTAAGGAAGAGTAAAAACAATTAAAACAAAGGAGACGGGTATCAATTCTGTCTCCTTTTTCTTTACATTTTATTCAATTATTTGGTTTAATGAATTTGCTGGATGTTATTGTTACACGATCATCATTGATGAATCTGTGTCCTTCCAGTTTTTTATTTGCATTTGTACCTGTTTCTTGTTTAAATAGTCTTGCCGGGGCAATTATTATTCACGACATTAGCCTGTGATCGACCGGCTTTTTTATTTGATATTTTTATTCTTATTTGGTTTAATATTTTTGCCGGATTCGCTATTATTGCGACTATTACTAGTCTGCAGGTCTCCGGCTTTTTTATTTGCTATTTTTGTTCTTTCTTGTTTTAATAGTTTTGCCGGTTGTTATATTATTCACGACCTTGACCTTGTCATGACTTGTCTGTGATCCGCCGGTTTAACAAGCATATTTGTTTTATTCGCGAGAATATGTTTAAATAATTGCACCGGTGATTTACCGCTCAAGTGGTGTCGTAGCCGGTTTTTTATTGTTTAGCTTCTTTGCCTACTAAAGAAAAATATCCTCCGCCAACATCGCCAGGAATAAAATGAATTTCGCCATTGTTAAGTACTATCTTTCCATTTGAAATACCATATTCATAGAACTTTATATTTTCTATTTCTTCAACATTATCTTTTAAATATGTGAATTGAATTGAAAACAGTATGGAATAGTTTTTAGTATCAATAGCTCGTTCTTTTTTCTCTCTGTATGGGTATGCGGAAATTGTTTGCATAGCGCGCTTCGCGAAAGACTTGTCTTCACTTACAATAGAATCTTCCATTTCTTCCACATAACTGTTTGCTTTTTGATGGTAATAAAGGCTTGTTTCCACAACATCTTCATACGAAAAAGAGAAGGATGGTCTCGGCCAATCTTTTGTGTTGTATCCGCACGAAGATAAAGAGAGCATTACAGGCAATACTGCAAAAGTTAATATCTTTTTATTCATACCTTTAATGTAACATATTTGCTTGGAAATAGTATTGATAAATTCTTAGAATTATTCTCTACTTCTTGTATTATCTGCAATGTTCCAACTAGCGATGATTCTCATCGCGATTAAATGTGAAACAATAAGCACTACTAAGATGAAGGCAAGGGCCATCAAAGCGGTTGGCCAAGAGAACACAAATGGATAAACTTGGCTATTAGATGAAGCAAGTGATAATAAGATATAGATTGATAAAGCACCTGCTGGTAAGCCAAATAAAGCAGAGAAGAATAATTGACTTATGCTTTGTATTGTCCAGAAGTTAGATATATCCATAACAGTAAAGCCAATAGCCCTTAAAACCGTTAATTGTCTTTGTTGTTCCAT
>CAMJEC010000033.1 GCA_946404585.1 uncultured Caryophanales bacterium
GAGATAGAGCGGAGAGTAAATCCATTTGTCAAATAATGAATATTTGATATAATATTCAAGGAATTTATTGAAAGGAATTAGAAATTTATATGGTTAATGTTACAGAATTAAGACCAGGCAACTATTTCATTGATGAAAACAATTTATACCAAGTTTTAGATATTTTATTAAATAAAACTGCGATGAGAAAGATGGTTGCTAAGGTCAAAGTTAAAAACGTCCGTACAGGCACAATTAATGAATTAGCTCGTAACTCTGGTTACATGGTTGAAAACGTCCGTTTAGACAAAAGACAAATGCAATATCTCTACGATAGTGGCGATTTCTTAGTCTTCATGGATCAAGAAACATATGACCAAGTTGAAATCCCAGTTGAACGCTTAACTTGGGAAAAGCAATTCTTAAAAGGTGATGAAATTGTTGAAATCACTTCTTACGAAGGTGAAATCCTCGGTGTCAACTTACCTGCTAAAGTCGCTTTAAAGATTACACAATGTGATCCAGGCGTTAGAGGTGACACAGTCAACAAACCAACAAAGCCAGCGACATTAGAAACCGGCTTAGTGGTCAGAGTCCCATTATTCATTGAAGAAGGCGAAGAAGTCTTAGTTCGCACAGATACAGGCGAATACGACAGCAGAGCCTAGTAGGTGCAATCTATGATTGAATGGTGGCAAGGTTTGTTACTATTCATTGGTGGTTTGCTTGTCGGTGCTGTTGCAGCATTCTTCATTACACGTTATCTCTTCCAAAAACAATTAAGAGAAAACCCACCTGTGAATGAAAAGATGATTCGCGCGATGTTTAGAAGCATGGGTAGAACCCCAAGCGAAAAACAAATTCGTGAAATCATGAGAAACATGAATCAAAAGTAAAAAATAAGAACACTCATAAGAGTGTTTTTATTATGCCTAAATAGTGGTTTTAGGCGTTTTAAGACTTGAAACACAATTTGTTCACGTGTAATCTAAACTTATGAATAAAAACCTTAAGAGAGCCTCTATATTATTCCTTATATCTTTTTCTTTAATAGGATGTACTGATCAAGCAAAGCAACGTCTTAAAAGACTTGAAAGGGAAAGTAGTATCAAACATTGGATTGAAGGAACTATTCTTTTCCATTATGAGCATATCACTGGCATGGATAGTTCTGGCCCCGTTTATTTTGTGTTAGACTTCTCCGCTAATAATGAAAACTTCTTAGCCCAGTTCAACAATACAGAAAAAGAGACTATTTTCAAGCTCAAGCAAGGACCAGACATGACGTTTGAAACTAATACCAACGAGTTCGTCCAAAAATGGATTGGGTCGGCTTACTATTCATGGGATGAAGAATACCAAATCAACTTTGAAAAACCATACTCATATTTCCGTTATGGAGAGCCTGATTCAGGGCTCGCATTTGGCTTTGTTTACTACACTGAAACGGACATTGTGAATCTATTTTATCTCCAAATGTAATGGTGGTCTAATCCCCGCAAAAATGAATGAAAAATAAAAGCACTCGGTTATGAGTGCTTTTGTCTATAATAACAAAGTTATTAACTCTACTAATTATTTACTTGCTTTTTACTTTCATCCAAGTGATTTGTCTTTCAGTTCCCGCTTTGATTCTGCCGATGTTTGTGCGGTGTCTGATGATCAAAACAATGGAGATAATTGTCATCAAAATGGCATAGACATAATTGCAGTAAAGCATTGGTCCCCAGTTGACAAAGAATTGCCAATATGTACCCACTGGAATGATCTTAAGTAAAAGAAGAATTGCCCACACCCAAGTGACAACAGCGTTAATGATGGAAGTAATGATACTCGCTAAGGAAACATAGCCGCTTCTTTTTAATGTGAAGAAGTAAGAAAGAGCACCGATAACACCAAAAGTCCAAGATGTAGTCAAGGTAATTCCCACCATACAAGAGGCAGCTTTACCACCTTTGAAACCAATAAAACATGGATAAATGCCACCAAGCATCGCACCAATTACCGCCACCCAGTAAACAGGCCATTGAATCATATAACCATCAACGTTGCCAGCATACATAGCGGAAGCACTTGGTAATAATGGTAAACCATTATTAAATGGTACAAATGTTAAGATTGCCCAGCAGATATAAAGTGGGGAGATTGTTTTAAATACGTCAAAGAAGAATACGATAAGGAAGTATTTTTTACCCCATAATCGACCACAGTTAGTGGCACCTGGATTATGTGAACCAAATTCACGTGGATCTTGTTTAAAGACCATTTTTCCTAATGGAATTGAGATGTTTGCGCTTCCCATTAGGTAACCAATTAGCAAACAAATGATTGGCACCAATATATTTACAAATATATTCATTTTTGTACCTCCAAATCGCACCTTTATATTCTACAAAATTGCTTTATATTTGCAACTTAATTTGTATATAATTAAGTCTTGCAAAGGGAAAATATAGTGTCAGATATCAAAAAAACAACATATACAGCCGATGATATTCACGTGATGAAGGGTCTTGAGGGTGTCCGAAAAAGACCAGCTATGTACATTGGTTCAACCAATAGTGCAGGTCTCCATCATCTAGTGTGGGAAGTTGTTGATAATGCAGTTGACGAAGCTTTGTCAGGATATGGCAAAAAGATTTGTGTCACCATGCATAAAGACGGTTCCATTAGTGTTCTTGATGAAGGACGTGGCATTCCTGTGGGTATCAATAAAGAAACTGGTCGACCAGCGGTCGAAGTTGTTTTTACTGAACTCCACGCTGGTGGTAAATTTAATAACGCCGTCTATAAGAGTGCGGCTGGTTTACACGGTGTTGGCGCTAGTGTCACTAATGCTTTGAGCGAATGGATAGACATCAATGTCTATCAAAACGGCAATATCTACCATTTAAAATTCGAAAATGGTGGTAATCTTGCTGTTCCACTTGAAGTTGTGGGTACATGTAAGAAACATGGTACTTTAGTGAGATTTAAACCAGATGCCACAATATTCTCTACAGTGGAATTCAAATGGGATACAATCGCTAGCCACTTACAAGAAAGTGCCTTCTTAATGAAAGGCGTGGAATTTGTTCTAACCGATGAAAAAACAGGAACAGTTCAAAGCTTTTTATATGAAAATGGCTTAGTGGAATATATCAATAACGTCAATATTAATAAGAATCCATTATCACCTGTTATCAGTTTCGCTGATACCGATGAAGAAACACAAATTGATATTGAGATCGCTTTACAGTATTGTAACGAAGACTATAACGAAACTATCTTCTCTTACGTTAACAACGTAAGAACAAGAGATGGTGGTACGCATGAAACTGGCTTTAGAGCTGGTATCACTAAGGCCGTTAATGATTTCGCTGAAACTTACAAACTTACCAAAGGTAAAAAGTTAGAAGGTAGCGATATTAGAGAAGGTTTAACCGCAGTTGTGAGTTTAAAAATCCCGGAAATGCTCCTCGAATTTGAAGGCCAAACTAAGGGCAAATTAGGCACTCCTCAAGCGGTTTCTGTCGTCTCTAATTTCATCTTTAATAAGTTTACTTATTACTTGCTTGAAAACAAAGAGTTCGCGATTAACTTGATCAATAAATGCGTGGCTTCACAAACCGCGAGATTAGCCGCACGTAAAGCAAAAGAAGAGGCTAGAAGTAATAAAAAACCTAAACAAGAGGTCATTTTGAGTGACAAATTGACCCCAGCGCAGTCTAAAGACTACGCTAAAAACGAGCTTTTTATCGTTGAAGGTGATTCCGCTGGTGGTACAGCTAAGAAGGGTAGAGATAGACTACATCAAGCCATATTACCACTACGTGGTAAGCCACTTAATACAGACTCAATTTCTATCGATAGATTAGTCCATAATGAAGAAATCGCAACCATCATTAATACCATTGGTGCGGGCTTTGGACAAAGCTTCGATATTGAAGATATAAAATACGGCAAAATCATCATCATGACCGATGCTGATACCGATGGTGCGCATATCCAAACGTTATTACTAACGTTCTTCTATCATTATATGCGTCAATTAATCACCACAGGCCACATCTATATTGCGGTTCCTCCTCTTTATCGTGTTCATAAGGAAGATGGTAAAAAGGTCATTCAAGAATATGCTTGGGATGACGAAGGTTTAGAACTCGCCAAGAAAAAAGTCGGTACTGGTTATAAGATTAACCGCTATAAAGGTCTTGGTGAAATGGACGCTATCCAATTAAAAGAAACCACAATGGATCCAAAGACTAGACTTTTACTTCAAGTCGAGATTGATGATCCAATTCTTGCAGAAAAAAGAGTTAACGTTTTAATGGGCCGCGACGCTAGTGTTAGAAGAGCGTGGGTCGAAGAGAACGTTGACTTCAATAAAATTGACACTTTCATTAAGGAGGTAAAGTAATCTATGGCTAGAAAAAAGATTGATTTAGTCGAAGAAAATTACGTAGAAAATATCTCCATACAACCAATGGAAGATGTCATGGGTGACCGCTACGCAACATACGCTAAATACGTCATCCAAGATCGTGCTATTCCTGATGTTAGAGATGGTTTAAAACCAGTTCAAAGACGTATCATTTTCACGATGTTTAAGAACAATAACGTCTTCAATAAGCCAACCAGAAAATGTGCTCATACCGTTGGTGCGGTTATGGGTACTTTCCACCCTCATGGTGATACATCTATTTATGAAGCCTTAGCTAGAATGAGCCAAGATTGGAAGATTAGATACCCATTAATCGACTTCCAAGGTAATAATGGTTCTATTGATGGTGACTCACCAGCGGCTTATCGTTATACCGAATCTCGATTAGCGGAAATCAGTAACGAATTAGTGAGAGAAATCGATAAAAAGACTGTTGATATGCAGCTTAACTTCGATGATACCGAATTCGAACCAACAATTTTACCGGCTAGATTCCCTAACTTATTCGCTAATGGTACAGAAGGTATCGCTGTTGGTATGGCCACTGAAATCCCACCTCATAATCTCAAAGAGATTATTGATGCTGTCGTTTATCGTATTGGTCATAAAACAGCAACCATCGAAGACTTAATGCAATTTGTTTTAGGTCCTGACTTCCCAGGTGGTGGCATCATCTACGAAAGTGAAGGTCTTAAAAGCATCTATTTAACTGGTAGAGGTCGTATTGAAATTGCTAGTAAAGAAGAGATAGTGCAAAACAAAGACAATCAACAGATTGTCATTACTGAAATTCCATATAAAACACAAAAGAACCAATTAGTCTTTGAAATCGATAAGATTATCCATAGCAAAGCGGTTGATGGTCTTTTAGAAGTACGTGATGAATCTGACTGGAAAGGCATTAGAATTGTGATCGATTGTAAGAAAGATGCGAAAGTCGAATTACTCTTACAATATTTAAACAATAAGACTGGCCTAGTCTCATCTTATAGCACTAACATGGTGGCGATCGTGGATGGTCGTCCAAGAACTTTAAACCTTCTAACTTATGTTGATGCTTATATCGCTCACCAAGTCGATGTTATCACAAGAAGAAGTAAGTTTGATTTAGATAGATTCCAAGCTAGATTACACATCGTTGAAGGCTTAATTCAAGCTTCTTTAAACATCAATGAAGTCGTGGAAATCATCAGACACAGTAAAGATAAAGCGGATTCTAAAGTGAACTTAATGAACCGCTATGGCTTCTCAAATGAACAAGCAGAAGCTATCGTTACTATGCCATTATATAAGTTATCTCACACTGATGAGGTCATCTTAGAAAACGAAAAAGCTCAACTCTTAAAAGATATCGAAATACTCAAAGGAATTTTAGAAGATGAGAGCAAATTAAACCGTGTTTTAGTTCGTGAACTAAAAGCTATCGCCGATAAGTATGGTGATGATAGACGCACAGTCATCCAAGAAAAAGAAGAAATCGCCCCAATTGATAAGCGTGAACTTATCGCTAAAGACGATGTAATGATTGCTTTAACTCGTGATGGTTACTTAAAACGTTCCACACTTAAATCTTATCGTAGTAGTGGCGATAATCCTCTTCCTGGCTTAAAGGATGGAGACGAACTTATCGCTAGTGGTATGGTCAATACTACTGACTATTTGATTTGTTTTACAAATCAGGGCAATTACATCTGCGTTCCTGTCCACAAAATGACAGAGAATAGATGGAAAGATGAAGGTGATCACTTAAATGCCTTCTCCACACTTGCCGCTGGTGAAAAAATCATCAAAGGTTTAGCGGTTACTGACTTTAGAGACGACATTTATTTAGGCATTTTGACTAAATATGGCCAAATTAAACGTATGCCTTTAAATATGATAGAAAAAGGAAAACGCTCGCGCCCAATACGCAATATGCGTTTACTTAATGGCGATGAAGTCGCTGATATCCAAGTCTTGTCTGGCAATAGTAACTTACTTGTTTTAACAAGTAATGGTAACGCTACATACTTCAATGAAAACGAATTAAGCGTTCTTTCTAGCAAAGCTGGTGGTGTTAAATCAGTGGCGGGCTTAGGTAAGAATAACGCAGTAGCGTTAATCGCCTTTGATGAAGAAGAAAAGAACAAAGTGATCTTATTCACTGATAAAGGTCATTATCGTATTTTCGATAATGCACACGTGAATCTAACCGCTAGATTAGGTAAAGTCCAAAACATCATGCCTTGCTTCAAGAGCGATATTCACCATGTTGTCAGTGCCTTTAAGCTCAATACCAAGGCAGATTTATTGAAAATAAATCTCTTCTTATCCACGAATGAATATTTCACCTTTGATTTAACGGAATTCTATCTCTCTGACTTAGCTAAATACGCGAAGAAGAATATTGAGATTCCAGCGAAAACCGAAATCGATAGTGTCATAGACACTAACATTGAAATCATCAATAATAAGACTATCTCTCATCCAATCACCATTAAAGAAAAAGAACCACAATCTGTTAACGAAGGTGAAGACAATGATGAAGAGGGTGAAGTGGAAGAAGCTTCTGCTCCAGTCAAAGAGGAAAAACCTGATAGAGAAGGCTTTGAACAGATCTCCATATTTGACGATTTAGATGATTAATATCGTAGTATATAACTAGTAAATAATTAGTAATACATATAACTACGTTATATATCAAAAGATATAATTTAGAATAAAGTCTCGTAAAGAGGCTTTTTTCTTATCTCATTATTTAATATAGTTTGTGAGAAAAATTAAATTGTTCTCACAGTTAAGGCCTGTTTTAAGGTATTATTTATTTAGATAAATATGTTCAGCAAATTCATTCCATTCGCACACGCCCAATCCATCTACGAAGTCCCAGCTGACTTCTACAAGAAACAAGGCGTTAGTGTCCTTTTAATTGACTTGGATAATACGTTGGACAGTTATCGTTTATTGACCCCAACCGATAGAGCGGTCAAATTAATTAACTCTCTAAAAGAGACTGGTCTTAAAGTCATCATCGTCTCTAATAATCGCGGTAAGCGTGTCACATCATATGCGAATGCGATTGGATGTGAGTTTATTAACTCCGCTCGTAAGCCATTCTCTGGCAAGATTAGAAAGTTCCTTAAGGAAAATAACTATAAGCCAGCAGAAACAATGCTCGTTGGTGATCAACTGATGACGGACGTACTTGCCGGTAGAGGCGCTCATATACGCGTCATGTTAACCGAGAAAGTCGTCAAAGAAGACCAATTTACCACGCATTTCAATCGTCTATTAGATAGACCGATTAGAAAACATCTAAAGAAAAAAGGCAAGTTGCCAGATTGGAGAACAAAATATGGGCAAGCAGAGTAGAGTATTACGTTGCTATCACTGTGGTGCGATCTTACAATGTGAAAATGAAAATGAAAAAGGATATATCATTCCTGAATCATTACATAGAGCGACACCAATCCAAATCATCTATTGTGATAGATGTTTTGAAACAATGAAAGCTTTCAATAATAGTGAGCTTGAACAAAAGGTCGACCAAGAAGTCTTAAAGATTCTTGATGACGCTTTCGCCACAGACGCACTTATTATCTGGGTTGTTGACTTGTTCTCATTCAACGGCACCCTTAATAGTGAAATTGCTAAGAAAGTGAAGAAGTTAAATGTTATTGTCGTTGGCAATAAACGCGACTTATTCCCACTTAATGTGAAAGATGAATCCTTAGTGGAATATCTCAATACCACATTCAATGCCTATGGCATTAAACCAAAATCTGTCAGGCTTTTAGGCGCTACAAATAAGATTGATTCTAAACAATTAATCGATTCCGTGAACACCGCGAGAAAAGGTCATGACGTTTATATGATCGGTAATTCTACCTCTGGTAAAACTTCTATTATTAATAGAGCGATGAAAGGTTTTGAAAATAAGACAACTAGACAAATTAAAACCATCACCTATCCAGGCACAAACGTGAACGTTTTAGAAATTCCATTATCTCGTTCTTCATTTTTCTATGAATTACCAGGTATTTCTCAAACGACATCCGCGACAGGTAAATTAGAAAAAGATGTTGTTAGACAAATCGTTCCTAAGAAAGTAGTGAAACTTATCACCCGTACAATGAGCGCTGGTGATGCCCTCATGGTTGGCTCCTTAGCGGCCTTTGAAATTATTAAAGGTAAAACCACAAACTATCGTTTCTATTCCGCAGAAGGCGTGGAAACAAGAAAAGTGCAATCCAAGAAGTTGGATGACTACATTAACGAAAACAATATCCGTCGTTTTGCTAGACCAGTCTCTGAAAGATTAGTCAGCTTCTTAGACTACGATATGTTTGAATATGCGATGGAAAATGATAAGAAATGGCACGATATCGCCATTGAAGGCTTAGGCTGGTTATCATTTATCGCGCAAGGACAAATGATTCGTGTACGCTTACCTAAGGGCGTCGCACTCAAAGAAAGTATCGCTAAAATTAAATAACTATGTTAACACCAAAACAAAAACGTGATTTGAAGGCCTTAGCCTCAACATTAACCATTCGTTACCAAATCGGTAAAAACGATATATCCCAAACTCTTATCGATATGCTCGATAAAGCTTTAACTGCGCATGAATTAATCAAGATTGATGTGATGAAAGGTTGCTCTCTTCCAGTTATGGAAGTCGCAATTGATATCTCTAACAAGTTAAACGCTGAACTCGTTCATGTCATGGGTAGAGTTATCATCCTATTCCGTAGGAATAAAGAAAATCCAAAAATCAAATTATAATGAATAGAATTATTTTCGGTGGTGGTTTCGATCCAATTCACCTAGGACATATTAATATGGCCATTATGGCTCAACAAGCTTATCCTGGTGAAGTGGTTTTCGTGCCCGCGAAAATCGCGGTTTGGAAAAGTTCATCCATTAGCCAAGAACACAAATTAGCGATGGTGCAGATTGCCATCAAAAATATTCCTGGCTTCAGTGTGGACACTTTTGAACTTGATCAACCTGAACAACCTCGTAGTTATCAAACAGTGGAGTACTTCAAAAAGAAATATCCAAACGATAAACTCTACTTTTTGATTGGTCAAGACCAAGTCAATGCCTTCCATGAATGGGCAAAACCAGAAGAAATCGCTAAAAACACCCAAATAATCTATTATGAAAGGCCAAAATATGAGCTAAACGAGGTCAATGTGGATAAATACCATATGATTGCGATTTCTGGCCCCACAATGGATGTTTCATCATCTGATATTAGAGAACTTAGAAGCGCTTACCTTCAAGAAGATGTGATTCGTTACATCGAAGATAACGAACTTTATTTTATAAAGAAGCTAAAACCTCTTCTAAAAGAAAGCAGATTCAAACACTCCAAATCAGTGGCCCATATGGCTTATCAACTCGCGGAGCATCATCATTTAGATTTCTCTAAGGCTTATGTCGCTGGTATCCTTCATGACGTCGCTAAAGGGATAAATGATGAAGAATCTTTAAGATTAATGAAAGAATTCTACCCAGGATTCTTAGATATTGGTGCTTATGCATACCATCAATTCTTGGGCGCAATGGTGGCCCGTGACAAATTCGGTGTTGCTGATCCTGAAATCTTAGATGCGATTAAGTATCATACAACCGGAAGAAAGAAAATGGGGTGGCTAGAAAAGCTAGTTTTCGTCTCAGATAAGATTGAACCAACCCGTCCTTATGACTCAAGTAGTCTCATAAAGGCGATGTATGAAGACTTTGAAAAGGGTTTTATAACTGTCTTGAAAGCTAATAGAGAGTTCCTTATTAGCAAGGATAAAATGGTGGATAACAGGTTCACCGCAGACTGTTTCAAATACTATTTAGGGCTCTAAAATAGTGGAAGATAATAAGACAAATTGCCTCAGAGATGAGGCTTTTATTTTGTCTGTGGTTATTAACACACATTTGATTAAGAATTTTAGGAAAATCACAAAAATAGGCAATTAAATATTCAAGGGTTTCTGACATGAATCAAGCTAGAGAGCGATGAAAGTGGATAACTCGACTTTTCCACATTTTCCACATCGATTTGCGTGAATACATTAACTTCGCATAATTGTCATTATGTTAACTTAAATAACGAAAAATAAAACCTTTACTAAGTAAGATAAAAGACTGACAAATGCAGTTTGTGACTTACACACTTACATTCATCAGTCTAAATATCCACAATTTAGCAGATTTTCAAAACTACTAGAAATCTACTAAT
>CAMJEC010000034.1 GCA_946404585.1 uncultured Caryophanales bacterium
GATGCTTTCCGTTTACAAGCCAAAGAACAACTCAAATCATCCGATGGTGGTTCTAAGATTATGGAAGTCTTATCCATTATTACAAGACTTAGACAAATATGTGTTGATCCTTCAACATTTGTTGATAACTTCACCGGTGAATCAGGAAAGATTACCACTTTAAAAGACATTATCAAAGATAAGATGCAAGAAGGACATAGATTCTTAATCTTCTCGCAATTTGTATCTGCTCTTAACATTGTTAAGGATGAAATTGAAAAGATGGGTATCAAGTACTATATGATTACTGGTGATACATCTGCTAAAGAAAGACTTAGAATCTGTAATGATTTCAATAAAGATGAGGATTATAAGATTGTGCTTATTTCCTTAAAAGCAGGCGGTACGGGTCTCAATTTAGTGGGCGCTGATGTGGTTATCCATCTTGATCCATGGTGGAACTATTCTGCAGAATCTCAAGCGAGTGATAGAGCCCACCGTATCGGTCAGACTAGAACAGTGGAAGTCATTAAACTCATCGCTGAAAATAGTATCGAAGAAAAAGTCGTTAATCTTCAAAACGAGAAGAAAGAACTTGTTGATAAAGTCATCAGTGATAACGATTCTTCCATCAAATCACTCTCAATTAAGGATTTGAAGTCAATCCTCAGCATGTAAAAATCGCAACAATAACGGACATGAATTTGTGCTTTGTCATATAATAAATGTCCGTTTTCTTGTATAAAGAAGATGAATCATTTCATATATAATCATGGAGGCTCAATATGATTTTAGAAAAATGTGTCATTGGTATTGAATTCGGTTCTACCAATATTAAAGCTGTCATGCTTGATGAGAATCATGAAATCATCGCATCAAATGAATATGCTTGGGAATCAACTTTAAAAAACGGCATTTGGATCTATACTTTAGAACAAGCCAAAATCGGTTTAGCGGATTGCTATGCTGGATTAAAACAAAAATTCGAAACTAAATATCGTCGTCCATTAGCGAAAGTCGGTGCGATTGGTATTTCTGGTATGATGCATGGTTATCTTGTTTTTGATAAGAATGGTAACCAACTCGCAGAATTCCGTACATGGAAAAATACCATCTGCCCACAAGCACAAGATCAATTATCTAAATTATTTAATTTCAACGTCCCACAACGTTGGAGCGTCTCTCATATTTATCAAGCTATGCTTAATGGCGAAAAAGAAGTTAAAGACATCGTCTTTGCTACAACCTTAGCAGGCTATTTCCATTATTTATTAACTGGTGAAAAAGTCATTGGTGCGAACGATGCTTCTGGTATGTTCCCATTAGACCCAAGCACCAAAGATTACGACGCTAAGATGGTTTCTAAATTCAACGAAGTCATTAAAGACAAAGTTGATTGGAGAATCTTAGACATCTTACCAAAGTGCATGTTAGCGGGCCAAAATGCAGGCTACTTAACAAAAGAAGGCGCTAAATTAATCGACCCATCTGGTGTTTTACAACCAGGTATCCCATTCTGTCCACCAGAAGGCGATATGGGTACAGGTATGATTGCCACTAACTCAGTTAGAGTTGGTTATGGTAACTCCTCATTAGGTACATCTGGCAATATTACTCTTGTTACTGATAAGAGCATTGCCATGAATAAAGAAATCGATGTTATCGCTTCCCCAAGTGGCTATCCAGCTGTCCTTGTTCATGCGAATAACTGCACAACTGATATCAATGCTTGGGTTGAATTATTACATCAAGCAATCGTTTTAGCGGGTGGTTCCATCCAACGTGGCGAATTATTCGTGAGATTATTCAATAAATCCCTTGAAGGTGAACCAGATGCCGGTGGTCTTGTCTCATTTAACTACTTCTCTGGTGAAGCCGCAGTTGGTGTTCAAGAAGGTAGACCATTATTCGTGAGAGAACCAGACGCTAAGATGTCATTAGCCAACTTCATGAAATCTCATATCTTAGCCGTTCTTGCAGTCTTAAGAATCGGTGTTGATATCTTAAAGAAACAAGGTGTCGAAGTTAATAAAATATACGGCCATGGTGGTTTCTTCAAAACACCAGTGGTTGGCGCTAAAGCATTAAGTGCTGCCTTAGATGCTCCTGTTGCTACATTAAGTAGTGCGGGTGAAGGTGGTCCATATGGTGAAGCCTTATTAGCCGCTTATATGTTAGAAAAAGAAAAAGGCGAAACCTTAGAAGATTATTTACAAAATAAAATCTTCGCTAACGCTAAAGAAGATGTCGCTATTGCTTCTAAAGAAGAAGTTAAGGGCTTCAATAAATTCTTAGAAAGATATAAAGCTGCTGTTCCAGTGGAAGCAAAAGCCGTTGAATGCGTTGAAGGTCAACACAATAAGTAATTATGTTTAATTGGTGTTTTATTGGAACTGGTCAAATCGCTAAGAAAGTTGCTAAAGAATTAGTTACTAATCCTGGTCATCAAATTGTCTCTGTTTTCAATCGCACCAAAGCCAAAGCGGAAAAATTCGCTAAAATTTATCATTCCACAGTTTATGAAAGTGCGTTAGAAGCAATAAACGATCCTCGTGTAGATGGTGTCTATATTGCGACTACTAATGAAACGCACTTTTCATTTTGCAAACTATGTTTGGAAAACCATAAACCAGTCCTATGTGAAAAACCAATTACTGGTAATACAAAAGAACTTAAAGAATTAATTAAGTTAAGCGAAGAAAATAACACTCTTCTGAAAGAAGCGATGTGGACTTGGTATAATCCTGTCGCTAATAAGGTGAAGCAGTGGATTAAAGAAGAAAGAATTGGAAAAATCCTTTCTGTTGACTGTATCTTCAATATGCCAATATTTGGTTATAACAAAGCCAAAGGTAGATACATTAATCCAAGTAGATATGGTGGCGCGCTTCTTGACCTAGGTGTCTATTCCGTTAGATACGTGTATGAGTTATTTGGGAAGCCAAAGGCTATAACCGCGAAAGGAAAGCTATATAACGGCATTGATTTATTCAATGATTCAATATTTGAATATGATGGCTTTAATGCCCACGTTAGTAGTCAGATCAATGCTTTAGTGGGGGAGCATTGTATCATCAAAGGTGAAAAAGGCATTATTAAAGTTCCTTTATTCCATATGGCTAGTAAAGCCGTCTTAAAAACCAAAGAAGGTAAAGAAGTCTTCATAGACAAGAAAAAGAAATTTGCAACCCAGTTTAGAGTGGTCGCAGAATATATCAAAAATGAAAAACCTAATGAACTAGTCTCTTTAAATTCATCCGTCGATGTTATGGAATTAATGGATGAAATTAGAAGACAAATCGGTGTCACCTTCCCTTGTGATTGATACTTTTTTGACAATAATGAAACTTTATTTCTATAATTAATATAAATAAGGGGAAATATTATCATGCCAGCAAAAAAACCAGCTGCCAAGCCAGCACCAAAAAAACCAGCACCAGCTAAAAAGCCTGCTGCTAAACCAGCTCCAAAGAAAGCTGAACCAGCCAAAAAGCCAGCTCCAAAAGCCGCTCCAAAGAAAGCCGCTCCAAGCGCTAACGCTTCTTACCACCTCTCTAAGAGAGAAGATGGCAAATGGCAACTCTTCATCACAGGTAGTGACAAAGTCATTAAGACATTCGCCACAAAAGCCGAAGGTGAAGCCTATGCTAAAGAAAGAGCAGAAAACACTGGTCGTGCAATTTTAAAGCACAACTCCAAAGGTGCTAATAAAGGCAAAATTGCTAAGAAATAGTTGATTCATAAATGAAAAAACTTATATGCCTTGACATGGACGGCACCGTCTATCTCGGTGAACGTTTATTTAAAGGCGCAAAAGAAACATTCGAATATTTTAAACAAAACGAAATATCGTTTGTTTTTTTGACCAACAATTCTTCCCATTCCTTAGCGTTCTACGTTGATAAAATCAAAAGGATGGGTATCGACTGTAATGAAGATAATTTCTATTCTTCTATTGATACCACAATTAAGTATCTAAAAGATCAACAAGTTAAAACTCTTTATGTGTTAGGCGTGAAATCATTTAAAGAGGAATTAAAGAAACATTTCCAACTTATTGAAACTTATCAAGAAGAAATACCTGATGTCGTCTTAGCGTCATTTGATACCGAATTAGTTTATGACGAATTAAAGACCGCATGTTTATATATTCAAAAAGGTAGCAAATTCATTGCCACTAATATGGATTATCGCTGTCCAATCGAAGATGGATTCTATATCCCTGATTGTGGTGGACTATGCAAATGGATTGAGATGTGCACTGATAAAGCACCTATTTTCTTAGGAAAACCAGAACCAACAATGATTTATCAAGTCATGGAAAAGCTTGGTGTCACTAAAGAAGAAACTATGATGGTGGGAGACCGCTATTATACCGACATTGTCGCTGGTCTTAACGCTGGCGTAGATACAGTTGCAGTTCTTAGTGGGGAAACCACTTTAGAGGAATTTAAAAAGGCTGACCGTAAGCCAACCTTTATAATTGATTCAATTGCAGATTTAACTAAACTACTTAAATCTTATTCAGAATAGGTATAGTTGATTTTCTTTTCAGTTGTTTTAACAGATTTCAAATCTGTGTTTTTGTTATATCTATAAGTAACTAAACCATCAGCACCATACTTATATTCTAATTTGATTTGTTCTTCATCTGTTTTGTATTCTGCAGTAATACGATAAGCATCGCCCTTGGCATAAAATTTGAATAACTCGTCTACATTTTTATCCACTAAAGCAGCGGCAAGTTCACAAGTTTTAGCATCGCTAACGACATCTAATGTTTCAGTGAGTTCAACTTCGGCAGAAAGAACGGTACTCTTGTATTTCCATTCACCATCTTTATAAGTGTAGTTAATAGTGGATTTATCACCATCTTTATCAATTTCAGCGGTAGCTTTTGTGGCTTTGAATGATAATTTACGATCAGCTAATAAGGCTTTGAAATCATTGTAGTTATATGATTTTTCAAATAAACCAGTGATCATATCGCAACCCATTAATGCGAATGTTGATAAAGCGGTTAAACCAAATACTAAAATCTTTTTCATAGTAATCCCCTTTTCTTGTTTCTAGATAAAATGATAATACAATACTTTGTAAAATTTGTTAAATATTACAAAAGAGTCGAGTCAAATATTTGAAATGAAAAGGCCGACACAGTCAGCCTTGATTTGATTCAGTCTTTTTGTTGGAAGACGTTAGTGGTGATGTAATCAACACCCATGTCCTCTAATTTTCTAAGCATCTTCTCATCATCCACTGTCCAGACATTAACTTTAAGGTTCTTTTTGTGGAAGATATCAACGAGATCTTGCGTTAATAATCTATCTTCAATATCGATATCCATTTTGAAGAATTTTGCCCACTTATAAAGCATCTTGTAGTGGCCTTCTTCTAATAGAAGTTGGAGATGCACTCTTTTGTGGTATCTATTTCTCAGCTTAATGAGTGGCCAAGGATAGAAGGCAATGAATGTAACATTCTCTAAACCCATATATTCGTCAATATATTTGGCGAGCTTCTTTAAATACTTGCCTTTTGGGTTTTTAGGTTTGAATTCAATGATAGGGCGCTTGCCACTTTCCTTACAAATCTTTAAATAATCCTCAAAAAGCGGAATATAAGCCTCTTTATCATCTTGCCCGTTATCTAAATGCAGCTTGATAACTTCGTCTTTTGTCATGTCTGCGATGACGTATTTTTGCCCATTGCTTAAGAAGTCTGGGTCATGGTGGACAACCCAATAGTTATCTTTGGTTAAATGAATATCAGTTTCAATGCCAAAGAATTCACCTTTCCCCGCTTCTTTAAAGGCGTTTAATGTATTTTCAAAGTATTTATCGTGCTTACCACGATGCGCGATACATAATGGTTTCATATTTAATTAATCTTCCGCTTCTCCCAAAGCTTCTAAACCTTTTGCAAATGTTGTCTTTGTGGTCTTAACGTTCTTCACAAAGAAGAAAACCACTAAGGAGATAACAATACAGACACCAGCATACACTGGTAAGAATCTCCAGTCAAAGCCATCAATGAATAATAATGAACCTAAAGCAATTGGGGTGATTGTTTGCGCGGCCATACTAGCAGCGTAGTAGTAACCAGTGAATCTACCAATCTTCTTGCTATTACATAATTCAACAACCATTGGGAAGGAGTTAACGTGGACTAAGGACATACCAAAGCCTTTAATTAACCAAATGATATATAACCAAACTGGGATAGAACCTTCTGGTAAACCAATCGCAAACGTTAAGATGGCCCATATGGCATAACAGAATAACGCTAATCCTAAACCACCAAATAATGTCCACTTACGACCAATCTTACTAGCAATAATGCCACCGACTGCAAAACCAGCGACACTACCAACACCACCCAAGATGGTTAAGACCATTGTGCTCGTAGATTCAGATTGCGTACCATAAATAACGTAGTTATTAAGGAATGTGGAGATGCCATTATCCGCCATAAACCAGAAGAATTCAGCGCCTAAGATAAGGAATAACATAATCTTATTAGCTTTACTTAATGGCTTATCATCATCAACTTTATCCGCGGTTTCACTAACGGCTTCACCTCTCGCTAATTCATCTTTCATTTCATCTCTAATCTTGTTTTCTTTAACAAGGATGAATAAGACAATAGCGCTAACGAGCATTAAAACAGAGGCGACAAGGAATGGTCCCATAACCGCCCAAATGTTGTCATATGCCCATGTGTGTGGTTTATATAGGCCTTTAACCCAGCCTAATTGAGCATCATCTTTTGGCGCGACAGCCGTACCTAAGTAATTGCTTAAAACAAATACCAAACCTACGACAGTGGCGAATGCGCCACCGATGTAACCCATGATATTGATAATGCCATTTGCCTTACTACGTAATGGTTTTGGGGTGATATCTGGCATTAAAGCAACCGCTGGGTTTCTATACATCATCGCAAATAAGACAACAATCGCCATCATGACGATGACACCCGCTAATTGATTGAAATGGAATAAAACAGGAATAAATGGGAAAGCGATAGAACAAACGAATGTGCCAACTAAAATATATGGCATACGTTTACCAATCTTGGTGTTTGTTTTATCTGATAAATGACCAAATACTGGCATTAAGATTAACGCAGCAATATTATCAATAGCCATCATAATACCAACAGGGTATTGGACTTTCTTAATGATATCGCCACATTGGGCAATAGCCTCAGGAGTATTAATTTGACGGAGTGTTTCGTATTCTGGATAGAATGCTTTTGCGAACATTTCACTTAAAAATGTTGGGCACCATAAGTCATAAACTTGCCATAAAAGCAAAATTCCAAAGAATGCAAAGCCAATTAAAAATGTACGTTTGTAATTCAACTTAAACGTAGATTGATTCTGAACAGTTTGTTCCATAATTACCTATCTTTCTGCGTTAAAACTAACGCTTTCATCCAATAGCAAGTTAAGTCCTAAACGACTTTTTGTCAACCTTTTTATAAATAAAAGGGCTATAATAGTGACGAGGTTACATATATGAACAGTAAATTTAAAAGTATTAGGATTACTGATAATTTTTACCAGTCATCCAGTTTCTTTCCAATGCCATTAACTTTAATTGGCACACTTAATGAAGATGGTACTTTAACTTCCTATGGTGCCTATTCATTAATCTTTCCTTACTATATCGCTGGTAAGAAGTTTTACGCGATGATATTAGAATGCCGTAACACATCTAATACCGCGAAAGGTTTACTAAGACATAAGAAATGCACAATTAATTTCTTACCATATAGCAAAAAGAACTTTGCTCAACATGTCGACTGTGGTTTCCCTGGTGATACACCAGAAGAAAAGATGAAAAACTTTAGATTCACTCCAGTAGATGGCTTATCGCAAGATGAACATCCTGAAGAAAAATATCCAAAGATTCTCGATGAAGCGTTACAAGTATTTGAATGCACATGGATGAGTGAATTAGATAACGCCCAAGATGATCCAGTATTAGAAGACTATGATGGCTATAAATATCACGACTTCAATGGTATTACTTCTAAATTCGGCGCTCACTTCATCTTAAGAATCGATCGCATCCTCATTAAAGAGAAATACTATAACTCCATTATCAATGGTGCGACACGCAGTAATTACTGCCCATTACCCACTAACTGGGGCTATAGAGATAGTAAATACTTCTGGTGTTCTGATTTCAAAAAGCCAGATGCGATTGCAATCCCAAATAGAGAAGTTGATATCTCCTCTGTTAGATATGCTGCGGATAGACTTAATACCGATGTTAAGTTCACCGATGCCGCGCTTAAGATGCTTGTCAAAGTGCCACGTCCATTCTTAAAGCTCGTTTTAAACGGCTGTGTGGACTGGGCTAATAAGAACGGTAAAAAGGTCATTGATGAACCAGAAATGAAAGAAATCAATGATAAGCGTTCACAAGAAAAGAAAGCCAAAAAATAAGAGGACAAAGTCCTCTTTTCTTCTATCTTGCTTGATAGCGATGAATAATGAATTCGATGATCAATATGAAGGCTTCCACGAGAAGTGAAATGCCGATGAATATGAAATGGTGGTCTAAAGCTTCAACATTCCTTGTGATTAAGAAGATAGAGAATATCGCTTCAGTAACACAGAGAATAATAATGACAATATTAAGGAATGGTTGCTTAAGAATGTTGTAACCAGCGTTAGCGATTTTAATGACTTGGAAAGCAATGCTACAAATGCCCCAAAGGACGCACGTGGTCGCTAATTCCATATCAATTGCCATGATTAACACACCAAGAACCATTGATAAACCTGCCACAATTGCATTAGGTATATTACGTAATTTTCCGAGCATTTTGAGTGAGAGGAATTCAACCATTTCAGTTGCGCCTATCGCTAAGACAATTGAACCAATAAATGACTTATTAAGTTCTAAACTTTCCTGATGTTGGTAAGCGATGAAAGTTAAAATGGTCACACCAATGATGATGTTACTTAAAATCGTTACGATCTCGAGGATGATATGAAGTGTGCCACTTTTTCTCATAATTCTATGGTAGTCCTTATTTTAAAAACCTTCAAAGTTATCTTTTAATAATCTCTAAAACGATTTCAATCATCGTGTTGAAATCTTGAATGCAAAGATATTCAAAACGGCCATGGTGGTTGCCGCTTCCTGTGCCTAAGTTTGGTGTAACTAAACCCATCTTGGAGAAAGTTGCACCATCAGTACCGCCTTTAATGCGTTCAAATTTAGGTTCAATACCAAGTTTTCTAAGAGCCGCTTCCGCTTTCTTAACTGGACGAGGGTCCTTATCAACATATGGTTTCATATTTTCATATTGTTCAGAGATTTCCACTTTGATTTTAGCTTTTGGATATTTAGCGGATAATTCATCTCTGATTTGATAAATCTTAGCATCTAATTCCTCTAAGGCTTTTCTTGAGAAATTTCTTAAAATAGCCACAAATTCAACTTGCTCACTAGTGCCGTTAACTGAAGTTAAATGCCAATATCCTTCATCAGCGTAATATGGTGTTTCTTTTTGAGGAAGCATATTAATGAATTCCGCTTGTAGTTGAAGAGCGTTAATTAAGGTATTCTTACCTTCGCCTGGGTGAACTGAAACGCCATCAATCTTCACTCTTAATTGTTGAGCATTGAAGTTTTCAATATCAATACTATTAACAGCGCCACCATCAATAGTGAACGCATAATCTGCGCCCATCTTCTCCAAAGAGAAATGCTTTGGACCTTCACCGATTTCTTCATCAACAGTAAAAGCGACCGCTAGTGGATGATGTTTGAAATCAGGATGTTCTTTAATATAATCAAGTACCGCCATAATAATAGCGATACCAGCTTTATCATCAGCGCCTAATAATGTATTACCATCGGTAACAACTAAATCTTTGCCGATAAATTGTTTAATATGTGGGAATTGATTTAAGGAAATACGATATTGATCATTTAAGATGATGTCATTACCATCCCATTTAGTAACGATACGAGGATTAACATTTTCATCAGTCACTTCTAAGGCGGTATCAACGTGGCTATTTAAACCAATAACATCACCTTCACCTTTAAGGTGGGCATAGACGATACCATATTCATCCATATAGGCATCTTCTAAACCTAATTCTTTTAATTCTTTAACTAAAAGACGGCTGAGATTCTTTTGCTTTTCAGTAGAAGGGGTGGTGCCTGTATTTTCATCAGCTTGTGTATCAATCTTCGCGTAGCGGATAAATCTTTCAATATTCTTGTCCATAAATCTTCTCCCTTGAATGCCAATATTATATATGTCCCTATTGAAACATAGTATCTTTTTCTTTTCTAAGAAAACAAATCTCTATAAAATGAAAGCATGGTTGAAGAAATTGAAATTAAAAGAAAAAACTATCAAGTCGTCGAACAAATCAGTGATCACTCATTCAAAGTAGAAAGAAAAGGCAAATACTATTTATTAAAGAAATTTGATGATGATCCAGAAGGCTTTGAGAAGTTTGTTGATTGTGAACATCGCTTAAGAGTTTCTGGTGTCAGCAATCCTAAATGCTATTTATACGATAAGAAACTCAAATGGGCCATCCTTGAATATATCGAAGG
>CAMJEC010000035.1 GCA_946404585.1 uncultured Caryophanales bacterium
TTATCAAATTCAATTTCTAAACGTCTATTATATAAAGAAGTAATACGATGATATTTATCTAATGGATAGGGTAAAAGCATTAAACGATTTCTTACTTGTCCATATGGGAAAATATTTTGTTCAAGTAATAGTTCTTGTTCTTTTGGACTTAAACCATCAGTTATTTCATCATCACCATTTTTACCTTTAATCTTTAAAGTGAGTTCACTTTTCACATCATTAATAATTCTCACTCTTAAAGTCATATGATGATCTCTTAAATATAAGTCATCAGTATCAAAGTAGTGGTTAGTGTTTTGTAAGAAATGTTTATTAGGTTGAATGTTCATATAATAAGTCACAATAAAAAAGTATTGTTCCTCTGTTAACATTAATCTTGTCTCGTATTCTTTTTGTGTCTTTATCATTTCTTTTTCCAAACTTTTAGACTATTATATCATAAGGTTATGAAATTCAATTTATTAAATAACACAACTTTACCAACATACGCTGTTGTACTCATCGTCGCAGGATGTTTAGTCCTAGTCGCGATTTTAGTGTTCTTAATCATCTTTTTTGGTAAAAGAAAAAAGAACCCAATTGTGGATGAATCCGCTTGGCTTAGTGCCTTAGGTGGTAAGGATAACATCAATAGTGTTTCTGCGATTGGATCTCGAATCAATCTTTCTTTGAAAGATAAAGAAAAAATTGACCGCGAGAAGCTCACAAGCCTTGGGGTCAATAGTGTTCTAGTAATGTCTAATAAAGTCACCTTAGTGATTGCTAATAATGCGGTTGATATCGCGGAAACAATCTCTAATGGTATTAAAGAATAAAATTCTTTAAATCAATTAAAATCTGCTCAGTGGGGAAACCAATAATGTTATTGACGCTCCCACTGGTTTTTTTAACTAATGGGAATTTCTTATCGTTATCTTGTAAACCATACGCTCCCGCTTTATCCATAGGGGAACCAGTCGCGATATAAGCATTAATTAATTCATCACTTAATTCATTGAAGAAAACGCTACTAATAGCGATACCTTGCACTAGTTTTTCACCTTGCTTAAGAGCGTAACCAGTGAACACGTGATGCTCTTTGCCTGATAATTCTCTTAAAATCTTATAGGCATCTTCCTTATCTTTTGGCTTACCTATAATCTCATTACCTAAGACCACGACAGTGTCCGCAGCAATAACCAAATCATCTTGATGATCTTTTGCGACTTCTAAACATTTACGTAAAGAAATGTCTTTAACAATATCTTTTACATCACTGTATTTCTTAAAAGATAATGATTCATCAATATGTGGCACAATTACCACAAAAGAAGAGGAAATTTCTTTCCTCATTAATTCTTTTCTTCTTGGTGATGCACTCGCTAAAATAATCATTTTAATTCTTTGTAAGAATTACAGGAATAATCATTGGATGAGAATGCGTTAAAGCAGAGAAATAACTATCTGTAATATCTTTAATAATGCTCTTAAGCTCCGCGAAAGAAGTCTTTGTTAAGAGTTTTTCTTTAATACCTTTTTCCACTAATTTGGCGCAAGCATTGGTATTACGCTTACTGTGAGATGCCACAACACCCTTAAGCACAAATAGTGGAGCTTCGATTAATTGGTTATTACGGGAATCAATGGTGATAGTAACAATAACCATGCCATTACCAGTTAAGATACGTCTATCCGCCATAACAGCGTCAGCTAAACCCTTAATATCTTTACCATCAATATATGTATTACCATGTTCCACAGGATAACCACGAGAAATCTTGCCTTTAGATAAAGTTAAGCAGTCCCCATTATCTAAAACGAAACTATGGTCTTCTGGAATACCAACTTCACTAGCAATCTTAGAATGGATTAAAAGCATTCTATATTCACCATGCATTGGCATGAAATATTTAGGTTTAAATAATTTTAAGACTAATCTTAATTCTTGTTTAGATGGGTGACCAGAGGAGTGGATATCGTTAAGAATGGAGTTAGTAACAACATCCGCGCCACATCTTGTTAATTGATTAACAACGTGGTCAATCATAATGCCATTTCCAGGAATCGCAGAGCTAGAGAAGACAACAGTATCACCAGGAGCGATATGAATGTCTTTATGTTCGCCATTAGCAATCCTACTTAAAGCGGCCATTGGTTCACCCTGTGAACCGGTACAAATAACCACGATTTGATTGCTCTTAAAGTCTTTAATTTTATCAGGTTCGATAATCATATCGTCAGGAATCTTGATATAGCCATAACTACGGGAGATATCCATGGCTTTTTCCATAGATCTACCGATAATTACAATCTTACGGTTATATTTCGCGGCAACTTCACATATTTGTTGAATACGGGAAATGTTAGAAGAGAAGGTCGAAACAATTAATCTGCCAGCCGCTTTAGCAAAGACATCATCGATGGCATCTAAAACATTCTTTTCACTAGGTGTATAGCCTTCATTTTCCGCGTTAGTGGAGTCACTTAATAATAAATCAACGCCTTCTTGACCTAATTTAGCCATCTTGGTGAGATTGATATCTGGACCAATTGGTGTTAAGTCCACTTTAAAGTCACCAGTGGTGACGATTCTACCTTCAGGAGTATCCACGACAATACCAAATGAATCTGGGATGGAGTGGGTCACTCTAAAGAAAGAAACTTTAAAGTTACCAACATTAACGGCCGTATCATCAACATATTCCACAAGTGGAAGTCTATCAGACATACGACTTTCTTCCATTTTGTTTCTAATTAAGGCTGCCGCTAATCTAGGAGCGTAAATCACAGGGATATTTAAACTTTGAATTAAGAAAGGAATACCACCGATATGGTCTTCGTGACCATGCGTGATAAATAAGGCTTTCACTTTATTACGATTGTTTTTCAAATGTGTAAAATCAGGGACAACGTAGTCAATACCTGGGAATTCAACACCAGGAAAACGCACACCACAGTCGATGATGATAATTGTTTCTTCATTTTCAATGCAGTACATGTTTTTACCAACTTCACCAAGTCCACCAAGGGCATAGATAGAAATTGGCATAGAAATAGTCTTATCCATAGCGGCTCCTTTCATTATTATGTTTGAAATCTTTAATTATTATAGCAAATAATAATAAAACTAGATAAGTTCTTCGTTCATAAGCTGAACATTTGGTTTATTTTTGTCAATGCGGTCATAGAAGAATAAACCATCGAGATGATCATATTCATGTTGTAAAACAATCGCGTCAAAACCTCTCGCAGTAATGACAACTTCTTGATTAGTCAATGCGTCAAACGCTTTTAATTTAATCTTGTAGTAGCGGTGCGCGTAGCCAGGATGTTCAGAGTCAACAGATAAACAACCTTCTCCATCTTTTAAAGCACACTTTCTAAGAGAATATTCAATAATCTTTGGATTAACGAGTTGGTATTGGACTAAGTCTTCACCTTCTCCATAATAGATAACAAACATTCTTTTAAGTAAACCGATTTGAATTGCGGCTAAACCAATACCAGGACGGATATTGTGTTTCTTTGCGTAATCTTCATCTTGTGATTTCTTTAAATAGTCGAGCATCCAATCTAAAGTATCTCTATCTTCTTGTGAAAGAGGGAGGTCCACTGGAAGGGACTTTTTCTTCATGATTGGGTTATTATCTTTAATGATTTTGAACTTCATAGGCATATACTAACACATCTAACGACATAAATAAAGTTTATGTCAGACGAATAATTGTATATAATAAGTGCATGGTTAGCAACATTTATTTACTGGCTGGTGAATTAAAAGATTTATTGGATAATGATGAACGTATTATCCGCCTTAATAAACTTGAAAATGAACTGAACAATAATGAAGAGGTCATGGCGCTTTCTTATCAAAAAGATTTAGCGGTCTCCGCCTACTCTGACGCTCTTAATCATTTCGCTAATGATTCAAAAGAAATAAAACAATATCAACACGAATTATTCTTAAAAAAAGAAGCTCTTGATAATCATCCATTAGTGAAGGAATATCTCAAAGCCTATAGTGAAGTTAGAGACCTCTATTTTCAAATAAATGAAATCTTATTCAATGACTTGTCATTGCATCTCAAAGAAAAGAGGGCTTTAAGATGAGAATCGTCGGAGGAAAATATCGTCATCGTTTAATCGTTTTTCCTGATGATATGGAACATACTAGACCAACCAAAGACCGTATCAGAGAAGCGATCTTTTCCGCGTTAAATAATATCGATAGTTTTAATGCTTTAGACCTTTATGCAGGCAGTGGGGCAATGGGCTTAGAAGCTCTTTCTAGAGGCGCTAAATTCTGTGCATTCGTGGATGTCTCTAATCTCGCTATTAAAGTAATTAAGGATAATATAAATAATCTAAAGATTAATGAAACTGATTATCAATTAATTAAAGATAAAGATGTTAATGCCTTAGAACAATTTAAAAACAAAGGTCAAAAGTTTGACTTAGTCTTTTTAGATCCACCTTATGAACAAGGCCAATATCAACAAATCGTCGATTTACTTATATCTAATAATTTATTAAATGAACACGCGATTATCGTTATTGAGGCTAACCGTGACGTTAATTTAGAAAATATTGATTATAATAAGAAGAAAGAATACCATTATGGAGAAATAAAGGTCTTCATCTATTGGAGGTAACCATGAAAGTAGCAATTTATCCAGGAAGCTTTGATCCAATTACTAACGGCCACTTAGAAATCTTAAAAAGAGCGCTTAATATCTTTGATAAAGTGATTATGCTCGTGGCATATAATGACCAAAAGAAAGCAAGATTCACCCCTGAAGAAAGAGTGGCGATGATTAAAGAAGCCGTTAATGATCCACGTGTTGAAGTTGATTGTTCCACTGGTTTAACTGTGGAATACGCTAAAAAGCATGGCGCTAATCATTTAATCCGTGGCTTAAGAGCGGTTACTGATTTTGAATATGAATTCTCTTTAGCGTCCGCTAATGACTTTATTGATTCCTCAATTGATACAGTATTCTTAATGAGCAAAGCGGAAAAATCTTTCATTAATTCCTCAATGATTATGGAATTATATCAAAGTGGTGTGGATGTTTCTTCCCTTGTTCCACCTTCTGTTGTCAAAAGATTAAAGTAAATTACTTTAAATAGATTAACGACACCAGTCTTCCCACTGGTGTTTTTAAATACGCGGAATAGAATCTACCGTCAGTAACAGTATCATAATCTGAAATAACGATTTGCTCTTCCTTAACGCCTAATTTATATAAATCTAAGACATTAGCGAGACCGTTATCGAAACGGCCATCTTTAATCGTTGATTCAAAGCCCGCTTCGATAATTGTTTCTCTAGTAGCGTCATCCACTTCAAAAGATTCTTTTTGACGGAATGGACCAATATAGAATTTAAAATCTTTAATATCTAATTTCTCATTATTAAGAATTTCATTAATAGCCTTATAAGTAACATGTTTCATTGTCCCTTTAAAGCCTGCGTGAATAATACCCACTAATGAAGCCTTTTCATTAATAAAGAAAATAGGAACGCAGTCCGCATGAAAAATACATAAAGGAACGTTTCTTTCATAGGTATATAAAGCATCACATTCCATACCACTTTCAAAGTTATCTTTGCCCTTACCTAAATCAATAGTGGTGACTTTCATCACTTTATCGCTATGCGATTGGTGTACATAAGTAAATCTATTAGGAAGAATAAAGAGAAGCTCCGCTAAAAGATTACGATGCTTTTTAACATCTCTTCCTTCATCAACTTGATAAGCAAGGTTACCTAAAGCAGTTGTGGTGGTTAATGCCACACATTTATCACTTAATGGGTGTTTAACAAATAATTCTTGCATAACAATAGTATAAAAGAAAAACCGCCGGAGCGGTTAATTCTTTACTTCATGAGTTTTCCGAACTTATCGGTGTGTGACCAACAGTTCTTAAGAGTACGAGCTCTTTCAAGATCGGATGAACCTTCAACTGTGAAGATGACATCGCTTAAGCCTGCGACCTTTTGATTATCCTTTAATGGATTGTCTTCACTGAAGTCAAAGAACATGACTAGTGGAGTGTTCATTGGGCAAGCATCTAAGTTAGTAGATGTGAAGGCTTTTTCATAATCAGAAACTTTGTAGCTATGGTTCATAGCATAGTAAGTTGTTTCTAAGTAATTACTTGTCGCCATTGTTTCAAACAATGTGTAGTGGTTTGTCCAAACTTCATCGAATAAGTTGATTTCTTCGCCATCAACAGTAGTTGTGGAGTCAACATAGATGGTGTGGAGTCTGAAATCGCCTTTTAATAAATTTTTATCAATACCAACGAATTCTTGGTCCTTAGCAGCCCATTTATCTTTGAAGGTCTTTAAACCGCCATATAAATCTTTACTGCTGCTATCATCTTTAACAAAGGCAACAAAGAATCTTTCGCCATAAGTTGTTTTGATTTTTTCTGTTTCACCATCTTCAACATAGGTGAGGAATTCATCGACTTTGGATTTGCCAACATATTTACCATCTGGGACAACGTTAGCATCTTTTAAGTCTAAACGATATCTTGTGAGGAATTTGTTTGCACTGTCGCTTTCATCGAACCAGCTACTCACACCTTTAATAATGTGTGGAATAGAGAAGATGACTGCGAAGATGGCACCAACGATTAATAATGGTTGGATCCATGCTGTTTCTTTAATCCAACGGCCGATTCTCGCGAAAAATCCACCGATTGCTCTTAATACTACCATGTTATAAGCCTCCTATATTTACATATAGCGTGATAATCTTATCACTCAATATTTTTTATTTCAATAACAATTGTTAATCAATTGTGTTTTGACCAATGCACATTTAGGGTGCGCAACGTTTTCAATTATACTAGAAAAAATGGACTTAACAATCATATTTTGTTGTTTTTTCTAAAACAAGGTATACAATAATCTCGCGATGGTAAAAACAAAGACAGCACGCATTAAGAAACAAATCGACAACTTCTTGTTCGATCATTATATCTTTAAAACCGTTTTAGAGTATCTCGGCGGCTTTTTTATTGCTGCAGTCGCGGCATTAATATTTGCCTTTGGTTTCTCTTGCTTTACATCTCCATCCACTGAAGATGGATTTATTCTTGCCACCGGTGGTGTCTCTGGTATTTCCCAAGTCATCGCATTAGGCATTGAATTTATCACAGGTAAGCCAGTTGGCGCTAACGTAGTGCAAGCGATTGGCTACTCCTTACTAAACGTTCCTTTATTAATCTTTAGTTTCCTAAAGCTTGGTAAACGTTTCTCAATCTTTACCGCTATTAACGTTGCTTTATCATCTCTATTTATTTGGATATTCTCTCAACATCATGTTGGTCAAATGGTTGCAGACTTCTCATTCAATGATGGGGCAGAAGGTATCTTAGAATACATTAATCACCCACTCAACACTATACTTGTGCGTGTTATTTTTGCTGCCATATGTACAGGCTTAGCTAGTGCGCTCGCTTTCGTCGGTGGTATCTCATGTGGTGGTATTGATATTGTTTCATGTTATATCGCCACTAGAAAATCAACGCAAATTGGTAAATATGGTGTGATCATTAATGCCTTTATCGTTACAACCTACGCTTTACTTAAAGGTGTCCAGACTGGAAACTATATTTATTCCTTATATTCTATCTTCTTCTCCATCATCTATTTGATGCTTGTGGGACTTATTATTGACGCGATTAATTTAAGGAATAAGAAAATGCTTATTCAAATCATCACTAGTAAAGAACATATGCCAGAGATTATTATTGCTAACTTCCCACACTCAGCAACGATAATTAATGGACATGGTGCTTATTCTGGTGCGGAAAAGATCGTTCTTTGGATGGCGGTTTCTTCTAGTGAAGTTAATAAAGTTGTTAACGTTGCTAAGAAGGTTGATGAACACGCTTTCATCGCTGTCACTTCGCTCAAACAAGTGTATGGCAACTTCTATATCAAACCATTAGAATAAAATTAACCTATTTAAGATAAAAAATAACCTAGTCAATGCGCTAGGTTGTTTTCATTTTTGGCGGAGGGAATGGGATTCGAACCCATGCGAGGCTTGCACCTCCTAGCAGTTTTCGAAACTGCCCCCTTCAACCGCTTGGGTATTCCTCCGTAAGTGTAATTATACCAAAAGTTAGCCTATTTGAAACTTTATTTAATTGAATTTGGACATCTAGTCAAATTCATTCAACCAAAGTATAATAGACAAGTATGGAATGGTTTAATTTCAACAACTTACAGTTCAAATCCTTCTTCATCATTGTCGTGGTGTTACTAGTTTTTGTCATCATTTTATTAATCACATTCCTCATCTCCACGAAGAGAGATAAAGGCTATGATAACCGTATCCAAGCGGAGTCGACAACATTAAGAATTTACATCATAGACCCAAAGAATAACTCTGTTATTTATTTCAATCGTTCCGATTTAAGAAACAAGAAAAAAATTGACATCAATACTTTCTATTCTCATTTCCACGCCAATGATATTGATAAGGTTAAAACTTGGATTTATGACATCTGTACTGACTATAAAAACGCTGATAAATATGTCGAAGCGGACGTCCTTCTTAACCATGGCCGTAGCACATATTTCTCCTTGCTTAAGTTACTTAAATACGATCCAAACGAAGGTATTATCCACTTAGAATCCTTCATTCTTAAATACATCACACCAAATAACTCCACAAATAAAAAGAAGAAAAAAGCTCTCTTCACTGGTGTTGTCAAAAGAAGCACAATGGAATCCTTAATCCTTAAAGAAAAGAGCCTAAAAGGTTTCACTTTTGCCATTCGTTTCTATTACATCAGACAAAAATTCTTATCCAATGATAAGATTGAACGCTACATGATTATGACACTCAAAAATGCCATTTATCCATATGCTAGCAATCCACGTGTCTCTAGACAAATCATCGATGGTGGTGAAAACGAACTATTATTATTCGATTTAAGAATCTCCTCTAGAGATGAAGCCATGGTTCTAGCGACATCTATGGCCCATAACATTAAAAAATGTATTGGTGTTAATGGTTTCGCTGAATCTATTAACTTCTCAATCGGTGTCGTGGAAAATGCCCAATATTATCAAGACTTTGATTCAATGGTGGTCAAAGCCCAAGAAGCTTGTATGTCCGCGCAACATCATGGTCAAGAAATATTGCTTTATCAAAAGCAAGCCGCACCTCTTATTGAGATTGACCGTTATAGAGAAGAAGTCGAAAACCTCATGCGACCTAACTCCTTACGTTACTTATTTAGACCAATCTTTGATGTCGATAAATGCAAGACCATTGGTTACTTTGAATACATCAAAGCCTATGATTCACCATTTGCCTCTTTCGCAGAAATGAGTAAATACGCGGCAAAAGTGGGTAAGAGCAAAGACTTCTTTGCGATGATCTCCCGCTATGTTATTCCAAAGTTTGCTAGTGAAAAGCAAGAAGATGATTTAAGATTGTTCATGCTCGTATCTTTGCAAGATATCGATCACATGTATGAGATTTTATCGCAAATCCCACAAAGTAAACTCATCCATCTTGTCCTTGTCTTTAATGAACAAGAGATTAACGAAAATGCTTCTAACTTAGAATTACTTAATGATTCTCTTAAGAAGCTTAGAAGTGGTCACTATGAACTAGCGATGTTAATGAAAGATAAGAACTTGTTATTAGACCCAAGTGTCTATTACAACTTCGATTACTTCGTTGCTGGCTCAATGATGATTGGCGAAATTAAAAAGAATAATCGTGTGCGATTATCAATTCACTCTCTTATCGAATCACTTCTTAA
The DNA here is from genome assembly GCA_946404585.1 of uncultured Caryophanales bacterium. Taxonomy (GTDB): domain Bacteria; phylum Bacillota_I; class Bacilli_A; order RFN20; family CAG-826; genus RUG14515. Next base: position 9,781 of record CAMJEC010000035.1, read on the forward strand.
ATATCATCGACCTATTATCGCCACCGATTTGGAAGGTTGGCAAGCAATAGAACTGATTATCAAATCAGGTGTGAGCATCGTTTCTTCTGAAACAATCTCTTCTAGTAACGATATGCTCCTACCATTAGATAGAAAGAAGATTGAAAAATTGATGATGATGGATAACACCCGTCGTCGAGGAGGATAAACAACATGGCACAAGGCCAAATTAAAAATGACGCAATTACTCGTCAAGAAGACGATTTTGCCCAATGGTATACAGATGTATGCCGCAAAGCGGAATTAATGGATTATTCATCCGTTAAAGGATTCATTATTTATCGTCCCTATGGTTACGCTATTTGGGAAGAAATACAAAATTATTTGAATAAAAGATTTAAAGAAACCGGACACCAAAATGTCTATATGCCAACTGTTATCCCAACTTCTTTATTGCAAAAAGAAAAGGATCACGTTGAAGGTTTCGCTCCAGAATGTTTAATCGCCGATATCGGTGGTGGTCAAAAGATTGATGACCCATTAATCATTAGACCAACAAGTGAAACATTATTCTGTGAACATTACGCTAAAATCATCTCTTCTTACAGAGATTTACCAAAACTCTATAACCAATGGTGTTCAGTCGTGAGATGGGAAAAGACTACACGTCCATTCTTAAGAGGTGCTGAATTCTTATGGCAAGAAGGCCATACCATGCACGAAACTGAAGAAGAAGCGAGAACTGAAACATTAAAGATG
>CAMJEC010000036.1 GCA_946404585.1 uncultured Caryophanales bacterium
AATGCAGGTGTAGTTCAGTGGTAGAACGTAACCTTGCCAAGGTTAATATGCGGGTTCGATTCCCGTCACTTGCTCCAGACAGCTTAATACCCAGATGCAAAATCTGGGTTTTTTATTTATCTCCATCCTCATCATCTTGATGATCTTGACCACGTAACGATGCTTCTAAGTTCTTCTTTTCTTCTTCACTTAGGTCAATACTGTTTTGAATTCTTCTAAGGATGGTCTCGATTGCTTCTTGATTACCTTCTTTGAAATTCATTTCATATTTCTTATATATCGTTTCCATGTTGGCAAAATAGAATGGAAGATAAAACATTAATAAGGCCACACCACCGACTAATACGAAGGTTGGTAATAAATCGATTCTCTTAATTAAGAAGAAATCAAGCGCACCAAAGGCTAGCATACCCACAAAGGATAAAACTAACATTGGCCAATTTAAAGAGAACCAGTCTTTACGCATTTCATTACGATGACGAGCATAAGTGTTGCCGACACTCATCTTTAATAACGCTGCAGCACCAAAAGCCACATTAGCGCGGTAATAGATGGATAAAGATGAGAATGAAATATAGTAAATAAAAGCGAGCATTGATAGAGGAATTCCTACCGCAGATATATAAACGATGAAGGTTAATAACATATTGTTGTTATCCTCTAATAACGCGGTTAGTTCTTCATAGGTGAATTCGACGTTATTAACATATTGGAACGCTAAGGTATTAAACGAATTAACGAAGGTTTCACCATACTGTGCTTTAAAGATTAAATAGAAGATAATTCCAGCGACTATCACAGTGGCAAAATAGAAGCCTAAAGACTTTAAGAAAGAGATTAAACCTCTAAAGCTTCCTCTAAACTGTGAACGGAAGAAACCCATGAAATATCTCACATAAGCGGATAAGGAAATTTGTTGATTTATCTGTAGATAATAACAAGCGACATGAGAGGCAAATAAGAAAGGTAAAGCTAAAAGCGGTACCGCAATTATTAATAATGATGGACCGATAAAAGCAAGGATTGTTACTAAAAGTAAAAACAAACCACACATAATTCCTACAGCAATGTAGGAAGATGGATTGGCTTTGAATTTGTTAAAAGAAATGCTTCTAAGTGAGTCTTTCATTACTTTTTCTTCTTGTTTTCCTTAGCAATTGATTGCACTGCTTTTGCAAGTTGTGCATCATTGATGTTTTCCACTGGACGAGATTCAATGGCTTTAATTAAAGCGGCGAATTTCTTTCTTTGAATAATATAGAACTGTTTGGAATCACTTTGGACTTCGACTTTGCAGTCATCGTTAATTAAAGTGATACCAATTAACATGGATGTATCTAAACCTGTTGATGATGATAATTTACTCGCTAAACTCTTAGCTTGAATAATTGGGTTATCGGTATAGCACTTTTTACCTTTGTGAGAGATAAAAATCAAAGATTTATCAGTGGACTTACCCACTAAATCACCTTCATAGTATTTGGTTAAGATGACATAGATGTATTTCTCACCAAAGAGGATGTGATCCACTTTTGCGAGTTTATTTGAATCAACCTTGAAATAGAATTGATTGATTAAATAATAGTCATTTTCTAAAGCCACTTTATAAACGCGTTTATAAAAGATAACTTGGAATCTCTTACGACGATAGGCCGCAGAGATTGGAAAATATAAGACAATAGCAAAGAATAAAACCACCACTATTGGGACAATAATGACGAATGCTAATTGCACAGTTGTTAACGATGTTAAGGCTTTAAACTCGACCATATAAAATATCATAACAAAAATGACCTTATTTATTAAGGACATTTTGCATAATCTATTTAGTCAAAGATAGTTTTATTAGTCTTTATCGCATTTATAATGCGGTCAATTTCTTCCTTCATTACTTTCCTAGATAATGGAGGGAGATTATCTAAATCAAACCAAGCAACATCATCGGTTTCATATTCATGTTCATGAAGTTCACCTTTAAGTTTAGCTTCAAAAACCACGAGATATTCTGGGGTGGAAACACTTGTCTTAAATGGCGTACGATTGAGCACACCCACAAGGCGTACGAGTTCAATGTCTGCACCTGCTTCTTGACTTGATTCATTAATCGCTGTTTGACCAGCGGAATCGTAGAGATCCGCCCAACCACCAGGGAAAGAATAAGTCCCACTATTGGCTTCTCTTACCATCAATACTTTGCTGCGATTTTCATTTAAAATAACCGCACGAACAGATACACTTGGTGTAGGATAAATATCTCTAGAGAAATAATTAGGTCTATGGAACTCCATTTCCATGAGCTTTTCTAACATCTCTAAAGTGAGATCGTTAATCTGTTGATAGTTAGTAATAGCGTAAGGGTCTTTAGAAAAAACCAATCCTATTTTAGCGATGGATTGGATTTTCAATATATAGTCGTAAAGTTCTTTACTGTCCATTATTCTTCAGAGGAGGATTGATCCGCCATATAGTTTTCAAAAACACGGAGGAAATTTTGTTGTGTAACGGCTTCTAAATCACCATTAACCGCAAAGGAGATACGTCCTGTTTCTTCAGAAACAACAACTGTCACTGCATCTGATACTTCAGAGATACCAATAGCAGCTCTATGTCTTGAACCATATTTACCAGCGAATGGTTTTGTAGTTGGTGTAAAGAAGACACTAGCGGCGATGATTTCATTACCATGAATAACAACCGCACCATCGTGTAAACGTGTACCTGGATAGAAGATTGTCATAAGGATTTCTGGAGTGACTGGTGCATTAATTGGGACACCGTTCTTCATAATATCTTTCAAGCTTGTATTCTTTTCAAATGTCATAATGGCACCGATACGAGCGTTACTTAATGAGATAACAGCAGATTCGATGTTTTTATATAATTGTTGAGTATCGTAGATTCTTTCAATACCGAAGTTAGCCGCTTTAGCGGTAACTCTGGAGAATGGGTTAGCAATGAACTTTCTTAAATCGCCGAGATTAGCGAAGAAGCAAGCAGCTAAACCAGCAGCGGTAACTGCGGCAACTAAAGAACACACGACAGGTAAGTCAAATAAGTAGGCAAGAAGGAATAAAAATGCACATGAACCAAGGAAAATGAAACTGGCTTTACGTTTTGCGACTTTGACAAGAACAAAAAATAAAGCACCAAAAACTAAAACAATACAAATTAAAGTTGCAATGAAATTGCCGATATATTGTTGTGTATCCCAAGCAAAATGCATGATGTTTACCCCCTGAAGCGTGCAAAATAATCATAATATATTCAGGAATATATTTCCACAAAAGATAACAAAAATGGCTAAAAAATAGGTTATTTAGTCAATTTTAACAATTGTCGGTGTGACGTTTTTGTTTCTTCTTGCGAAAGGCTTTTTATGAGTTTTTAGGAAGGCTTCAGTGACTTCAATACCTTTGTCGGTTAAAGAGAAATATAACTTTTTAGTTTGTGTGTCAAAGATTCTTCCAATATAGCCATAACGATACAACATCATTGTTAAACGGCAAACCTTTTTGCTGGTAAAAGATATGAGTGTGCCAAAACAATCTAAATCAACGAATAGCTTGGTATCTTCATCCACTACACCAACAAGAATCTTATAGATACCTTCATTAAGTGGGTAGTAATGTAAGTCATTTAGAGCTTTGATAGTAATAAGAACTTTGTAGTAAGTTTGATTGAGCTTAACTTCTTTCATGGTGATATTCTAACGATTTATAAGAGGAAGGTCAAAACATTATTCTCTATTGAGAAACATTGCTAAGTTTTGTAGAATAGTTTTCGGGAAATGGAGAATTTATAATATGTCTACACCTCATAACAGTGCCAATCCTGGCGATTTTGCTAACGTTGTTTTAATGCCTGGTGATCCATTAAGAGCTAAATTGATTGCCGATACATATCTACATGATGTCAAACTAGTGACTAGTGTTCGTAACATCTATGGCTATACTGGTTACACCAAAAATGGCAAAAAGATTAGCGTTATGGCTTCAGGTATGGGTATGCCATCCATTGGTATTTACTCCTACGAATTATATTCACGTTATAACGTTGATGTGATTATCCGTGTCGGTACATGTGGTGCCTATCAAGAAAATATCAATTTATTTGATATCATTGTCGGTAGCGCTGCTAGTACAGATAGTAACTGGGCACATCAATATAACTTAAACGGTCATTACTCCGCGAGTGCGGACTTCGATGTTATGGAAGCCGCAGTTAGCGCTGCAAGAAAGAAAGGTATTCCTGTTCACGTCGGTAACGTCTTATCAAGTGATGTCTTCTATAACTCTGATAAAGAAGGTTGGAAGAAATGGGCTGATATGAACGTCTTGGCCGTTGAAATGGAAGCTTTCTCCTTATACTGCAACGCTGCGAAGTTAAAGAAAAAAGCCCTTTGCCTATTAACTGTCAGTGACTCTTTCTTAATCAAAGAAGAACTCACACCAGAACAAAGACAAAATGGCTTATTAAGAATGATTGAAATCGGCGTTGAAGCCGCTGAGAAATTCGCTAAATAAGTTAACAAAATTAATCTCAATGGTACGCATCCTTTTGCTAGAGGGGGTGCGTGCTTTTTATATACACGTGTCGCTTATTTTCTTAATTTTCTATATAAGATTAATAAGGAATTAATAACTAATACAACGGTTAAACCGGTATCCGCAAGGACCGGAACAATCATTGGGATATATTGACTACCAAGGATTAATACTAGGATAGCCACAACGAACTTCACGAATAAGGCGAAGACGATATTGAAGATAGCGGTATGTCTAGCAATTCGAGCAATCTTCACGGCTTCATAGACCTTAGCAGGATCGTCGTTCATGATCACGACATCAGCGTTCTCGACAGCGATATCGCTACCGATAGCGCCCATGGCGATACCAACATCCGCTCGCATGATACTTGGAGCATCGTTAATGCCATCCCCAACGAAAGCAACAGCTTTATTAGTGGCTACCATTTCTTTTTCGAGAATTTCAGTTTTTTGGTCTGGCGTTAATTCACTATAGACACGGTCGAGACCTAATTCATCTTTGATGTAATCAGCATTCTCTTTCTTATCACCAGTTAATAGGACAACACCTTTCTTTTCTTTATGTAAGAGTTTGACCATTTCATAGGCTTCTTTTTTCACTTCATCGTATAAAACGATGTAGCCTAAGTATTTGTCACCTTTCTTACAATGAACGATTGTGCCAATTGCTTCTTCGTTAAGGTGTTCAACACCATTATTTCTCATAAATTGAGCGTTACCAGCGTAGATGGTTTCACCTTCATAAGTGGTCTTAACACCAAAGCCAGCAATTTCTTGATAATCAACTTGCTTAGCTGCTAAAGCTTTAACATCAACATCATGGGTAATTGCTTTAGCAATTGGGTGAGTGGATAAGCATTCAGCAGCGTATAAAGCATTTAATAATTCTTCTTCACTAACACCATCTTCATTAGCGATTTTTGTGATGGTGAACACACCATGAGTTAATGTACCTGTTTTATCGGTCACAATCTTATCAACGTTATTTAATTGATCTAAATAGTTTGTGCCTTTAATGACAATACCTCTTTTACTGGCTAAACCAACACTAGCAAAGTAAGCAAGTGGGACAGAGATAACGATAGCGCATGGGCAACCTGTAACGAGGATTTCCAATCCTCTAACCACAAATTCAGACCAGTCTTTAGTAATTAAACCACCAATAAGTAACACTAAAGCGGAAATAATAACGATAGCAGGTGTATACCATTTAGCAAACTTAGCAATGAATTCATCTGCTTTGGATTTCTTTTCACCACTATTGCTAATTAATTCAATAATCTTAGCAACTGCACTATCTTCATATTTCTTATTTACCTTAATGGTAATAGAACCTGTTTTAACTAAGCAGCCAGCAAATACTTCTTTATTTTTTTCATCAGTTAAGACTGGGACAAATTCACCAGTTAAAGATGATTTATCAACATAAGCAGAGCCAGAAACAACTTCACCATCAACTGGGATCATTTCACCCGCACTGATAACAACGTTATCACCGATTTCTAATTCTTCTGGATCAACTTTTCTGATTTCACCATTTTTTAGTAAGTTAGCGTATTCCACTCTTAATTGAATAGCGTTCATAACCGCTAATTTACTTCTATTAGTGGCGATTCTTTCAACGATTTGACCAACTTGGAATAAACCAACAACCATCATCGCTTCCATCGCAAAGTGAACACCATGTTCAGCTTGACCCTCTCTTAAGAGGTGAATAACCGCTAAAGCGGTTGCACCTAAGACAGCGATAGTGATTAATAAGTTATGGTCAATGATGTTTCTAAGGTTTTTAATGTGCTTAATAACACGCCAAGTAACATCATATGTTAATAAGACTGTTGTCGCGGTATAAATAGCAAATCTAATCCAACCACTATTATCAAATCTTTCTAAAACAGCAAGGTTAATAATTAAGACGATAACAGCGATAATGATTCTTGCTAATAAGAACCACATACTTGGAGTAAATAGTCTTTCTTTATGTTCGACCTTACCTTCAATTTCGCTAATATCTAATGGATCACTTTCAACTTGAGCAATAACCTTTTTAATTTGTTCAATGCTGAAAGCCTTATTGGTGTATGTGATATACATCTTATTAGTGGAGAAATCGATATGCGCGTCTTGGATACCTTCTTGCTTTGCAAGATGAGCTTCTGATTTATGCGCACAGTTTGGGCAATCAAAGCCAGAGATATGGTAAGTTTTCTTCACCACTTTCTTATCTAAGTCATAGATATCTAATGGATCGCTTTCCACTTGAGCGATAACTTTTTTGATTTCTTCGACTTCTAATTCTTCTTCTTTATAAGTGATATACATCTTATTCGTCGAAAAATCGATATGACAGCTATCGACTTTTTCATGTTTGCCTAAATGGGCTTCACTCTTATGGGCACAGTTTGGGCAATCGAATCCAGAAATGTGATATGTTTTCTTAATCATTTTCTTCTTCCTCCATCACGTGTTCATAAGCAACGCCTAAAAGTAAGCGCACATGTTTATCAGATAATGAGTAAAACACTTTTGTCTTTTCTTTACGGGTTCTCACTAAGTCAGCATCTTTTAAGACTCTTAATTGATGGCTCACTAAAGATTGAGAAGCCCCTATTTCATTAGCGATATCGTTGACACATTTTTCAATCATGCAGTCCATATTTAAACAGGTACCACAGTCGCAATCCCCTTCACAGACACATCTATCGTCATCGAGTAACGCTAACATGATCTTTAATCTTGTCGCATCGGAAGCTGTTTCGAGCAAGCTTTCCATTTTCTTAATTGTTGAGTTTTGAACACCTTTCATATTTCATCACCGTGATTATTATATGAATGTTCGTTCATATTTGCAATTAAAAAATGAATGGCTGTTCATATAGTTGCTAGTTAGTCAAAGACTAAAAGCCCGCTACCAAACAAGTCAAATAACCAAATATATTAGCGATAACAAAGCAAATTGCTAAGATAATGAATGCTTTTCCAATAGTCTTCTTATCTTTTAATAAGACCATTAAACCTAAGCCAGAGTTAACTAATAAACCCGCAAATAAAGCACCAAATGATAAGTTACCAGAAATGAATAATTCAGTAATTAAAATAGATGAAGCGCAGTTAGGAATAAGACCAATAATAGAGGCAAATAAAGGCGCTAAATAACGATTTGTCATCATGAAGTTAGAGAAGTTTTCTTCACCAACAAAACCAATAAGAGTGCCCATTGCTAGATTGATAACAAAGACATAGGCAAAGATCTTCGCGGAGTGAATTAATGGATGCACTAAATGTGCATGAGCAGGCGTATTTTCATGATGATGGGTATGACATTCATGTTCTTCTTCAACATGGTCAACATCAATAATCTTTTGTTTTCTAACAAATAAATCAATAAGAAGACCCACAATGATACCACTAGCAAGTTTTAAACCCAATAATGGGAAGATCATTAAGGTCTTTTCATTCCAGGCTCCTAAAAGCACTAATAAGGCTTCATCAGAACAGCTTAAGAAAACAGCAATAACTGTACCGATGGTAATGAATTTTTTAATATATAAGTCCGCAGCAATGACGGATGTACCACACTGTGGAACTAAACCAAATAAAGCACCAAAGATTGGGGAAGTTTTCTTTCTTTTTACTAAGAAGTTAGAAACTGGGGTTTCTATAAAAGAGAGAATGACATGAAATAAGAATACGAAAGCAAAGACAATTCCACTGTCTTTTAATGCGTCTAATAAGATGTCCAAGAATAATTCCCAAGTCATACGGGTAACTATTGTAACACAAAATAGAATTTTGTAATGACAAACGATAAGAATAATGAAATAATCTTTTCATGATTAAAGCAGTTTTATTTGATTTAGATGGTACATTACTACCAATGAACGAAGAAGAATTTAAGAAAGTTTATTTCGGCGCAGTCTATCAAAAAGTTAAACATTTTGGTTATAAGCCTGAGGATTTAGTGAACGCTATTTGGTTTGGTACCAAAGCGATGGTTAAAAACGATGGCACTATGCCAAATGAAGAAAGATTTTGGGAGGCGTTTTCCACTATTTATCCAGATAGTAGAAAAAGAGATGAAAAGGAATTTAATGATTTCTATCATAACGATTTTCCTAAATTAGCTTTTGCGTGTGCAATGCCTATTCAACCATTAGCCGCACCTTTTATTAAAGAGCTTAAAAATAGAGGCTATGAAGTCATTATTGCTTCTAATCCAATCTTCCCAGTTGTGGCCACTAAAGCGCGTATGGTTTGGGCGGGTCTTAATCCTGATGACTTTATTGATATCACTTCTTATGAGAATTCTTCATTTGCTAAGCCAAATCTTAAATACTACGAAATGATTTTAGAAAGGAATAATCTAAAACCTGAAGAAGTTATTATGATTGGTAATGATGTGAGAGAAGATATGATTGTTAATAAGTTAGGTATTGATTCCTATCTCATTACTGATTGTTTATTAAATCTAGATAACGATGATATAAATGAATACAAGCACGGAACCTTTAAGGAAATTATGGATCTCGTGCTTGCTAGATTATAGTTTTTAAGAAGTCGTTAGCCTTTTTGAGAGCGTTCTTCCAGTTATCAAATTCTAAGAGATTATAAGCTTCTTGGTATTGACATACCTTGATGTCATCAATCTCTTTTTCTTGTCTATGATAATCTAGATTATCAATTTCACCGACAAAGAGCACTACATCTTTATTAACATCAATTTCAGGAATGTAGTAATTCACTACTTCTCTAAAACCTTTCTTGATATTAACTTTAAGTCCTGTTTCTTCTAAACATTCACGTAAAGCGGTTTCTTCTTCCGTTTCATTATTCTCTACATGTCCCTTAGGAAAAGACACAAAACCATTGGTTTGTTTAACCAATAGATAATGTATTTCTTTATTGATAAGTATGTAGGCGATTACACCACAGGACTTTTCGTATTTCATATCGTTTAAAAAGATGGTGAATCATCAAAGTGTTTCCAATACTGATAATCTTTTACCGTTAAAGATTGTTCTTCATCCGATTCATCAAATATTTTTAAGAATTTATTAATTCCTTCCATATAGTAATATGTTCTGCTTTTGACTTTGTACATGGTGGTTTCAATACCAATGACTTTAGTCTCACCAGAAGATCTAGCACCATTAATAAGTTCGACATCGAAAATGTCAGCATATAAACCACTAATTGTGCCTTCCAAGGATTTAATGGCATCAAGAGTGGTCATGTTTTTAGATTTATTGGTCTCAACAGAATATGACTCCCAATCAACGTTATTCATAACATCTTTACGATAATATACATAGCTATCATTATCAAAATGCGCAAAATAGGAGTTATTGTAATTACCTTGTTGATAAGTGTTGATATAGACATCTTTATCCACTATTTCAATAAGGCCTTTTTCTTTATTAGTGAAGCCAATATTAAATTCGACTTTAAAATCAGTTGGTGGAGTATTTTTAAAACCGTATTGATAACCAAAAAAGTTACAAGCGGTTAAGCATAATAATGAAGCACCGAGGAAGACTATTTTTTTCATTTTTCTAACTCCTTATTTTAAAAATATCTTTTGTAATTATTTCCACCATTATATATCAAAGTTTTTCTAGGATAAATCAAAGTTTTTAAAAGTATTATTAACAAAAAACGCTCCTTGTAAGAGCGCTATTAATATTATATGGAGCACGCGACGGGAATCGAACCCGCACGATTAGCTTGGGAAGCTAAAGTTCTACCACTAAACTACGCGTGCTTCTTGTAAAAAAGCCCTTTGTCAGGGCTTATTCACTAATTTGGTGGGTACTGACGGGATCGAACCGCCGACCTTCTGTACGTCAAACAGATGCTCTCCCAGCTGAGCTAAATACCCA
>CAMJEC010000037.1 GCA_946404585.1 uncultured Caryophanales bacterium
CATCTTTTTACTGAAAGGATATACAGGAATAATTAAGCCGTTATCGTTCGGTTTATTAATGCCTGAATTCAATATTGGGCTATTGATTATCTATTACGCAATATATGTTGCTTATTTATATTATTTAACAATTGGTATTAGGCCAATTCAAAGATGGTTATCTATTGGGATGGTGGCGATAACTGCTTTATACGCTATACCAATAGAAAATAGGTTAACAAGTGAAGTTAGCTTTGTTAACGTCGGTCAAGGTGATTGTACGCTTATTAGACATCATCAAAAGACCATATTAATCGATACAGGAGGCTTAACTTATAATGACATCGCTAATGGGACACTTATTCCTTATTTAAGAAAGAAAAGAATTTATAAAATCGATGCCGTGTTTATCACTCATTATGACTATGACCATTGTGGAGCGTTAGAAAACTTACAAAAGGAATATAAGGTCGCTAATGTTTATGATTATTATTCCAGTTTCCCTATAAGTGTGAACGGCTTAACTTTTAATAATTACAACATCTATGGCACGACAAGCAACGAAGAAAACGATCGTTCCTTAGTGTTATCGTTTAATATCCTTAATAAGGACTTCCTTATTATGGGGGATGCTCCTAAATGGATTGAAAATAAAATCATGGATGATTATGAGAGTATTCCATGCGATATCTTAAAGCTCGGTCATCATGGTTCAGATACTTCTTCTTCTGAGAGATTTATTCAATACACCAGTCCAGAAATCGCTATTGTGTCGTGTGGTAAAAATAATAAATTTGGTCATCCTTCTAAGAGTGTTGTGAACACTTTGAACAAATATCACATTCCAATAAGAAGAACAGATTTAGAAGGAACAATCACATATAAAAAAGTTTATTAAAAATAGAAAGGAAAAGATTATGGCTTTTAAAATATATTTCAATAAGAAGACAAGGCATCCATCTATCTCCTTAAGTGGAAAAGATAAAGAGAAGTGGGAAAACTTAGAAATGACTCACAATCCATCAGGGGATAACAAATATATCGATATCGTGTGTATTACCCCAAAAGGCCCAAGCAAATCTTATGTTAGGAAATATGTTCGTAAAGATAGACATCGTGTAAAAGGTAAACTTCATAAAAATACCAAGCTTGATTACAATTCTGAAAGCAAAGTTAAGAATTATCTAAAAGAACACAATAAAAAAAGATGATGGCAATCCGATAATCGGTTTGATAATCCATTTAAGGACCTCGCATCATCTAAGATATTTATAACATATGTTTGATATAAAGCAAAGCATTTATAAGTTTTAACAACAATGTGTAGTTACAAAATATAAAATATTTTATAATAGTTTCATGATTTATCTTATTAATGGCAAACAAAACATTCGTTTAAAAAGCCAGATGAAAAGCATTATCAAAGATTCCATTAAGGAAATCGATGCGATGAATTTCGTCAAATTTGATGCTTCTTTAACACAAATCCAAGAGATTATGAGTGAAGCTAACTATATGCCTTTAGGCTATGACAAAAAGGTCGTGGTTATTGATTCACCATATTTCTTAATGAAAGAAAGAACTAAATCAAAGATTGAAAGTGAACAAGACTATCAAACTTTATTAAACTATTTAAACAAACCAAACCCTGATGTTGATCTCATCTTTTTAGTGAATACCGCGGAAAAGGAAATCGATAAAAAGAACGAGTATTATCAGTTAATAGAAAAAAACGGCAAAGTCATTACCGTCGCGGAACCTAAACAAGAGCAGTGGAATGACGTCGTGAAACAATACTTCACCTCTAAATGGCCTAACACTGTTATAGACAGTGACGCGGTCGTGGAATTAGGTAGAAGAACCGAAGGCGATTATGCTTCATTATTTAATAATGGTAGTAAACTCGCTCTTTATACTGATCACATTACCTTTAATGATGTCACAAAGATGGTTACTAGACCACTAGAAGAGAATTCTTTCTTATTATTCAACTATCTCGTTGATGAAAAGAATATGGAAGCAGTTGCTTTATTTAGAGATTTAAAGACTAGTAATGTTGAACCTGTGACTTTAATCAGTATGGTCGCTAATCAGTTTAGATTATTAAATAGAGTCTCATATTTAGCCAGACACGGCTATCAACCAGAAGATATCGCTAAAGAATTAAATATCAATCCAATAAGAGCGAAAATCTTAAGAAAGAATAGTTTTGTTGTCTCTGGTAAACGTGTTTTACAAACTTTAGAAGATTTATATCAATTAGATAAACAAATTAAAAGCGGTCTTGTGGACCGCTATTACAGCTTTGAGCTATTCCTAATTAATTTCAAAAGAAAATAATTATCTAACGGAATTCACTAAACGTGAAAGTTCGCCTTTTTGTCTAGCAGCAGTGTTCTTGTGTTGAATACCATCGCTGACGGATTTATCGATTAAACGGAAAGCCGCATTCATTAATTCTTCGGCCTTAGCTAAATCTTTTGCTTCAACGGCTAATCTGACTTTTTTGATGGCAGTACGGATAGCGCTTTTCGCGGAAGCGTTTCTTTGACGAGCTTTTTCGTTAGTTTTGATACGTTTGATTTGTGATTTTATGTTAGCCATAAAGTTACCTCTTTCTTAGTGCCGAGTGTAATATTACCAAAACTCGACAAATAATGCAATTATTTATTATACGCTTTTATTATTTTTGTTTAAGTAAGAGCGCAATTTCTTCAACGAAGTCGTTGACACAAGTGAGTTTGCCATACTGTTCTTCAGGCACTTCAATGTCGAAGTAACGGTCGACTTCTTGCACTAATTCAACATAGTTCATGGAGTCACCACCTAAGTCATTAATCCAGTGATCTTCATCGTCAATCTTGAATGTTGGTAAGACTAAGATCTTGGAGAAAAGTTCTCTTACAGGTGGGAGAATTTTTGTTAAGGCTTCTTCAGATAATTTTCTTGTCTTAGAAGAAACTTTCTTAGAATTAATGAGAACATATTTGTTAGAACCATTTTCGATTTCTTTCTTAATCGCAAAACGTTTAACTTTCATATTGTTCGCCATTGGCAAGCGATTCTTCGCTAAATAAATAGCGTCAATCTTTGTGTCATGTGGAAGCTTAATAGCCTTAATCATGGCTTCTAATTCTTTTAAGGCTTCTTCACTTGTCTTATCATCGAGTTCTAAGACTAAGACGATGTCTTCATGAAGGGCTTTATCTTTATTAACAACACCTAAAACTGATAAGTTTGTGACATTTGGCAAATCTTTGAAGTAGATTTCAAGTTCATCTGGGAAGATGTTTTCACCATTCGCGTTAATGATGACATCTTTCATTCTACCTTTCATGATGTAACCAGTTTCAAATTTATTAACGATATCACCTGTATGGAAATAACCATTATCTAAAACAGTTTCTTTTTCCACACCGGCGATGATTTCTCTAATGTGAATTGTAGGTGATTTAATTAAGAGTTCGTTATCAGCTTCATTAACTTTGTATTCAACACCGTTAAGAGGTTTACCGATATAACCGTTTAATCTTTGTTTAACATCTGGAGAAAGTTCAACAGAAGTAACGCCGACTTCAGTCATACCATAACCGTTATATAAAGGATAGCCTAAACCATTAATTGCTCTTAATGTTTCATTAGAGAGATAGCCGCCACCAGAGATACAGTATTTAACGTGTTTACCTAAGATCATACCTTTAATCTTATCAGCGACAATCTTCTTAGAAGCAAAGCCTGCTTCTTCAGCGCTCATTTCACCTAAGTTATAAGCCATCATCTTTTCTAAAAGCTTTTGTTTGTCTTCATTTTGCATAGCAAACTTACGCTTAATAGATAAGGCTAAAGAATCCCAGAATAATGGGACACTATAGACGTGAGTAATGCCAGTTTTTTGGCAAATTGATAATAAATCGCTTGGGGTATTGCTCTTTGGGAACACTAAGGTTGTGCCATAGAATGTATACCATAAGAAGACCGCGACAAAGCCAAAGATGTGGTGGAATGGAATCATTGCTAAGATCTTAATTTGACCGACTTTCTTTGGATACATAATGTCCAAACTTTCTTCGGTCATCTTTAAAGAACAACAGATTTGATTCACAAAGTTTTCACCATTGAAAACCATGAGTTTAGCGTCACCAGTTGTGCCACTGGAAGAGAAGATAACTTCATTCGCCCAGGATGGGTTAGACATTTCTTCTTTAGCGTTTTGTAGGATATTGTCTAATCTGATTTTGTTAAGGGTGTATTCATGGTTATCATCACTAATAATGGCGATAGCTTTTGCTTGATTACCTAAGTTAATAACGTTTTCTCTTGGTAATTTAGCGTCCACTAAGACTGGGACAAAGCCAGCCATTAATAAGGCCCAGAAGATTTCACCCCAACTTGGACAGTTAGCGACTTTTAATACGACACGATTTGTGCCTTCTTTTTTAATCTTATTAGATAGATATAATGCGTACTTTTTGACGTTTTCATCCATCTTAGAATATTTGTACTTTTTAATACGGTTGTTAAGACCGGTAAATTCGGCATAGACGTTCTTCTTATTTTGGTGCATTAATTGTTGGTAAATGTTCACAAAATGACGAGAAGTCTTAAGTAAATCTGCCGCACTCAAGATATATTGAGTGATCAATTGTTGTTTGTTTTTCATATGTTTTCCTTTTTATATTAACGTGTAGAACTTAATGTCTACTGTATTAGATTCAATATTGAGGATGGCGTAACTACCATCAAACTTATCCCGAGCGTAACTTAAAGCGCCCGGATTTACATATAATATATCATGTTTGATTTCATTTCTACGAATATGTGTATGCCCATGTATGACAATCTTTGCGTTGTGTTTATTCAATAACTCTTTACTTACATAGGGAGTATGTTGTACGAAAATATTCCCATATGGACTAGGAATAATTAGATATTCTGGGAAGTCATAATATCGGTCACAGTTACCTCTCACTGAAATAAATGGCTTAATTGACCATTCATCTTGCTCACTATCTCCAGCGTGAAGATATAAATCCATATCAGGATAAAGGGCCGCTAAACGGTCTAATGAAGCATAATCACCATGGGAATCACTAACTAACAAAATTTTCATCTTTCATATAGTAGCAAAAAAACATCCGCTTTTGTATAATATTTCCATATGGAAAAGAAAGAATTAAATCTCTTATTTATGGGCACTCCTGAAATCAGTGCTTATGTCTTCGAACAGATGATTCTTGATGGCTACCACTTTGTGGGCTTAGTCGCTCAACCTGATCATCCAGTGGGAAGAAAAGGCATTATTGAAAAAGTCCCTACTAAAGTAATCGCTGAGAAATATAACATTCCAGTCTTTCAACCAATCAAGATTCGTAAAGATTTCTCTTTTATGGATAATCTTAAAGTTGATTTAGTTATTACTCTTGCCTATGGACAAATTGTCCCTCAAGGCTTTTTAGATATTCCGCGTTTTGGTTGTTTAAACCTTCATGGTTCATTACTTCCAAAATTAAGAGGAGCATCTCCTGTTCAAACCGCTTTAATCAATAACGAGAAAGTCACTGGTGTGACTCTTATGGAAATGGTCGCAGCGATGGATGCTGGAAGGATGTATGGCAAGAAAGAAGTCACCATTGAAGAAGATGATAACGCTACTTCTTTATTTAAGAAGATAAGCGAAGCGGCTAAAGATTTAGCTTTAGAATTATTACCAAAATATGTAAACGGTGAATTAGAAGGCATTCCTCAAGATGAAAATGAAGTTACTTTCTGTTCGCTTATCAAACCAGAACAAGAAAAATTAGATTTATCTAAAGATATATTAGAAGTTTATGGCTATATTAGAGGCTTAAGCGATGAACCAGGTGCTTATCTCTATCTAGATAACCAAAAACTTAAAATCTTCAAAGCTAAGATTGCTAATGATTTAGTAACTGCGGAAGTAGGCACAATTGTCCAAGCGGATAAACGCGGCTTATTACTTCAATGTCAAAACGGTCAATTAGCCATCCTAGAGCTGCAAAAAGAAGGCAAAAAGAGAATGGACTATAAAGCCTTTATTAACGGCAACCAGAATCTTTTAGGCACTAAATTAAACTAAAATGGAAAAGTATCTGACTTTGAGCGTGCACCAATTGGTGGACTTTCTTTTAAGAACAGGCGATATTGATAATCGCGTTTTTAATCGTTCATCAATGACTGAAGGTAGTCGCCTTCATAGTGTGTATCAATCAAAGCAGTCTTCTAACTATCTCGCTGAATTCCCTTTAAAGATGTCCTTCAATGTTGATGAAGTAAACATCGTTTTAGAAGGTAGGGCGGATGGCATCATCAAAAGAAGTGAAAGTGAATATGTCATTGATGAAATCAAGACCACTGTGGAAGATCTTAAGATTTTCCATGATGACAATCTTGAATGGCATCTTGGTCAAGCAAAGTGTTATGCTTATATGTTCGCTAAACAAACTAACCTTGAATATATCGGTATCAAGTTAACTTACATTCGTCAAGGAAAAGAAAAAGAACAACTCGTTGATTCTTATGTCTTTAACATCCTCGAATTAGAGCAATTTGTCGTTAAATTACTTAATGAATATCTCTCTTTCTATAACATTATTTTTAATAAAATCTCCAAGAGAAATGAGAGCATAGAAGCGCTTAAATTCCCATTCTCAAAGTTCCGTCAAGGTCAAAGAGATTTAGCTAAATATACATACGCGATGGCGAAGAAACGCGGCCGCCTATTCGCAGAAGCGCCGACTGGTATTGGTAAGACCATTTCAACCCTCTTCCCATTCATCAAAGCGCTTGAAGATGATGATAACAGCAAGATCTTTTATTTAACCGCGAAAACTAGTGGTCGAGAATCCGCCCATCAGGCAGTAAAACTCTTAAAAGATAATGGTTTATCACTTGGTGATATTATGATAACTGCGAAAGACAAGATTTGTTTCTGTAAAGGACAAGCTTGTAATCCAGAAGAATGCCCATACGCTAAAGGATATTACAATAAGATTCAAACAGTTTTAAGATACGCCATTCTTAACTATGATGACTTTGATTTACAAACCATCACCCAATTAGCGTATGAGAATCAAATCTGTCCATTTGAATTTGAATTAGACTTATCTTTATTCATGGATGTCATCATCTGTGACTATAACTATCTATTCGATCCAATCTCTTATATGAAACGTTACTTTGATGAGGATACTTCCAGTTTCCTCGTTTTAGTGGACGAAGCCCATAACCTTGTGGATAGAAGCAGAGATATGTATTCAGCGTCATTATCCTACAAGCAATTCTTAGAAGCGCGCAAGAGTGTGTGTCATAGTAAGCTTCATCAACTCAAATTAGCGATGTCAAAAATGAATAAGATGTTCAAAGAATATCTTGTTAATCCAAAAGATGGTAATTACATCCTTGATGAGTTCTATGAATATACATATAAAACCATCTCCTCATTTATCACATCGATGCAAGACATCAACAAGAATGAGAACAAAGAGATGAGTAAAGAACTTTTAGAGTTCTATTTAGAAGTGAATCGTTTCTCTAAAATCTTAGAGTTTTATAATGATCATTTTATCTGCTACTACGAAATCCATGATGATGACCTCATCTTACATGTTTCATGTTTAGATGCTTCATCATTCCTATATAGTTCCTTAAGGCGTCTTAGAGGTAGTGTCCTTTTCTCTGCGACACTTTCTCCAATTGAATATTACGTTGATATGTTAGGGGGCAAGAAAGAAGATGCCCAGTTAATTCTTCCTTCTCCTTTCCCAGTGGATAATCTAAAAATTATCATCGCCCCAAAAGTCTCAATTAGATATAAAAATAGAGATGCTTCTTATCAACAAGTCGCTGATTATATTAAAGCCTTTGTTAGAAACAAAGTTGGTAACTATTTTATCTTCTTACCAAGTTATGAATATTTAACAAACCTCATGCCATATGTTGATATGGAAGATGTTGATGTTTATCAGCAAGATAGGGGTATGAGTGACGAAGATAAAGAAGAATTCTTGACCAACTTCAAACCTCATCCCGAAAGAACAACCCTAGGTTTTGTTATCGTTGGTGGTGCTTTTGGTGAAGGTATTGACTTAGTCAGTGACCGTCTAATAGGCGCTGTCATCGTCGGTATTGGTATGCCAAAGATTAACTTTGTTAGTGACCAAATTATGAAATATTATGACTCTAAAGAGCAATCTGGCTATAACTATGCCTATTTAAATCCAGGCATGAATAAAGTCATGCAAGCCTTAGGCAGAGTCATTAGAAGTGAGACCGATAGAGGAGCAGTTTTGCTCATTGATGAAAGATACCTCACTAATGATTATCGTGACTTATTTAAGAGTGAGTGGCGTAAATATGAAGTTGCCTTCTCCCCTAAGGAAGTAAGCGATATTTTACAAGACTTCTTTATTAAATAAATATTTAATGTTAAGATAGTGGGCATGAAAAAGAAATTAGATATGATTACCAAAGCTAAACTCATCTATAGTGGTGAGTTAATGCTATTTTTTGTTGTGTTTTTAGTTATTGCCATCCTTAGAATCACTGGTGTGATGGGTGGTAATGATGTCCGTAGTAAGATCTTTAACTGGGTGACCATCTTCGGTGGTACTTGGTTAACGATAGATTTCTTCTGGGCTTTATTTTCTAAGAAAAGAAGACCGAAGATTGCCTTAATTGATAAATGTTCACATTTACCAGCGGGTTTATACTTAATCAGTTTTGATATTTATTGCTTTGTTACAAACCCAGTGGGCACATCTGATGTTTATCGTTATGGCGTACCAATTGTGCTTTTTTACTTAAGCGCCTGCTATTTATTTGAAAGCATCTATCATTTCTTTAAACCAGTCCCTGGTCTATTAGAAATCGAAGATATGGCCAAAGCTGAGGAAGAAGCCAAAGTTGTCAGTGAACAAGAAGCTGAAATAGTTGAGTCAGAAAAAGAGGGAGATCAAAATGACCAAAACTAGTAAAGTCATGCTTGTATTTGCATGCATCTTTGTCACATTAGCGTTTTCATTATTCGCTTTCCAAGCCTATGTCGAATTATGTAGCATGGGTATCTTATTTAAAGGTGAAACAACCTTTGGTGACGCAATCGGTGGCATTTTCATCTTTATTTACAGCATTATGCTTGGCATCGCTGCGATTGTCGCAGGCGTTGTCTCATTACCATTTGAAATTATTTTATTAAAGGGTGTTGGCAAAAAGTGGTATTCATTAACACTTTTAATCGTTACTTTAGCAACGATTGTCTCTGCGGTAGTATTTTTCTTCTTATTACCAGCGGTTAGCCAAGCGATTAATAACGCCACATCGTCCTCATCATCAATTCCATCTACATCAAGTTATTAATCTATGGATTTCTCGCAAAAGAAAATTAGAAATTTTTCTATCATCGCCCATATTGATCACGGTAAGTCCACTTTAGCGGACCGTATTTTAGAATTGACTGGTGCGGTGGAATTACGAGAAATGAAAGACCAAATTCTCGACTCTATGGATTTAGAAAGAGAAAGAGGTATCACAATTAAACTTAATGCTGTCACATTGTCTTATAAAGCCGATGATGGTGAAGAATACATCTTCAATCTCATCGATACTCCGGGACATGTCGACTTCACATATGAAGTATCCCGCTCATTAGCCGCCTGTGAGGGCGCATTATTAGTCGTGGATGCGACACAAGGTGTAGAAGCACAAACGCTCGCTAACGCCTATCTCGCGGTCGATAATGACTTAGAGATTTTACCTGTTATCAACAAAGTTGATTTACCTTCCGCAAACGTGGATATGGCAAAACAAGAAATCGAAAAGAAAATTGGCATTCCATGTGATGAAGCTGTCGAAGTCAGCGCTAAAACAGGCTTACATGTTCACGAATTATTAGAAGCCATAGTGAAAGGCGTTCCTGCTCCTAATGGTGATTTAAAAGCGCCTTTGAAAGCTCTTATCTTTGATAGCTATTATGATCCTTATCGTGGGGTTATTGTTTTAGTGAGAATCAAAGATGGCTCTGTTAAAGTCGGTGATAAGATTCGTCTCATGCAAGCGGGTAAAGAATATCAAGTCATTGAACTTGGTATCAGAACCCCTAAAGAAATTAAGACTGATGTCTTAGAAGCTGGACAAGTCGG